>NZ_WIQI01000035.1 GCF_009602535.1 Ornithinicoccus halotolerans | reverse complement strand
GCGGCGGCCGGTGCCCAGACCGCGAACACCCCGGCACCGACCATCGCCCCCAGCCCGACCGCGACCGCATCGCGGAGCCCGAGGGCGCGCCGCAGCGGCCGGTTCGCGCGGCGGGCCCGGTCAGCCGACATCGGCGCGCACCGGCGTGGGCAGCGTCACGGTGCGCCGGAGGTCGCGGAGGCCAGCGGCAGCCATGGCAGCTAGCCTGCCAGGATGACGACTGCCGACGACGCCCCCGATCCCCCACCGGGCCGGTTGCTGCTGCTCCGGCACGGCGACACCGAGTGGTCCCGCAGCGGGCAGCACACCGGCGTCACCGACCTGCCGTTGCTGCCCGAGGGCGAGCAGGTGGCACGCTCGCTCGCGCCGCTGCTGGGCCGCTACCAGGTCGTGCACGTGCGCACCTCGCCGCTGCAGCGGGCCCGCCGCACCGCCGAGCTGGCCGGGCTGCAGAGCGACGCCGTCGACGAGGACCTGCGGGAGTGGGACTACGGCGCCTTCGAAGGGCGCACCACCAAGGAGGTCCGCGAGGAGCGGGGCCGACCGTGGTCGGTGTTCACCGACCCCATCGAGCCCGGCGAGACCCCCGGGGAGACGGTCGAGGAGGTAGCGGCCCGCGCCTCCCGGGTGCTCGCGGCGGTGACCCCGCACCGGCACGAGGGCGACGTGGTGCTGTGCGGGCACGGCCACGCGCTGCGCATCCTCACCGCCGTCTACCTGGAGCAGGCACCGCGGTTCGCCGCGCACCTGACCTTCCACGCCGGCGCGATCGGGGTGCTGGGCCACCACCGGGAGGACCCCGTCATCGAGGCCTGGAACCTGAGCCCGGACCCCGGCGTCGAGGCCTGACCCACCGCCGGCGAGCCTCAGTCCACCTGCAGCTCGCCCATCCGGTCCCAGTCCTCCCCCTCCACCTGCCGGGAGATGATCCGCGGCGTCGCGCTCAGGTACTGCGGCCACTCCCGCCGCATCGTCGCGAAGTGCTTCGAGCCCACGTGCGCCTCGGCGGCGTCGTCCTCGAAGGCCTCGACGAGGACGTACTCGTGGGGGTCGTCCAGGCTGCGTGACCACTCGAACCACTTGTTGCCCGGCTCGGCGCGGGTGGCGGCGGTGTAGTCGGCCACGATCGCGGGCCACTGCTCGGCGTGCTCCGGCTTCACCGGGAACTTGACCACGATGAGGATCATGCCCTCTCTCCTTTCGGCGACGTCAGCGCGCGGCGGCCGGCTCCCGGGCGGAACTCTCGGCGGGGGCCACCCGCTCCGGCTCCGGCAGCGGCCAGGTGTGCACCGGCAAGTTGGAGTCCATGTGCTCGACGTAGTCACCGAACATCAACCGCAGCGCCTCTTCCCGGGGGTGGCCGGCCGCCTCGTAGCGGCCGGTGGCCGCCACCTGCCAGCTGGAGCCGTTGCGCGCGGTCCGGCAGCGCTCCTCGATGACCTCCAGGTAGTGGCGGCGCACCTCCCGGCGCAGCCCCAGCCCTGACAGCCCCTCGTCGGCCAGCGACAGCAGGTGGTCCCCCACCAGCTCGGTGACCGGCAGGGTGCCCAGCCCCGGCCAGCGCAGGCTGGCGTCGATGCCGAACCGGGCGGCTTCGTCGAAGTTGTGCTCGGCGTCCTCGAACGGCATCTTGGTCCAGATCGGCCGGCCGCTGCTGGTGAACTTCTCGATCAGCCCGTAGTAGAAGCAGGCGTTGGCCACCATGTCGATGACGGTCGGGCCCGCGGGGAGCACCCGGTTCTCCACGCGCAGGTGAGGCGTGCCGCCGTCGGACTCGTAGATGGGCCGGTTCCACCGGTACACCGTCCCGTTGTGCAGCCGCAGCTCGGCCAGCTCCGGCGCGCCGCCGGCCTCCAGCACGGCGACCGGGTCCTCCTCGCTCAGCTCCGGCAGCAGCGCCGGGTAGCTGCGGACGTTCTCCTCGAACAGGTCGAAGATGGAGGTGATCCACGCCCTGCCGAAGTAGGCCCGGGGGCGCACCCCCTGGTGCTTGAGCTCCTCGGAGCGGGTGTCGACCATCTGGCTGAACAGCGGGATGCGGGTCTCGGCCCACAGCCGCTTGCCGAACAGGTACGGCGAGTTCGCCCCCATCGCCAGCTGCACGCCGCTGGCGGCCGAGGCGGCGTTCCAGTACATCGGGAAGTCCTGCGGGGTGACCTGCTGGTGCAGCTGCACCGAGGTGCACCCGGACAGCGGCCCGAGGGTCTCGAAGTAGCTGGAGACCCGCTCCCCGGTCGGCCCCTCGATGTCCAGCTCCATGCCTTCGCCGCGCTCGCGCAGCATCGCCTCGTTCAGCGCCGTGTACCGCACCCCGAGGCTGAGCCACTCGCTGTCGAACAGCTCCGGCTGCAACGTGGGGACGATCCCCACCCAGGTGACGTGGGCGTCGTGGCGGCGGGCGGCGTCGTTGGCCGAGCCCAGCTGCTGCAGCAGCCAGCGCTCCAGCCGGCGGGCCTGGTCGCCTGCCATCGGGCGCGGCGGCACGTTCATCTCGATGTTGTAGCGGCCCACCTCGGTCTGGAACTCGCCCTCGGCCATGTCCGCCAGCACCGCCTCGTTCACCAGCGCGGGCTCGAGCCGGTGGTTGACCAGGTTCAGCTCGATCTCGACGCCCATCTGCGGGCGCGTGAAGTCGAAGCTCTTCTCCTCCAGCATCCGCTCGAAGACGTCCAGGTTCTGGAAGACCTTGGCGCGGTAGCTCAGCCGCTGCTCGCGGGTGAACGCCGCGGAACTGACCTCTTGGCCCATCTCGACTCCGATCACCTCGTGCCTGGTGGTCCGAGCCAACCACACCCGGGCGGCAGCGGCTACCGCCGCGACCGCCCCGCCCGGGCGCGGGCGCTCAGCCCTCTGCCAGGTCAGCGACCGGCGGGCAGGAGCACATCAGGTTCCGGTCCCCGTAGGCGCCCTCGATCCGGCGCACCGGGGGCCAGTACTTGCGGCCCGGGTCCACGCCGGGCGGGTAGGCCGCCCGCATCCGGTCGTAGGGGTGGTCCCACTCCCCCGCGATCGACAGCGCGGTGTGCGGGGCCTGCCGCAGCACGCTGGTGGCCACGTCGCCCGCCGCGGCCTCCTCGATCTCCTCCCGGATCGCGATCATCGCGTCACAGAACCGGTCCAGCTCGGCCAGGTCCTCACTCTCGGTCGGCTCGACCATGAAGGTGCCGGCGACGGGGAAGGACATGGTCGGGGCGTGGAAGCCGTAGTCGATGAGCCGCTTGGCGACGTCGTCGACGGTCACACCGGTGCGCTTGGTCAGCTCGCGCAGGTCGATGATGCACTCGTGGGCGACCAGCCCGTGCTCCCCGCTGTACAGCACCGGGTAGTGGTCCCGCAGCCGGTGGGCGACGTAGTTGGCCGTCAGCACCGCCACCTGGGCGGCGCGGGTCAGACCGGCCCCGCCCATCAGCCGGACGAACGCCCACGAGATCGGCAGGATCCCGGCGGAGCCGAACGGTGCCGCCGACACCGGGCCGACGCCGGTCTCGGGCCCGGCCGCGGGGTCCAGCGGGTGGTTGGGCAGGTGCGGGGCCAGGTGCTCCCGCACCGCCACCGGCCCGACGCCGGGCCCGCCGCCGCCGTGCGGGATGCAGAACGTCTTGTGCAGGTTCAGGTGGGACACGTCCCCCCCGAACTCGCCGGGCTTGGCGACGCCCATCATCGCGTTCAGGTTCGCGCCGTCGACGTAGACCTGGCCGCCGGCCTCGTGCACCAGCTCGCAGAGCTCGGTGATGGTCTCCTCGAAGACCCCGTGGGTGGAGGGGTAGGTGATCATGATGGCCGCGAGCTGGTCCCGGTGCTGCTCGATCTTGGCCCGCAGGTCAGCCAGGTCGACGTCACCCTGCTCGCCGGTGCCGACGACCACGACCCGCAGCCCGGCCATCACGGCGCTGGCGGCGTTGGTGCCGTGGGCGCTGGCCGGGATCAGGCACACCGTCCGGTCCTCGTCGCCGTTGGCCACGTGGTAGCGGCGGATGGCCAGCAGCCCGGCCAGCTCGCCCTGCGACCCGGCGTTGGGCTGCAGCGTCGCCTCGTCGTAGCCGGTGATCTCGCACAGCCAGTCCCCCAGCTGGGAGATGAGCTCGCGCAGCCCCTCGCTCTGGTCGGCCGGCGCGAACGGGTGCAGCGAGGCGAACTCCGGCCAGGTGATGGCCTCCATCTCGGTGGCCGCGTTCAGCTTCATCGTGCACGAGCCGAGCGGGATCATGCCCCGGTCCAGGGCGTAGTCGCGGTCCGCCAGCTCCTTCAGGTAGCGCATCATGGCGGTCTCGCTGCGGTAGCGGTGAAACACCGGGTGGGTCAGGTAGTCCCGCTCCCGCACCACCCATGACGGCCAGCTGTCGTCGACGTCCACCGCCACCAGCTCGTCCCCGCCGCTGGCGCCGAAGGCCTCGCACACCGCCTGCAGGTCGTGCAGCGTGACGTCCTCGTCGGTGCTGAGCAGCACGTGGTCGTCGTCGACCAGCCACAGGTTGATGTCGCGTTTCAGCGCCGCGGCCACCACCGCGCGCGCCCGCCCGGGGACGCGCACGGTGAGGGTGTCGAAGAAGGTCTGGGTGACCACCTCGACGCCGGCCTCGTGCAGTGCCCGGGCCAGGTAGCTGGCCTTGGCGTGGGTCTCCTCGGCGATGCGGCGCAGCCCCTCGGGCCCGTGCCAGACCGCGTACATGCCGGCCATGACCGCCAGCAGCACCTGTGCGGTGCAGATGTTGGAGGTCGCCTTCTCCCGGCGGATGTGCTGCTCGCGGGTCTGCAGCGCCAGCCGGTAGGCCAACGCGCCGTCGGCGTCCTTGCTCACGCCGACCAGCCGGCCGGGCAGGCTGCGGTGCAGCCCCTCGCGCACGCTCATGAACCCGGCGTGCGGGCCGCCGAACCCCATCGGCACGCCGAACCGCTGCGAGGACCCGACGGCGACGTCGGCGCCCCACTGGCCCGGCGGGGTGAGCAGCGCCAGGGCGAGCAGGTCGCTGGCCGCGGTGACCAGTGCCCCGGCGGCGTGGGCGGCCTCGGTGAGTGCCCGCCAGTCGCGGACTTCTCCGTCGGCGCCCGGGTACTGGACGACGACGCCGAAGACCTCCTGGTCGCCGGCGACCTGGCGCAGCGCGGCCTCGTCCCGCACCCCCGTCAGGTCCGCCACGACGACGTCGATGCCCAGCGGCCTCGCCCGGGTGGTGACCACCGCGGTGGTCTGCGGGAGCAGCTGCTCGTCCAGCAGCAGCACGGCACCCTGGTCGACCTTGCTGACCCGCCGCATCAGCGTCATCGCCTCGGCGACCGCGGTGGCCTCGTCCAGCAGCGAGGCCCCGGCGATGGGCAGCGCAGTCAGGTCGGCCACGACGGTCTGGAAGTTCAGCAGCGCCTCCAGCCGGCCCTGCGAGATCTCCGGCTGGTACGGGGTGTAGGCGGTGTACCAGGAGGGGTTCTCCAGCACGTTGCGTCGCACCACGGGCGGGGTGTGGGTGTTGTAGTAGCCCAGGCCGATCATCGAGGTGGCGACCCGGTTCCGGCGGGCGAGGCCGGCGAGCTCCTCCAGCACCGCCTGCTCGGTCGGGGCGGCGGCGAGCTGCAGCGGCTGGGCGGTGCGGATCGCCCCGGGGACGGCGGCCTCGACCAGGTCCTCCAGGGAGTCGTGGCCCAGCGCCTGCAGCATGGTGGCCACGGCGTCGTCGTCAGGGCCGATGTGCCGCCCGACGAACTCGGTCAGCCCCGCGGTGGCGGGGGCGGTGTCGTCGGTCACGACCGGGTGGGTGTGCGTCTGCTGGGACGTCATGAGGCTCCTTCACGGTGTCGGTGCCTCCCCCTCTGTCACGACGGCACCGTCGCTTCAGAGTCGCCTCGTCCGCACGGTCCTGGGCGCCTGAGAGCTTCCGGGGAGTTTGCCCCTTCGGCGCCTCACCGTAGGCCGGTGAGGACTCTCCCGCGCGGCATTGTCGGCGTCGCCAATCTAGCACCGCGCCCGCGCAGGGTCGGCCCGGTGGCCGGGCCGGAACGGGTGGTGCGCTCCGCGGTCAGCTGGTCTTGCGGGCGCGCCGGCGGCGCGAGAGCTCGTCCTCGGGGTGGGTCTCCAGCGGGTCCTGCGCACGCTCGGAGGGCAGGTCGGACAGCGATCCCTCCACCTCGCGCCAGACGCTGCCGACCGCGATGCCGAACACGCCCTGCCCACCCCGGACCAGGTCGATCACCTCGTCGTCGGAGGTGCACTCATAGACGCTGGCGCCGTCGCTCATCAGCGTGATGCGGGCCAGGTCCTGCACGCCCCGCTCCCGCAGCTGGGTGACGGCGACGCGGATCTGCTGCAGCGAGACCCCGGTGTCCAGCAGCCGCTTGATGATCTTGAGCACCAGGATGTCGCGGAAGCTGTAGAGACGCTGGGTGCCCGAACCGGTCGGGTTGCGGACCGAGGGCTCGACCAGCCCGGTGCGCGCCCAGTAGTCCAGCTGCCGGTAGGTCACGCCGGCGGCACGGCACGCGGTCGGGCCGCGGTAGCCGATGCCCTCCTCCAGCGCCGGGACGTCGTCGGTGAACAGCAGTCCCTGCGACGGTGACGGCCGCGTGCCGTTCCCGCCGCCCTCGACCTCTGCACCCGTGCCCACGGCACCCTCCTGGCGTTCTGGGGGTCCGCGCCGGCTGGCACGACCCGTCCCGAGCGGTCGTCTCTTCCTGAGACCGTATGCCCGGGCCACCCCCCGGTCAACGACCGACGCGCCGGGCCGGTCGCCGGTCTCCACTCCCCCTCAGTCGGCCTACCCGGACGCGCCGGGCGGGTCCTGTCCCTCCTGGAAGTCCTCGGCGCTCACCTGGTCGAGGAACTCGCGGAACCGCTCCACCTCGTCCTCGTCCTCGATGGCCATGGTGACGCCCGCGACCTCCATCACCTCGTCGGTGGCGCGGATGGGCGCCGCGGCCCGGAGCGCGAGCGCGATCGCGTCGGAGGGACGCGAGGAGATCTCGATCCCCTCGCTGAGCCGGAGGGTGGCGTAGAAGATGCCTTCCTCCATGGCGGTGATGTCCACTCCCTCCAGCTGGTGCTCGAGGGTGGTCAGGATGGTCAGCATCAGGTCGTGGGTCAGCGGCCGCGGGGGTTCGACCCCCTGCTGGGCGTAGGCGATCGCGGTCGCCTCCGGGGCACCGATCCAGATCGGCAGGTAGCGCTGCCCGTCGCGCTCGCGAAGGAGCACGATCGGGTTGTTGCTGGGCATCTCCACCCGCACTCCGAGGACGTCGAGCTCTCTCACACCCCCACGGTACTCTGCGTCGCCGGGTCCGTCGTCGCGGCAGCCGGCCGTGTCCCGGCCGTCAGCGGCTGCGCTCCAGCCCGGCCCGGACCAGCGCCACGTGCAGCGCCAGCGAGTGCGCGAGCACCTCGGCCTGCTGCTGGTCGGGGTCGGCGTCGGCGGCCCCCCGGGCGTGGCGTCGCCGCACCGGCTCCAGGATCTGCTGGGCCAGCCCGATCTCGCGGTCGGCCGCGACGCGGAACAGCCGCAGGTGCCGCGCCTCCAGGCCGAAGGAGGCCAGCGCCGCGCACTGCCGGGCGACGTCCACGTCATCGGCGCCGTGCCGTCCGGCGGCGTCGGTCGTCAGCAGCCCGAAGGCGCACAGCGCGCCGTAGGTGGCGCTGTCCAGGCCGCTCTGCTCCCGCAGCTCCCGTGGCGAGAGCCGGACCGAGCGCCGGCGACGCAGCTCCTCGGCCGTCGGCAGCGCCACCGGGGCGGGCGCACCCCGCCCGGAGTCGTCGGGCACCGCCACCGGCCCGTCCGGCGCCAGTCCCCGGTCCATCCGGTCGAGGGCGTCCTTGATGACCTTCAGCGGCCAGTAGCGGTCCCGCTGCATGCTGAGCACGAACCGCAGCCGTTCGACGTCGTCCTCCGCGAACCGGCGCAGCCCGGACTCCCGGCGCTCGGGGCAGACCAGCCCTTCGGACTCCAGGTACCGGATCTTGGAGACGGTCAGGTCGGGGAACTCCGGCTGCAGCCGCTTGAGGACCGCCCCGATGGCCATGCCCTCGGCGGGCGCGGGCGTGGACCGGTGCTGTGCGCCGCTGGGGCTCACTGCCGCCCGACGTGGTACACGAGGCGGAACTTGCCGATCTGCACCTCGTCACCGGGTTCGAGCCGGGCCTCGTCGATGCGCTCCCGGTTGACGTAGGTGCCGTTGAGGGAGCCGATGTCGCGCACGACGTAGCCCTCGCCCTCCCGGGCGAAGACGGCGTGACGGCGGGAGACGGTGACGTCGTCGAGGAAGATGTCGCTGTCGGGGTGCCGCCCGGAGCTGACCTCGGCGTCGTCCAGCAGGAAGCGGGCGCCGGTGTTGGGCCCGCGCAGCACGATCAGCAGCGCGGTGCCGGGGCGCAGCGCGTCGACGGTGCGCTGGTCCTCCGGCGAGAGGCGGGGGCCGTCGTCCTCGAAGTGGCGCTCCTGGTGCGGCGCCTCCGCGCCGTGCGGGATCCGCGCCGTGGGCGGGTCGCCCACGGACCCGTGGTGCTCACGTTCCCGGTCGCTCACCTGCGCACCTGCTTCCTGGTCGTCGTGCCGGGCGGGCGTCGATGCCCGCCTGCGTCAAGGATAGTTCAGCCCCCACCCCCGACAATGGGCTGCGGTCCCTCGCGTCGGGGTGGTGCTCAGTCCAGCTGGTCGCGGTAGGCGCCGACGTCCAGCAGGTCGTCCAGCCCGGCCTCGTCGGCCAGCTGCAGCTCATACATCCAGCCCTCGCCGTACGGGTCGCTGTTGACCAGCTCGGGGGTCTGGTCGAGGGCGTCGTTGACGGCGGTCACCTCGCCGCTGAGGGGGGCGTACACGTCGCTGACCGACTTGGTGGACTCGATCTCACCGCAGGCCTCGCCCGCGGACAGCGCCTCGCCGCTGCTGGGCAGGCTGACGTAGACGACGTCACCGAGCGCGTCCTGGGCGTAGGCGGTGATGCCGACGCGCACCCGCCCCTCCCCGAGGTCCTTCACCCACTCGTGGTCCGCGGTGTAGCGCAGGTCCTGCGGGTACTCGAGCTCGCTCATCGGTCTCCTCGTCGTCGGCCGGGTGGGCCCCTGGGGGCAGCGGCCACCGCAGCGGACTAGGAGTCCTCCTCCGGTGGCACGGGGCGAGCGTAACGAGGCTCAGTCGGCTCGTGCAATGCATCCACCAGGATCTGGTCGCGCTCCTCGATCGAGACCTCGGCACCGACCCGGCGCACGCTGTCACTGAAGCCGCCGGGAATGCTCAACGCGCCGGTCAGCGTGTGCGGGTCCCCCAGCGCCACGATCCGGTACGGGGAGTTCAGCGCCGAGCCGGCGATGGTGAGCCGTCCGTCCTCGGCGGTGCCCACCCAGGTGGAGGCCACCACCCGGTGCGAGCCGATCTGGATCGCCTCCGCCCCGGCGTCGCGAAGCTCCTGGATCAGGTCCACCATCGTGGTGGCCGAGACCGCGTGCTCGGAGTCGGTCACCAGGACCACCACACCGGGCCCGGTCGCCGGCACGGTCCCCGCCAGCACCTGGTAGCTCTCCAGCCGCGAGCGCGCCGCCTCCGCGGCCGCCTCGTCCCCCCGCGCGCTGCGCAGCTCCCGGCGCTCCTGCTCCAGCTGGGCGATCTCGACCTCCAGCGCCTCGCCCCGGCTGGTCACGTCGTCCAGCAGCGCGATGAGCTCCGGCTCTCGCAGCGACTCCAGGTCGCCGGCGTCGACGGTGCGCACCTGGACGACCAGGGCCAGCCCCAGCAGCAGCGTGAGCACGCCCGCGAGCAGGCTGCCTCGGGAGACTCGCACCCCGAGCCGCCGCAGCCGCCGCCAGGCCTGCGGGCGCGGCACCTCGACGGGCGCGGCCGGGTCCTGCTCCGGGCGCGGGTTCTGCTCCGGGTCCGGTTCCGGGCGGGGGTCCTGCGCCGTCATCAGGCCCCCAGCAGGTGTCGCCGGATGGCCGCGACGTTGGAGAAGATCCGCAGCCCGAGCACCACCACGACGCCTGTGGTGAGCTGGCTGCCGACGCCCAGCTGGTTGCCCAGGAAGACGATGAGCGCGGCCACGAGCACGTTGGACAGGAACGAGATGGTGAACACCCGGTCGTTGAAGATGCCCTCCAGCGCCGCCCGGACCCCGCCGAAGACCGCGTCGAGTGCCGCGATGACCGCGATCGGCAGGTACGGCGCCAGCCAGGCCGGCACGTCGGGCTGGACGAGCAGGCCGAGCATGACCCCGGCGAGGAGGCCCAGCAGCGGGATCATCGGCGTTCCTCCTTCGCGGCGTCGTCGGCGACGGAGGCTTCCCGCACGCTGAGCCGGGTCGCGGCCGGGACGGTGACCTCGTCGTCACGCATGGTCTCGACGATGATGTCGTACTCCTCCTGCAGCTCGGTCAGGTACGCGCCGGTGGAGCCCGAGTCCAGCTCGGCGGCCAGCTCGTCCACCGGTCCGATCGCGGTCACCGTGTAGGGCCGGGTGAGCCCCTGGAAGTCGACGACGATGGCCTCCCCGGCGAACCGGATCGAGGAGGTCGAGGTGAGCCGGTGCTCGTTGATGGCGATCGCTTCGGCCCCGTGGGCCCACAGCCCGTTGACGAGGACCTGCAGGTCGCGCGCCAGGACCCGGTCCTCCCCCGGGACGCCGACGTCGGCCGGGCGGGGCGGATCGTCGAGCACGACCGCGAGACCGGGCCCGGTCATCGGCGTGCCTCCGGCGAGCCGGCGGTGGCGGTCGAGCTCCTCGGCCAGTGCGCTCTGCCCGTCCAGCGCCTGCTCCTGCATCACCGCCACCTCGGCCTGCAGCTCCTCCACCCGCGCCGAGCGCTCCGTCAGCAGCTCGCGCTGCTCCCCGACCCGGTCGGCGAGGTCGGACCGGGCCTGCGCCTCCGCCGTGTCCGGGCCGCGGAGTGACTGCGCGCCGACGGTGACCAGCAGGCCGAGGACCAGGGAGGACACCAGCAGCAGTACGCTGCGGCTGCCGGTGGAGGCCGGCAGCCCGTGGGCGGAGCGCTGCTCCGCGGCCGAGCGGTAACCGGGGTCCAGCGGCCGGTTCAGCACCTCCCGTAGCAGCGCCATCGACGCGGCCGGGTCCGGGTCGGGCCTGCCCCGCGGCGGTCGCCACCGCAGCACCCGGTCCAGCGGCCGGCTCACGGGGCCACCGCGGCCCACTGCCGTCGCCGCTGGGCGGCCATGTCGGCGACCTGCACGGCGTAGAGGCAGCCGCCGAGCCAGTACAGGCCGGTGCCCCACCAGGCGAAGGCCCATCCCAGCGGCAGCGCCACCGCCGCTACCCAGCCGTCACCGTGGGCAAGCAGCAGCAGCGGGAAGGCGTAGAGCAGGTTGAAGGTGGCCGCTTTGCCCACGAAGTGCACCGGCGGGACGGGCAACCGGTAGGCCCGCGCCACCGGGTACATGCCGGCGATGAACAGGTCCCGGGCCAGCAGCGCCAGCACCAGCCACCACGGGATGACGTCGCGCCAGGCGAGCCCCAGCAGGGTGGTGGCGATGTAGAGCCGGTCGGCGATCGGGTCCAGGTACTGGCCGAGCCGGGACTCCAGGCCGTACCGGCGGGCGATCTTGCCGTCCAGGTAGTCGCTGACGCCCGAGAGCGCCAGCACCACCAGCGCCCAGCCGTCCTGCCGGGCGAGGAGCAGCCAGAGAAACAGCGGCACGCCCAGCAGCCGGAGCGCGGACAGCACGTTCGGCAGCGTCAGCACCTGCTCGCGCCGGGGCACCACGCGCGGGGCAGCGGCCTGTTCCCCTGCCCCCGGCGGCCCGGCACTGCTGCTCACGCCACCAGGATAGGTGGCCCGGGAGCCGGCTCCGGCCCGACCGGCCCGGCGGCACCGATGAGTCCTTCGCCGGGGCGGGGTCCGTACCGCCAGGAGGCTGACGAGTGGCGTCGGCCCCCAGGAGAGGAGCCCGTCATGCCCACCGTCGCCCCGTGCCTGTGGTTCGCGACCGAGGCCGAGCAGGCCGCGAGGTTCTACACGAGCGTGGTCCCGCGGTCGCGGGTGGTCCGGGTCAGCCCCTACGTCTCGGAGACGCCGGCGGGGCTGCCGGTCGGGTCGCCGATGACCGTGGAGTTCGAGCTGGACGGCAGCCCGTTCACGGCGCTCAACGGTGGCGAGCACCGTCGCTACACCGAGGCGCTGTCGATCCAGCTGATCTGCGCCGACCAGGCGGAGTCGGACCTGGTGTGGGAGGGCCTGTCCGAGGGTGGCCAGCAGGTCGCCTGCGGCTGGCTCACCGACCGCTACGGGGTCTCCTGGCAGGTGTTCCCGCACGAGGTCGACGAGCTGCTGCGCGACCCCGACCCGGGCCGCGCCGAGCGCGCGAGCCTGGCGCTGTTGCGGCAGGTGCGTATCGACGTGGCCGAGATCCGGGCCGCGGCCGACGCCGGCGCGGTGTAGCCGGCCGCTACCCGGCGGTGGGCGACTGCGTCTGGTCCCACTCCCGCGGCGTGAAGTCCGGCCGCCGGTGCTCGTAGTCACCGTTGAGCAGCGGGGAGGTGATGAGCATGTCGGCCGTGGCGACGTTGCAGGCCATCGGGATGTTCCACACGGTGCCGATGCGCAGCAGCGCGCGCACGTCCGGGTCGTGCGGCTGGGCCTCCAGCGGGTCCCAGAAGAAGACCAGCACGTCCAGGCCGCCCTCGGCGATGCGCGCGCCGATCTGCTGGTCCCCGCCCACCGGCCCCGACATGAACCGGTGCGCGGGCAGCCCCAGCTCGTACTCGAGCATGGTGCCGGTGGTGCCGGTGGCGTAGAGGACGTGGTGCTGCAGCGTGCTGCGGTTGTGGTCGCTCCACCGCAGCAGCGAGGCCTTCATGCTGTCGTGCGCGACGAGCGCGATGTGCCGGGGGCGGTGAGGTGCGGTCATGGCGGAGCCTTCCGGAGTCGGGCCCGCACGACGCTGGACGGGGGGCGGACGCGAGGGCCGGCGACGCTGCTGGTGCCTTCAGCGTAGCGGCGCGCTGCCCGCGGCCGGCACCTGCGCTGCGCGCCACCTCGCCGCGGCGGCGGGCGTTACGACCCGGCGGAACGCCGTCAGGGGCGGCACCGATGGTGGTCGGTACCGCCCCTGACGTGCTGCTTCCTCGGTCGGGCTGACAGGATTTGAACCTGCGACCCCTTGACCCCCAGTCAAGTGCGCTACCAAGCTGCGCCACAGCCCGAGGCCGGCACGAACCCGCGAAGCGGGCCCGTGCGAGGCGACCTGAAGCCTACCTCAGCAGGAGAGCGGGCGAGGAATCGGCCGGGCGGTGTCAGTACAGGCCGACGGTGTGGCCCTCCTCGTCGATGTCGATGCGCCCGGCCGCCGGTGTCGCGCCCAGCCCGGGCATGGTCTGCATGTCCCCGCAGATCGGGTAGACGAAGCCCGCACCGGCCGACAGCCGGACCTCCCGGACCGGCAGCCGCCACCCGCGCGGTGCGCCGGTCAGCGTGGGGTCCGCCGACAGCGACAGGTGGGTCTTGGCCACGCAGACCGGCAGCGAGCCGTAGCCGCTGGCGGTGAAGCTGTCGAGGTCGCGGGCGGCCGTGGGGCTGTAGTCCACGCCGTCCGCGCCGTACACCTCGGTGGCGATCCGCTCGATCTTGTCCCGCAGCGGCAGCTCGTCGGGGTAGAGGAAGCGGAACCCACCGGGTTCCGGCTGCTCGGCCGCATCCACCACGGCCTGGGCCAGCTCGGCGGCCCCGGCGCCGCCGTCCTCGAAGTGGGTGGACAGCGCGCACCGCACGCCCTCCTGCTCCGCGACGGCGGCGATCGCCTCGTGCTCGGAGGGGTAGTCGGTGGGGAAGGCGTTGATCGCCACCACCGGCGTGACCCCGTGCCGCCGGATGATGGCCAGCTGGGCGCGCAGGTTGTCCGCGCCGGCCATCACGTCCTCGGGGTTCTCCTCGGTCATCTCCGGCGGCAGCGGCCGTCCGGCCACCACCCGGTGCCGGCCGGAGTGGACCTTCAGCGCCCGCACCGTGGCCACCACGACGGCCACGTCCGGGACCAGCCCGGAGATGCGGCACTTGATGTTGAAGAACCGCTCGGCGCCCATGTCGGCGGCGAACCCGGCCTCGGTGACCAGGAAGTCGCCGCAGCGGCTGCCGATGAGGTCGGCGACCACGGAGGAGTTGCCGGTGGCGATGTTGCCGAACGGCCCGCAGTGCACCAGCGCCGGGGTGTGCTCCACGGTCTGCATCAGGTTGGGCCGGACGGCCTCCTTCAGCAGCACCGTCATCGCGCCGGCCGCGCGCAGCTGCTCGGCGGTGACCGGCTCGCCGTCACGGGTCCGGCCCACGACGATCCGTCCCAGCCGGGCGCGCAGGTCGGCCAGCGACCGGGACAGCGAGAGCGTGGCCATGACCTCCGAGGCGGCGGTGATGTCGAAGCCGGTCTGCCGGACCGGCCCGTTGACGGCCGGGCCCAGGCCGGTCACGATCTGGCGCAGCGCCCGGTCGTTGACGTCCATCACCCGGCGCCAGGTCACCGCGTTCGGGTCCAGCCCGGACGGGCTGCCGCGGTGGAGGTCGTTGTCGACCATGGCGGCCAGCTGGTTGTGCGCCGCGGTGACCGCGTGCACGTCACCGGTCAGGTGCACGTTGAGCCGTTCCATGGGCACCACCTGGCTCCAGCCGCCGCCGGCGCCGCCGCCCTTGATCCCCAGCGTCGGGCCGAGCGAGGGCTGCCGGACCGAGATGGTGGCGCTGCGGCCGATCTGCCGCAGCCCCTGACCGAGGCCGACCGTGGTGGTGGTCTTGCCCTCCCCCAGTGGCGTGGGGGTGATGGCGGTGACCAGGACATACGTGGCCTGTGGCCGGGCGGCGAGCTCCTCGATCGCGGTCAGGTCCAGCTTCGCGACGCCGCGCCCGTAGGGCTCCAGCAGGTGCTGGCCGACGCCCATGGCCCCGGCGACCTCCTCGATCGGTCGCAGCCGGGCCTGCGAGGAGATGGACAGGTTGTCGGCAGGGTGGGTCATGGTCATGCTGCGTCTCCCTCCTGGAGCCGAGCGAGCAGCTGCTGTCGCCACTGCTCGGTGTCCGCGAGCGCGTTGAAGCTGTAGATGTGGAGTCCGGCTGGGGCCTCGCCACCGTCCTCCTCCGGCGCGGCCAGCGAGGCGACCAGGTGGGTCGGGTCGAAGCGTCCGGGGCGGGCCAGCCGCGCGAGACCCGTGCCGTGCCCGGTGAGGAAGCGCAGCGAGTCGCCCACGCCGATCTGGCGGCTGATGCGCAGCAGCCGGCCGGTGCCGACCGCGCCGGGGATCCCCGCCAGGACCGGCAGGTCCAGCCCGCGCTCTCGCAGCGAGGACACCCAGCGGGTGACCGCAGCCGGGTCGAGGCACAGCTGGCTGACCACATACGAGGCGTGAGCGGCCTTGCGGCTGAGTGCCTGCGTCAGCGGGTCGTCGGCGATGCGGGGATGGGACTCGGGATAGCCGGCGACCCCGATCCTGAGGTCGGGGGCCAGCGGCCGCAGCACCTGCAACAGCGACTCGGCGTCGGGGAAGCTCCCCGCCGCTTCCTCGGCGTCACCGCCCACGACGAACAGCTCGTCGACGCCGGCGCTGCGGAGCCGTTCCAGCGCCTCCTCGACGGCCGTGGCGTCGCGGTACTGCCGGGCCGCCAGGTGCGGGACCACGCGGTGCCCCAGCCGGGCCAGCTCGGCGGCGACCTCGACGGTGGCCAGCGGCCCTCGCGAGGGCGAGGAGGTGACCGTGATGGTCGCCGCTGCCGGCGCGTGCCGGGCCACCTCCTCGGCCACGCCCGGCAGCGGGAGCACCTCGTAGCGGGGCCGTTCGAGCATGGCGCACAGGGTGCGCCGCGCGCGCTCGTCGTCGGCGAGTTCCGTCGGGAGGGCCGGCTGGGGCACCGGGGCGCTCCTAGGCCTCCGCCGGCGCGGCCGTCGGGGCCGCTGCGCCGAGCTGCCGCTTCGGCATGTCCTTGGTGGGGTCCACGAACGGCTTGGGGACCACGACGGCCGGGACCCGACCGGGCGGGGTCTCCACCTCCACCTCGGTGCCCAGCTCGGTCAGCGCGACCGGCAGCATCGCGAAGCCGATGTTGCGCTCCAGCCGGGGCGAGAAGCACGCGGAGGTGACCTCCCCGACGCGGGTGTCACCGTGCCAGACGGGGAACGCCTCGATCATCGAGCCGTCGTTGAAGGTGCCCAGCCGCTCCCCGCCGATCTCGACGCCGGCCAGCCGCCGGCTCGGGCCCTCGGCCTTGATGCGGGTGAGCGCCTCCTTGCCGATGAAGTCGGCCTCCTGGTCCAGGTCGACCATCCAGTCATACCCCATGCCCACCTCGAACGGGTTGGTCTCGAAGGTGATGTCACAGCCGTGGGCCAGGATGCCCGCCTCGATCCGGCGCATGTGGCAGGGGCCGATCACCTGCAGGCCGAACGGGCGGCCGGCCTCCCAGATCCGCTCCCAGAGCCGGACGCCGTCCTGGCTGGCGTTCTTGACGTAGACCTCGTAGCCGATCTCGGCGGTGTAGCCGGTGCGGGAGACGACGACCTGCATGCCGTCCAGCTCGTACTCGCGCAGCCGGTAGTAGCCGATGTCGAGCACGTCGCTGCCGAACACGGCCTCCATGACCTGGGCCGACAGCGGCCCCTGCACCTGCACCGGGCCGACGTCGGCCTCGCGGATGGTGACGTCGTGGCCGGAGTACTGCGCCAGGCCGCGGACCCAGAGCAGGACGTCGCTGTCGGCCAGCGAGAGCCAGAAGTGGTTCTCCCCCAGCCGCAGCAGCACCGGGTCGTTGATGATCCCGCCGTCGGCGGCCGTGATGAAGACGTACTTGCACTGGCCGACCGCGCACTTGGACAGGTCGCGCGGGATCAGCATGTTGGTGAACTCGAACGCGTCCGGGCCGGTGATCTCGATCTGGCGCTCCACGCCCACGTCCCACAGCGTGACCCCGTTGAGCAGGGCCCAGTACTCCGCGACCGGGTCGCCGTAGTGCCGGGGGTGGTAGGTGTGGTTGTACACGCTGTACATCGCGACCCCGTGGCGCCGGGACGCCCAGAAGAACGGGGACTTGCGCAGCCGCGGGTAGAGAAGGATACGGGGGTCGGGGTTGATCGTCATGGGTGCCTCCGCAGGTGCCACGTCATTGGGACCCTCCCTGGATAACACCACGTCGCGTCTGACGCAATAGGTAGCGCTGTGCGCGACACCGGTCGTGGCCACGAGCGTGGTCCCGCGACTAGGCTCCGGGCCATGACCAGCGGCACCGCATCCCATCCCTCGACCGGCTCTCCCCCCGCTCCGGTGCGCTCGGTGGACCGTGCGCTGCGGCTGCTGCGCATCCTGGCCCGGGAGGGCGAGGCCAGCCTGAGCGAGATGGCACGCGAGCTCGACGTGCACAAGTCCACGGTGGGCCGGCTGGTGGAGGTGCTGGTCAGCCACGACCTGGTCGAGCCCCCGGAGGGCGCCGGGCGCTACCGGCTGGGGGTGGGCTGCCTGCGGCTGGCCGGTGCCACCGCGGCTCGCCTCGACCTGAGCGTGGAGGCACAGCCGGTGTGCGACCGGCTGTCGGCCGAGCTGGGCGAGACCAGCAACGTCGCGATCACCCGGGACGGCGTCGCCATCAACGTCTGCCAGGCGGAGGCCGGCACCGCGGTGGCGATGCGCAACTGGATCGGCCAGCGCACCGCCCTGCACGCCACCTCCAGCGGCAAGGTGCTGCTGGCATACCTGCCCGACGTCGAGCAGCAGCGGGTGCTGTCCGGCCGGCTGGAGGCGTTCACCGCGCACACGGTCAGCTCACCGGGCGCGTTGCGAGAGGCGCTGCGGGAGATCCGGGTGCAGGGCTACGCCCACGCCGTCGAGGAGTTCGAGGAGGGGCTCAACGCGGTGGCGGCCCCGGTGCACGACCACACCGGCGACGTGGTCGCGGCGATCAGCGTCGCCGGACCGGCCTACCGGCTCCCTCCCGAGCGGCTCCCGCAGGTCCGCGAGCGCGTGCTGCTCGCGGCCGCCGAGCTGTCCCGGCGGATGGGGCACGCTGCCTCGGCGTGAGGCCCACTCCCCCGCTCACCCCTTCGGGCGGGTGTGGTCGGGGTCGAACGGGGCGGTCCGGCCCACCGTCAGCACCTCGACCGGATGCCGCTGGTCGAGGTAGTCCACCTGCAGCCGGCGCCCCGCCACGGCCTGCTCCGGAGGCAGGTAGGCCAGCAGCAGGTAGCGGCCCAGCGACGGTGCCGGTCCGGCGCTGGTGACGTAGCTGCGTCGTCCCCGGGCATCGACCAGCGGTGACCCGTCCTCCGCCAGCACCGGCTCGTTCCCCGTGGGGAAGCGTGGTCCGGCCTCGCCCGGTTCGGCCATGGCCAGGGTGCAGAGCACGGCCGCCGGCTCCTGCTCCCGCGCGGCGAGGTAGGCCGGCTTGCCGACGAAGTCGGCGTCCTTGACCCGGGGCAGCGCCAGCCCCGCCTCCACCGGGTCCCGGTCCGGGGCCAGCTCGGCCCCCATCAGCCGGTGCGCCTTCTCCAGCCGACCGGTGGTGCCGTAGACGCCCGCGCCGGCCGCGACGACGCCGTGCGGCTGGCCCGCGCGCCACAGCGCGTCCCAGAGCGCAAGCCCGTGCTCGACCGGCAGGTGGATCTCCCAGCCCAGGTCGCCCACGTAGGAGATGCGCACCATCAGCGCCGGGATGCCGGCGAGCACCACCTCCCGGGCGGTGCCGAAGCCGAACCCCTCGGCGGAGACGTCGGCGTCGGTCACGGCGGCCACGACGTCCTGGGCCCGCGGGCCCCACAGGCCGATGGCGCAGCTGGCCGAGGTCAGGTCCTGCAGCGTCACCGAGCCGTCGCCCGGCAGGTGGCGCCGGCACCACGCCAGGTCGCGGGCCCCGTCCGCCGCGCCGGTGATGACCCGGAAGTGCTGCTCGGCCAGCCGCACGATGGTCAGGTCGGCGCGGAAGCCGCCGCGCTCGTCCAGCAGCGGGGTGTAGATCACCCGGCCCACCGGCCGGTCCATCTGGGCGACGGCCAGGTGCTGCACGTAGTCCAGCGCGCCGGGGCCGGTGACGTCGAAGACGGAGAAGGCGGTCAGGTCGATCATGGCCGCCCGCTCCCGCATGGCCAGGTGCTCGGCCTCGATGATCGGGGACCACCAGCGGGTGTCCCACTCGTGCACCCGACGGGTCACCCGGTCGCCGTACTCGGCCAGCAGCGGGGCGTTGCCGGCGTACCACTGCGGCCGCTCCCAGCCGGAGACCTCGAAGTACTCGGCGCCGAGCGCCTGGGTGCGGGCGTGGAACGGGGTGGTGCGCATCGGCCGGTTGCTGGCCCACTGCTCGCGCGGGTGCGCGATGCCGTACACCTTCGGGAAGCCCTCGCTCGCGCGGGCGCGGGCGTGGTGGCGGGTGCGGGCGTGTGGTGGGAACCGGGTGATGTCGGCGCCGTGCACGTCGATCTCGGAGGCGCCGTGGGTGATCCACTCCGCGACCGCCCGGCCCACGCCGGGACCCTCCTTGATCCAGACCGCGGCGGCCGACCAGAGCCCGCGCACCTCCGCGGTCTCGCCCAGCAGCGGTGCGCCGTCGGGGGTGATCGACAGCAGCCCGTTGATCGCCTCGCGTGGGGCCACGTCGTCCCGGTCCAGCAGCGAGGGGAAGAGCTGGCGGGCGTGGGCCAGCTGTGGCGCGAAGTCAGCGTCGGTGAACGGCATCTGGGTCGGGGACTCCTGCGGTCCGACGCCCAGCGGCGGGATCTCCTCCGGCTCGTGCAGGATCGGCCGGTGGGCGTAGGAGCCGACCTCCAGGCTCGGTCCGCGCTGCCGCTCGTACATCCGGGCGTCCATGTCCCGCACCAGCGGGAAGGAGATCCACTCGCCGCTGTCGGCCAGCTCCGGGATCGGGCCCAGGTCCATCATCTGGTGCACGGCCGGGGTGAGCGGGATGGTGGCCCCGGCGAGGGCCGCGACGGCCGGGCTCCACACCCCGCACGCCACCACCACCCGTTCGGTGTCGACCCGCCCCCGGGAGGTCTGCACCCCGGTCACCCGGCCGTGCTCGGTGTCGATGGCGGTCACCTCCGTCTCCGGCGCGACCCGCAGCGCCCCCCGCTGGACGGCCCGCTCCCGCATCAGCTCCCCGGCGCGCACCGGGTCGACGATCGCGCCGGTGGGCGTGTGGAAGCCGGCCAGCAGCAGATCCTCGCGGATCCAGGGCACCAGCTCCCGGATCCGTGCCGGCCCGATGAGCTCGGCCTCGATCCCCCAGGCGCGGGCCGAGGACATCCGCCGGCGCAGCTCCTGCAGGCGCTCGGGGGTGCGCGCCACCTCGATGCCGCCGCACTGGGTGAGCACGCCGAGCTCGGCGTACTGCCGCAGCGAGTCCAGCGTCAGCTCGGTGATCTCCTTGGAGTGGTCCACCGGGAACACGAAGTTGGAGGCGTGTCCGGTCGACCCGCCGGGGTCCGGCAGCGGTCCCTTGTCGAGCAGCAGGATGTTCTGCCAGCCCAGCTCCGCCAGGTGGTGCACCAAGGAGTTGCCCACGATGCCGGCACCGATCACCACGATGTCGGCGCGCTCCGGGAAGTCACCCATCGTCCTCATCCCCTCACGTGACGCCTGATATCCTCACGGTATATCAGGCAGGAGGGAGTTGACCATGGCTGACGCCGACCCCTCGCCGCCGACCGGTCACTCCGCCGGCGTGGCGGCCGCCGACCCGCAGGCGCGGGACCTCAGCGGGCTGACAGTCCTGGTCCCCGAGGGCCGCGCGGTGAGCAGCCGGGCGGACGTGGCCTACTACCTGCTGCGCGACCTGCTGGTCACGCTGCAGCTGCCGCCGGGCGGGCCGCTGCGCGAGCAGGAGCTGATGGCCCGGCTGGGGCTGGGCCGCACGCCGGTTCGCGAGGCGCTGCGCCGGCTGGCCGACGACGGCCTGGTGGCCATCTGGCCCCGCCGCGGCATGGTGGCCACGCCCGTGGACGCCCGGGACCTGGCCGCGATCTGTGAGGTCCGGGTGGAGCTGGAGGCGCTGGCGGCCCGGCTGGCGGCCACCCGGGCGACCGACCGCGACCGGCGGCGGTCAACGGCGCTGCTGGCGGAGGTGGCCGACCTGCCCGCCGACGCGGACCACCGCGCGCTCATCCGGCTGGACCAGCGCGTCCACGGGCTGGTGCGCGCGGCGGCTGCCAACCCGGTCCTGGACCGCACGCTGGAGGAGTACCTCACGCTGAGCCTGCGGCTGTGGTTCCTCGGGCTGGCGCGCGCACCCCGGCTGGGGGCCGCGGTGCGCGAGCACGAGGAGCTGCTGACCGCGGTCCGCGACGGGGACGCGGCCGGCGCGGAGGACGTGGTCCGCGGCCACGTCCGCGGCTTCCAGGCCGAGATCGCCCGCGTGCTCGCGGGCACCGGCTGACGCCTCAGCGGCGGCGTCGCTCCCGCACCCGCACCGCGATCTCGATCGGGGAGCCGGTGAAGTCGAACTCCTCCCGCAGCCGGCGCTCCAGGAACCGCCGGTAGCCCGCCTCCAGGAAGCCGCTGGCGAACAGCACGAACTTCGGCGGGCGGGTGCTGGCCTGCGTGCCGAACAGGATGCGTGGCTGCCGCCCGCCCCGCACCGGGTGCGGGTGGCCGGCGACGACCTCACCGAGGAAGGCGTTGAGCCGTCCGGTGGGGATCCGGGTCTCCCAGGAGTCCAGCGCGGTGTGCAGGGCCGGCACCAGCCGGGCCAGGTGGCGTCCGGTCAGCGCGGAGACGTTGACGCGGGGCGCCCAGGTGACCTGGACCAGCTCGCGCTCGATCTCCCGCTCCAGGTAGTAGCGGCGCTCCTCGTCCAGCTGGTCCCACTTGTTGTAGGCGATCACCAGGGCCCGGCCGGCGTCGATGACCTGCTGCACGATGCGGATGTCCTGCTCGGCCAGCGGCTGCGAGGCGTCCAGGAGCACCACCGCGACCTCGGCCTTCTCCAGTGCCGACTGGGTGCGCAGCGAGGCGTAGAAGTCCGCGCCGTGGGTCTGGTGCACCCGCCGCCGGATGCCGGCGGTGTCGACGAACCGCCACTGGCTGCCCTCGATCTCGATCAGCTCGTCGACGGGGTCGCGGGTGGTGCCGGCGGTCTCGTCGACGACCACGCGCTCGGTCCCGGCGAGCTTGTTCAGCATGCTGGACTTGCCGACGTTGGGCCGGCCGAGCAGCGCGACCCGGCGCGGCCCGCCACGCGGGTAGGCCGCGGCCACAGCCGACTCCGGCGGCAGCACGTCCAGGATCGCGTCCAGCAGGTCGCCGCTGCCCCGCCCGTGCAGGCCGGAGACCGGCCACGGCTGGCCCAGCCCGAGCGACCACAGCGTGGCGGCGTCGGCCTCGGTGCGCTGGTCGTCGACCTTGTTCGCGGCGAGCACGACGGGTCTGCCCGAACGGCGCAGCAGCCGCACCACGGCCTCGTCGGTGTCGGTCGCGCCGACCCGGGCGTCGACCACCAGCAGCACGGCGTCGGCGAGCTCGACCGCGACCTGGGCCTGCTCGGCGACCCGCAGCTGGATGCCGTTCGCGTCGACGTCCCAGCCACCGGTGTCCACGAGGGTGAACCGGCGGCCGGCCCACTCGGCGTCGTAGGCGACCCGGTCCCGGGTCACCCCCGGCACGTCCTCGACGACCGCCTCACGGCGGCCCAGGATGCGGTTGACCAGCGTGGACTTGCCGACGTTGGGACGTCCGACGACGGCCAGCACCGGCCGGGGCGCCTCGGCCCGGTCGTCCTGGCGGACCAGGTCGCCGCTCTCGACGAGCGCCCGGTCCTCCTCGGTGAGCTCGAACTCCTCCAGGCCGGCGCGCAGCGCGGTCTCGACCTGGCCGTCCGGGCCGTCCGGGGCGTCCGGGCCCAGCTCCGGGCCGGTGTCCTGCGGCGGCGTCATCAGCCCTCCCCCGCGGCCGCGTCGGCGGCGGTGGTGCGGGCCCGGACCTGGCGCTTGATGCGTGCCAGCATCCCGACCATGCCGCGCAGCCGCAGCGGCGAGACCGCCTCGGCGAGGCCGAACCGGTAGGGGGCGTCGTCGGGCACAGCCAGCACCTCACCGGCGGGGGTGCCGTCCAGTCCCTCGTGCAGGATGCCGGCGAAGCCGCGCGTCGTCGGGGCCTCGGCCGGGGCGTCGATGAACAGCCGCACCGTGCGGTCCGCGTCCTCCTCCACCTCCACGGCGAGGAAGACCGGCGACTGGCACTCGTCCACCCGCTCCATCTGGTCCAGCCGGCCCTGGTAGCGCTGCGGCAGGCCAGGCAGCTCCTGGCTCAGCTCCAGCAGCAGCTGCAGCCGCTCCTGCACGGTGACGGCGTGGAAGTCCTCGACCAGCTCCTGCAGCCCGGTGGGCAGCGGGGCCTGGTCCTGCTGCTCGTCCTGGGACTGGGCGGCGGCCATCAGCGCTCCACCGGGGTGCCGACCGCGTTGCCCCACTCGGTCCAGGAGCCGTCGTAGTTGCGGACGGCGTCGAAGCCCAGCAGGTGGGTGAGCACGAACCAGGTGTGGCTGGACCGCTCCCCGATCCGGCAGTAGGCGACGGTCGGCTCGGCCGGGTCCAGCCCCTGCTCCTGCTGGTAGATGGCCTCCAGCTCCTCGCGGGAGCGGAAGGTGCCGTCCTCGTTGGCGGCCCGTGCCCACGGCACCGACCTCGCGCCGGGGATGTGGCCGCCGCGCATCGCGCCCTCCTGCGGGTAGTCGGGCATGTGCAGCCGCTCGCCGGAGAACTCCCCCGGGGACCGGACGTCGACCAGCGGCCGGCCCAGGTGGGCCATGACGTCGTCCTTGAACGCACGCACGGTGCGGTCGTCGCGCTCCACGACCGGGTAGTCGCTGGGTGTGACCGCCGGGGCCTCGGTGGTCATCTCGCGCCCCTCGGCGACCCACTTGGTGCGGCCGCCGTCCAGCAGCCGCACGTCCTCGTGCCCGAACAGCGTCATCACCCACAGCGCGTAGGCGGCCCACCAGTTGTTCTTGTCCCCGTAGATCACCACGGTGCTGTCCCGGGTGACGCCGCGGGCGCTCATCACCTCGGCGAACCGCTCGCCCTGGACGTAGTCACGGGTCAGCGGGTCGTTGAGGTCGGTGTGCCAGTCCAGCTTGTGGGCACCCGGGATGTGGCCGGTGTCGTAGAGCAGCACGTCCTCGTCGGACTCGAGCACCACCAGCCCGGGCTCACCCAGGTGCTCGGCGAGCCAGTCCGTGGACACCAGCCGCTCCGGGTGGGCGTAGGCGGCGAACTTCTCGGTGCGGTCGGTGGGAGCGGTCATCGTTCCTCCGTGTTGCGGGTCGCTGGTCGCTGGTCGCTGGTCGCGGTCGGGCGTGGCGGCGTCGGGACGGGTCAGGGCCACGCCCGCACCGCGGTCAGGTGTGCACCCTGGACCCGGGGTCCAGGTCCACGGCCGCCAGCACGGCCGCTACTGACTCCTCGAACGTCAGGGAGGAGGTGTCGATTCCGACGACGCCGTCGGCGGGGTCGAAGAACGCCGAGACGGTGGCGTCGTCGCGGTCCCGGCGCAGCACCTGGTCCCGGGTCGCGGCCACGGCGGTCTCGTCGTCGGCGGCGTACAGCTCCCGGGCGCGGCGGGCCAGCCGGGCCTCCTCGGAGGCGCTCAGCAGGATCCGCACCTCCGCGTCGGGGGCCACCACGGTGGTGATGTCGCGGCCCTCGACCACGATCCCGCCCTCGTCACGGGCGGCGGCGATCAGGTCGCGCTGCCGCTGGCGCATGTCGGCCCGGACCGCCAGGTTGGTCGCCACCTGGGAGACCACCGTGGACACCCCGGTGGTGCGGATCTCGGCGGTCACGTCGTCCTCGCCCACGTGCACCTGCGGGTGGTCGGGGTCGGTGCTCATCCGCAGCGGGAGGATCCGGGACCGCCGGGCCACCTCTTCGACGTCGGCGAGGTCGACCTCCGCGCGCAGGCACCACCAGGCCAGCGCCCGGTACATCGCACCGGTGTCCAGGTAGGCCAGCCCCAGCCGGCGGGCCACCGCCCGGGACACGCTGGACTTGCCGGAGCCGCTGGGCCCGTCGATCGCGACGGTCAGCGGGCGCGGGCCACGGGCACTGCTCTGCACCCCACCAGCGTAGTCGGGCGCCGCAGCGGCTCCGCACCGCCGGTCGGTGCCGGCGTTCAGAGGCCGGCGGCGCGGTAGAGCGCGCCGACCTCCTCGGGCGTCAGCGGCCGGGTCTTGCCGGGGCGCAGCTCGCCCAGCCGCACCGGTCCCACCTGCACCCGGCTCAGCGACCGGACCGGGTGGCCGACGGCGGCCAGCAGCCGGCGCACCACGTGCTTGCGGCCCTCGTGCAGCACCAGCTCGACCAGCGCCTCGCCCGGCGCCGAGTCCACCACCCGGAACGAGTCGACAGCCACCGGCCCGTCCTCCAGCTCCACCCCGGCCCGCAGCCGGCGGCCCAGGTCACGCGGCACCGGGCCGGGCACCCGGGCCACGTAGGTCTTGGCCACCGCGTAGGAGGGGTGCTGCAGCCGGTGGGCCAGCTCGCCGTCGTTGGTGAGCAGCAGCAGCCCGGTGGTGTCGGCGTCCAGCCGGCCGACGTGGAACAGTCGCTCGGCACGGTGCCCGACCAGGTCGGCCAGCGAGCGCCGGCCCTGGTCGTCGCTCATCGTCGACACCGTGCCGGCGGGCTTGTTCAGCGCCAGGTACACCTTGCTGTCGTCGAGCACCACCCGGGTGCCGTCGACGTGGATCCGCTGCCGGGCGGGGTCCACCCGGACGCCGAGCTCGGTGACGACCTGGCCGTCGACCTCGACCCGGCCCTCGGTGATGAGCCGCTCGCAGGCGCGGCGGCTGCCCCACCCGGCCCCGGCGAGCAGCTTCTGCAGCCGCACGCCCTGGGGGTCGTGGACGTCCACCTCCGGCTCGGCCGGCGGCTGAGACCGGCGCGAGGGCGGGGACGGG
>NZ_WIQI01000034.1 GCF_009602535.1 Ornithinicoccus halotolerans | reverse complement strand
GATCTGGCCGAGCAGCTCCGGCGGCTGCTGACGCGCGCGACCGCGCCGGAGCAGCAGTGGCTGCGGGGACTGCTCACCGGGGAGGTGCGCCAGGGCGCCGGCGACGGGGTGGTGCTCAAGGCGATCGCGGAGGCCGCCGGCGTCCCGGAGGCCGCCGTCCGGCGGGCGGTGATGCTCGCCGGATTCCCCGGACCGGTGGCACGGGCCGCCCTCGTCGGCGGTGAGGAGGCGCTCGCGGCGGTCCGGCTGCAGGTGGGCCGGCCGCTACGCCCGATGCTCGCGGCCGCGGCACCGACGGTGACCGAGGCGGTCGCGCGCGTCGAGGGCCCGGTGGCGGTGGAGAGCAAGCTGGACGGCATCCGGGTGCAGGCCCACCGCGCCGGCGGGGAGGTCTCGCTGTTCACCCGGAGCCTGGAGGAGGTGACCGATCGCCTCCCCGAGGTGGTCGAGGTGGTCGCCGGCCTGCCCGGTGGTGACTGCGTGCTGGACGGTGAGGTCGTGGCGCTGGCGCGGGACGGGCGCCCGCACCCGTTCCAGGTGACCGGTGCGCGCACCGCCAGCAGCGCCGACCCCGACCGGCTGCGGGCGGAGGTGCCGCTGACCACCTTCCTGTTCGACCTGCTGCAGCACGAGGGCCACGACCTGGTGGACCTGCCGGCCGCCGACCGGTGGGACCGGCTCGCCGCGCTCGCGCCCGGTCAGCTGGTGCCGCGCACCGTGACCGACCGGCCGGAGGAGGCCGAGCGGTTCGCGGCCGACAGGATCGCCGAGGGGCACGAAGGAGTCGTGGTCAAGGACCTGGCCGCGCCGTACGCGGCGGGCCGGCGCGGGGCCGGCTGGATCAAGGTCAAGCCCCGGCACACCGTGGACCTGGTCGTGCTCGCGGTCGAGTGGGGCAGCGGCCGCCGCCGGGGCTGGCTGTCCAACATCCACCTCGGCGCGCGGGACGAGAACACCGGCGAGCTGGTCATGCTTGGCAAGACCTTCAAGGGGATGACCGACCGGATGCTGCAGTGGCAGACCGAGCGGTTCCTGGCGCTGGAGACCGGCCGCGAGGGGCACGTGGTGCACGTGCGGCCCGAGCAGGTGGTGGAGATCGCGTTCGACGGCGTCCAGGCCTCCCGCCGTTACCCCGGCGGGGTCGCGCTGCGGTTCGCGCGGGTGCTGCGGTACCGCGACGACAAGCCGGTCGAGGAGGTCGACACCGTGCAGCAGGTGCGCCGCCTCGGCGGACCCACCGACCGGTGATCGCCGGTCGCGGCCGCGCCTTGCTGGACACGTCGAGCCGCGCCGCGCACGCTGGACCCGTCCAGGCTCGCGAGGAGCCGAGGCAACCGTGGTCACACGGGGAGGAGCGCACATGGGACACACGCACCAGGCCCTGCTGGAGCGGCACCGGGCGGTCATGCCCTCGTGGCTGGCGCTGTACTACGAGCAGCCGATCGAGATCGCCTCGGGATCCGGGCGCCGGGTGCGCGACGGCGAGGGCCGGGAGTACCTGGACTTCTTCGCCGGCATCCTCACCACGATGCTGGGTTACGACGACCCGGCGGTGCGGGCGGCGCTGGAGAAGCAGCTGGGCACCGGGGTGCTGCACACCTCCACGCTGTACCTGATCCGGCAGCAGGTCGAGCTCGCCGAGCGGATCGCCGAGCGCTCCGGCATCCCCGACGCCCGGGTCTTCTTCACCAGCTCGGGCACCGAGGCGAACGAGGCGGCGCTGCTGCTGGCGTCCCAGTACCGGCGCAGCAACCAGGTGCTGGCGATGCGCAACAGCTACCACGGCCGGGCCTTCGCCACCGTCGGTATCACGGGCAACCGCGGCTGGTCGGCCAGCAGCCTGTCCCCGGTGCAGACCAGCTACCTCGGCGGCGCGTACCGGTACCGCAGCCCGCTGCGGCACCTTCCCGACGAGGAGTACAACGCTGCCTACGCCCAGGACCTGCGGGAGGTGCTGGCCACCACCACCAGTGGTGACGTGGCCTGTCTGGTCGCGGAGCCGATCCAGGGCGTCGGCGGGTTCGCGACCCCGCCGGACGGGTTCTACGGCGCCCTGAAGTCGGTCCTGGACGAGCACGGCATCCTGTTCGTCTCCGACGAGGTGCAGACCGGCTGGGGCCGCACCGGCGAGCACTTCTGGGGCTACCAGGCCCACGGGGTCGTGCCGGACGCGCTCACCTTCGCCAAGGGGCTGGGCAACGGCCTGGCCATCGGCGGCGTGGTCGCGCGCGCCGAGGTAATGGACTCGCTGCAGGCCAGCTCCATCTCGACGTTCGGGGGCAACCCGCTGGCCACCGCGGGCGCTGCGGCGGTGCTGGACCAGGTGGAGACGCTGGGCCTGCAGGGCAACGCCGCCCGGGTGGGTCGTCGGCTGCGGGAAGGGCTGACCGAGCTCGCCCACCGGCACCCCGTCGTCGGTGACGTCCGGGGCAAGGGGCTGATGCTCGGCGTCGAGCTCGTCGAGCCGGCCGAGGACGGGGCCCCGGCCCCGGCGGCGGCCACCCGCGTGCTCGAGGCCGCTCGCGAGCGCGGCCTGCTGGTCGGCAAGGGCGGGCTCTACGGCAACGTGCTGCGCATCGCCCCGCCCCTGACGGTGACGGAAGCGGAGGCCGACGAGGCGCTCGCCGCGCTGGCCGACGCAGTCGAGACGGCCAGCTGACCGCCCGCCGCTACCCGGGCCCGTAGCGGGCGCACTGCCGGCGCATCAGCTCCCGCATGGGGGTTCCCCGGGGAACGCCGTACACCGTGCCGGGGAAGTCGAGCTGCTCCTGCACCGCCCACAGCTCGTCATGGCGGTCGGGGGAGAACAGCTGCGCCGGGTCCCCGGCTGCGATCCACCCGATGGGGAGGACGCTGCCCGGCGCCAGCACCGAGTTGACGTGCAGGACACTGTTGATGCGCAGCTCGCAGCCGCTGCGGGCGCGGGAGCCGGGAAACATGGAGACCCCGGTGGCGACGAAGACCTCGTCCTCGACGACGGTGCCGTTGAGGTGGCTGTGGGGCCCGATGAGGACCGCGTCCCCGACCCGGAGGGGATGGTCGGACCGGCCCCGCAGCAGGGACTGCTCCATGACGAGCACGTCCGCCCCGATGGCCACCGGGCCCAGGTCCCCGTTCAGCACGGCCCCGTGCAGCACCCGGGACCGCGCCCCGATCGTGACGTCTCCGGTGACCACCGCGCTGGGTGCCACCCACGCCGTCGGGTCGATGCCGCCCATGCTGGTGATGCTAGTCAGGCAGCACCCCGCAGCGCCTCGGGCGCGAGCGCCAGGGTCACGACGGCTGCCGAAGCGGCGGACCAGGCCTGCGGCCGGCAGGAGGCCGGGTAGGGGACCGCCGCCGCGCCGACCGGCTCCCCGCCGACCAGCTCGGGGAAGCGGAACTCCGTGGCCGTCGCCAGCCGCAGCAGCCGCGCCGCCACCGTCCGCGCGTGCTCGTCCAGGCCCTCCCGCAGCATCCCCAGCAGGGCGATGGCGGTGTCGTGGGTCCAGACCGAGCCGGAGTGGTAGCCCATCGGGTTGTAGGCAGGGTTCTCCCGGGACAGCGTCCCGATACCGAACGGCCCCAGCAGGTCCGGCTGCAGCAGCCGGTCGGCGACCTCGCGCGCCTCGGCCGGCGGCAGCAGCCCGGTGCCCAGCACGTGGCCCATGTTGCTGCCGACGCCGTCCACCGGCCGGCTCTGGGCGTCGAGGGCCATCGCCAGGTAGCGGTCCTCGCCGCGCTCCACCCAGAACGCCTCCCGGGTCCGGCCGGCCAGGTCCGCGGCCCAGGACCGCCACCGAGCCCGCTCGTCCGGCTCGCCCTCGCCCAGCGCCGCCAGCAGGTCGGCCGCGACCAGGGCGGCCTGCACCGCGTAGGCCTGCGCCTCCAGGAGCGCGATCGGGGCCGGGGCCAGGCTGCCGTCGGCCCGGCGCATGCTGTCACCGGAGTCCTTCCAGCCCTGGTTGGCCAGCCCGGACCCGGTCTCGTCGACGTAGCGCAGGAAGCCGTCGGGGCTCTCCCGGACGGCCCGCTCCATCCAGCCCAGCGCCGCCCGCAGGTTCGGAAGCAGCGCACGGACCTGGTCCGCGGGCAGCCCCGCGGCGTGGGCCTCCCCGAGGAGCACGACCCACAACGGGGTGGCGTCCACCGTGCCGTAGTAGAGCGCGGGAAGCCGCAGGCCGGTGCCGTCGTAGCCGCTCCGGCGCACCTCGTGCAGGATCTTGCCCGGCTGCTCCGCACGACGCGGGTCGTCCGCCTGGCCCTGGCGGCGCGCCAGCGCCCGGAGCGTGCCGCCGGCGAGCTCGGTCGTCAGCGGCAGCATCATGCGGGCCACCCAGAGCGAGTCGCGGCCGAAGAGGGTGAGGTACCAGGGCGATCCCGCGGCCGCGAACCGGTCGGCCGGCGCCAGCGGGTCGGTCAGCAGCAGGTGGCGCAGGTCCGCCAGGTTGGTCGCGAGGGTCCGGGCGAGCGTCGGGTCCTGCACCCGGTCGGCGAGGGAGCCGGCGTCCCAGCCGGCGCCCGCCGCGCCGCCGCCCGCGTCGAAGTCGGTACCGGAGGACCGGGTGGCCGCCACGCGCAGCATGATCTCGGCGCTGCCGCGCGGGGGCACCGAGAGCTGCCAGACCAACCGGGCACCCTCACCGGTCAGCGTGCTGGTCTGGTGCGGGGACGGCGTGGCGTGCACCACCGTCCGGTGCCGCTCGTCCCGCCAGGACAGCTCGCGCTCGCCGGTGACCGGCAGCGCGGGACCTGCTGCCCTCCCGGCCTTCACCGCGGCGATGTCGGCGCCGTCCCCGGCGACCGCGAGCGCCACCTCGGTCCGGAGCGGCCGGTCGGCGCGCGAGCGCAGCTGCAGCCGCTCCACGATGCCGGTGGGCGTGACCTCCCGGCGCCGCAGCACCTCCACGGTCGGGTCGGGGCCGGCCGCACCCAGGTGCCGCGCTGCCGCCCAGAACTGGCTGACCGCCCCCTCGCTGGAGGCGGCCACCGGCTGCACCGGGTGCCCGTCCAGGGTGAGCCGCCACCGCGACAGCACCCGCCGGTCGTCCACGAGCAGCCCGGTTCCCGGGGCACCGATGTCGCCGCCGCGGTCGGCCAGCGTCGTCGCCGGCCCGTCGACCGCGATCTGCCACTCGTGCAGCCAGGGCTGCTGGCTGTCCGGCTCTGTCACCTGGCTCCTCCTCACCGGCCCGCCCGCCCCTGTCAGCGAGCGCCTGGGCGGCCCCTGACAGTGTCGCGCGGGACCCGGCGCTGATCACCATCACGATCCGCAGCTTCCATTGCGCCCCGGAACGAGCTGGCGCACTTCATCATCACCATGGCGGCGGCGCTGCTCATGACGATTCGCCCGGCCCCGGTGTTCGTGGTCGTCCAGCGCTCCCTCACCCACGGCGCCAACCTGGGCGCCGAGCAACGGTAAGGTCGTGAGGTTCCTCACGTTTCCCGCAAGCCTCCGACCGTCGCGGCGGTCGCACGTCGCCACACCAGCCACTTTGGCCCCTTGAGCCACTCCCGTCACACCGTCAGTGCCATAAGCCGCTGACCTGCGGGTACGAACTTTGTCAGAAGTCTGGCGGCAGGAGGGGTGGCAGCCGTACAGTCATAGTCTGCGGACCCCGAGACACCCAGTCAGGGACGCCACACCGAAGTTTGAGAAGGGGACGCCGTGCACGTTGCCGGGGGCGCCGCGGCGGGGAGACCCGCTCGGCACAGGGGGAGACAGCTGGTCGGCGTCACCGGCCACAGGCGGAGGCTGGTCATCCTCCCTGCGACGCTGCTGCTGGCGCTGCTGCCGATGGCGCCGGCCGCTGGACAGGAGGACCCGCCGCCGGTCGCGGCGGCACAGACCCAGGACGACCAGGCCTCCGACGGGGCCGGCGCGTCCCAGCAGGAGCAGCCAACCGAGGGCGACCAGGACCCGGCCGCCTCGACGGACCAGGGAGACGGCAGCGCGGCGGGCGAGGACCGGTCCGGCTCCTCGGGTGGAGACCCGGACGAGGGACCGGGTCAGGGCGGCGCAAGCCCGCCGCCGTGGCCGGCCGGCTCCTCCTCCTACGGCGGGCGTGCCACCGGCCCCGCGCCGCTGCAGACGCTGCCGGACGACCCGGCCTACCCGGTCCCCGGCCCCCCGAAGAGCCGCGGCCTCCCCGAGAAGATCGACGTCGCGCCCGCCTGGCAGCCGAACCTGGTCTGCGACCCGGTCGACCGGCCCGGGCTGGAAGCCTTCGGTGTCCTGGTGGGCGGCCACTACGGTCGCCCGGGCTTCACCACCTCCCGGCCCTGCATCGCCCAGCGCTCGGAGCACTACGACGGCCGGGCCGTGGACTGGCAGCTGAACGCCTACCACCCGCACGACCGCCGCATCGGCGACGCGGTCGTCAGCTGGCTGACCGCCGACGACGGTGAGATGGCGCGCCGGTTCGGGCTGCAGTCGATCATCTGGAACCAGCGGGTCTGGCACAACGACGGCCGCGGCTGGCAGCACTACGTGGGGCAGAGCCCGCACACCGACCACGTGCACTTCTCCTTCACCTGGGACGGGGCGATGATGCGCACCTCCTGGTGGACCGGCGTGGCCGTGGTCGAGCCCGACCTGGGGCCGTGCCCCGGGGCCTCCGGGCAGCCCGCCGCCAGCCCGCGGGCCCCCCGGTACGAGCCGTGCCCGCCGGCCGGCCTCGCCGCCTCCGAGGCGGCGCGCGCGGTGGCCTACGCCGAGCACCAGCGCACTCCGTACACCCGGCACAAGCGGCTCCGGCTGGCCGAGGGCGACCGAGGGCCGGCCGTGGAACGGCTGCAGCAGGCGCTCGGCCTGGAGACTGACGGGGTGTTCGGTCCGGTCACCGCCGAGGCGGTCGCCGAGCTGACCGCTGCCCACCCGCTGCTGCTGGAGTCCGAGGAGGTCTCGACGCTGGCCTGGCACCTGCTGGAGCTGCGCGACCACCCGACCCTGCCCTACCGGGACATCGCGCTGGAGCACGGCGACCGCGGCGCTGCCGTGGCGGTGCTGCAGCGCGTGCTCGGGGTCGAGGCCGACGGCATCTTCGGTCCGATCACCGAGCAGGCGGTGCGCGAGGTGCAGCAGGAGGCCGACCTGGAGACCACCGGAGTGGTCGACCCCGACACCTGGATCGCCATGGAGAAGGCCGCCCCGCTGGTGTCGGCGATCGCCGGTGACGAGGAGTCCGACGGGCCCGGCCCGAGCCGGGTCCGCGACCAGGTCTGAGGGCGTCGCGCGGCCCGGTGGCGGGCGACGCTACTACGCTGACGACCATGGCTGGGCGTCCGCACATCGCTGCGGTCCTCGAGGACGCGGTCTTCGCGCGGGTCGAGTCGTTGCTGCGCCGCATCGGCTGGCGCGAGCGGGTGCTGGGGTACACCGGCTACGGCACCCCCGGGCACGCGCGCGTCCTGGCCCGGGTGCTGCTGACCCGCCCGGGGCCGGAGGAGTCCGAGCAGGCCGAGGACGCCGGCGGGGCCGCCGCCGATGCGACCGCGCCCGAGGCCGAGCTGGAGGACGCGGAGACCACCCAGCGGGGGTGGCGCGCCTTCCTGACCGCCCCGGCCGCGGACGCCCCGCTGCGGGTCGAGCTGGGCTCGGCGTCGATGGAGGTGACGACCGACCGGGGCGGTTTCGTCGACGTGGTGGTCACCGGCCACGGCCTGGAACCGGGGTGGCACCGCGCCCGGCTGACGACGGGGGACGGCGCCACCGTAGGTGCCGCAGTGTGGATCATCGACCCCAGCGTCGGCACCGGGGTGGTCAGCGACATCGACGACACCGTGATGATCACCCACCTGCCTCGGCCGCTCATCGCCGGCTGGAACACCTTCGTGCGCTCCGAGCACGCCCGCGAGGCCGTCCCGGGGATGGCTGCCCTCTACCGGGCGCTGCTCTCCGAGCGGGACGGCATGCCGATCTTCTACCTGTCCACCGGGGCGTGGAACACCGCGCCCACCCTCACCCGGTTCCTGCGCCGGCACGACTACCCCGTCGGGCCGCTGCTGCTCACCGACTGGGGACCCACCAACACCGGCTGGTTCCGCAGCGGCCAGGAGCACAAGAAGGCCGAGCTGCACCGGCTGCTGGAGGATCTGCCGGGGATGCGGTGGATCCTGGTGGGCGACGACGGGCAGCACGACCCGGGCATCTACGGGGAGTTCAGCGAGCAGCACCCCGACGCGATCGAGGCGGTCGCCATCCGGCAGCTGACCCCCGCCCAACAGGTGCTCTCCCACGGGTTGCCGGTCGCGACCGACGAGCTGCTCGGCAAGCGGCACGGCGGCGTGCCGATGCTGCGGGCCCCGGACGGCTTCACGCTCCACCAGCTGCTGCACCACGCCCGCCGGACGACCCGGCGGCTACGCGGGCACCGCACCGGCGGCGGCCGGCAGGAGGTCGAGCGTGCCTGAGCTGCCAGAGGTGCAGGCGCTGGTCGACTTCCTCGCCTCCCGCGCGGTCGGCCGGGTGGTCACCGACGTCGAGCTGGGCTCGATCGCGGTCCTCAAGACGTTCGACCCGCCCCCGGACGCCCTGGTGGGCCGGCCGGTCGACGACGCCCGCCGGCACGGCAAGTTCCTGGACCTGGACGTCGACGGCACGCACCTGGTCTTCCACCTGGCCCGTGCCGGCTGGCTGCGCTGGTCGGAGGAGCTCGCCACGCGCCAGGTGCGGCCGGGCCGGTCGCCGATCGCGCTGCGGGTCCGGCTGGACGACGGGTCCGGGTTCGACCTCACCGAGGCCGGGACCCGCAAGAGCCTGGCGGTCTACCTCGTCGGCGACCCCACCGAGGTGCCCGGCATCGCCTCCCTCGGCCCCGACCCGCTGAGCGACGACTTCGACCGGGACGCCTTCGCCGCGCTGCTGGCGGGCAAGCGCACCCAGCTCAAGGGCCTGCTGCGGGACCAGAGCGTGCTGGCCGGGGTGGGCAACGCCTACTCCGACGAGATCCTGCACCGGGCCCGGCTGTCGCCGTTCGCGCTGGCCGCATCCCTGGGGACGGAGGAGGTGGACCGGCTCTACCGGGCGCTGCAGGAGGTGCTCGAGGAGGCGGTCGCGACGGCCGCCGGCCGCCCCGCGGCCGAGCTCAAGGACGCCAAGCGGGCCGGGATGGCCGTCCACGGCCGCACCGGCGAGGCCTGCCCGGTGTGCGACGACACCGTCCGGGAGGTCAGCTTCGCCGACTCCTCGCTGCAGTACTGCCCCACCTGCCAGACCGGCGGCAAGCTGCTGGCCGACCGGCGGATGTCCCGGCTGCTCAGGTGAGGCCACCGGCCTGCGGAGCTCGGCCGCTCGCAGCGGGCTGCCGGCGGCAGGCGGCGGCGCCGGTGCGAGGATGGGGCCTATGAGCGATGTCCCCGAGACGAGCGTGAACGACCTCGCCGACGACGCGGTGCTGCTGGACGTGCGCGAGCAGGACGAGTGGGATGCCGGGCACGCGCCCGGGGCGGTGCACGTGCCGATGGGGGAGGTGCCCTCCCGGCTCGGTGAGCTCCCGGAGACCGACGAGCCGCTGCCCGTGGTGTGCCGCAGCGGCGGGCGGTCCGGGCGCGCGGTCCAGTGGCTGCAGCGGCAGGGGTTCGACGTGGTGAACGTCGACGGCGGCATGCGGGCCTGGGCCGGCGCCGGCAAGCCGCTCCGCGCCGAGGCCGGGAACGAGCCCACCGTCATCTGAGTGGCCGCGCTCTCACTCGTGCCGGCGGGACCGCCGGCGCGGTGGCGGGGGAGGCACCGGCTTGGCCGCGACGACCGCGTCCGACGGGACGGTCACGTCGCCCTGCCGGGTCCGCACCACGAACGCGTCCTGACGGCGGGCCACCAGCTCGCCCAGGGCGTCCGTCGCACGCTCGCCTCCCTCGATCAGGTAGCGCACCACCACCCGGGTCCCCTCGGGGACCCCGGGGAGGACGCGGTCAGGGGGCAGCGGCACCGGTCCAGTCTGCCAACTGCAGTGGGCCGGTGCGCGTGGGACGACCCAGCGGCTACCGTCATCTGGCTGTGTCTCGGGGTGAGGCTAGACAGCGCAAGACTCGATGATCGAGGCCAAGCGGCCCGGTGGGCGACCCGCGCGAGTGGGGGGTGGTTGACGCCGAGCGGCGTGATCCCGGTGGACGACCCGCGCGAGTGGTGGATCGTTCCCGCCTGTGCGACCACCGGTGCCGAGGGGTCCATCGCTGGGTGAGGAGCTGCCGGCAGACATCCGGGGCGACCGGTAGCGGCGGGCTCACCCGGCCGCCCGCGCGCGACACGGCTGGTGCGGTCTGGTCAAATCTGCCGGGTCGGCTAGAGAGCCGCATACGCTGCGATCGTGGACCCCATCCGGAACCCCTACGCCCCCGGTGCCGGCCAGCGCCCCCCGGAGCTGGCGGGCCGCGACGAGCAGCTGGAGACCTTCGCCGTCGTGCTCGAGCGGATCTCCCGCGGCCGCCCGGAGCGCTCGGTGGTGCTCACCGGCCTGCGTGGCGTCGGCAAGACCGTGCTGCTCAACGCGCTGCGCTCCACCGCAGTCAGGAGCCGGTGGGGGACGGGCAAGCTCGAGGCACGACCCGACCAGTCGCTGCGCCGGCCGCTGGCCAGTGCGCTGCACGTGGCCGTCCGCGAGCTGGGCCACCCGAGGGGTGAGGAGCTCGACCACGTCCTCGGGGTCATCAAGGCCTTCGCGCAGCGGGAGCAGACCGGCGCCAAGCTGCGAGACCGGTGGAACCCCGGCATCGACGCCCCCGCAGTCAGCGGCCGCGCCGACTCCGGCGACATCGAGATCGACCTGGTGGAGCTGCTCACCGACGTGGGTGGGCTGGCGGCCGACGTCGGCCGGGGCGTGGCGGTGTTCGTCGACGAGATGCAGGACCTCGGGCCGGAGGACGTCTCCGCGCTGTGCGCCGCGTGCCACGAGCTGAGCCAGTCGGCGCTGCCGGTCATCGTGGTAGGGGCAGGGCTGCCGCACCTACCCGCGGTGCTGTCGGCCAGCAAGTCCTACTCGGAACGGCTGTTCCGGTACAACCGGATCGACCGGCTGGACCGGGGCGAGGCCGAGCGGGCGCTGCAGGCGCCGGCCAAGGAGGAGGACGCGGAGTTCAGCCCGGACGCGCTCACCGCGATGTACGCCGCGACCGGCGGCTACCCGTACTTCATCCAGGCCTACGGCAAGGCGGTCTGGGACCTGGCACCGGCGTCCCCGATCACCGCCGAGGACGTCGCGGTGGCGGCCCCGGAGGCGGAGAGCGAGCTGGCGGTGGGCTTCTTCGGGAGCCGGTACGAGCGTGCGACGCCCGGCGAGCGGGAGTACCTGCGGGCCATGGCGGACCTGGGCGCGCAGGCGCTCGCCGGCGACGGCGGCCCCGCCGACGAGGTGGAGTCGGTCGCGACGGCCGACGTGGCGCGGCACCTGGCGCGCAAGCCGCAGTCGCTCTCGCCCGCACGGGACTCGCTGCTGAAGAAGGGGCTGATCTACTCCGGCGAGCGCGGGCGCATCGCCTTCACCGTGCCGCACTTCGGCCGCTACCTGCGCGCGCAGAGCTGACGCGCAGAGCTGGGCCACCGGAACGGCCGGGCAGGGGCCGACGGCTAGGACGCGAGCTGGACGGGCCCCTCAGGCGGTGCCGGCTCCGGGCCCGCCGGCAGCGCGGCCGCGGCCGGGGAGTCGGCAGCCGGCGCAGCGGCCGCGAGCGGACCGGCCTCGGTGCGGCGGCCTCCCGGAGCGGGCCGGTCCTCGGCGAGCGGGCCGGCGGTGTCCTCCGGCTCCCCCTCCGGGCCGCGCTGGGCCTCGAGCAGGCCGGCGGTGATGCCCGCGAGCGTCATCAGGGCCAGCGCGGAGACACCGATGGTGCGCACCGACCCGGTCGGTTCGACCACCAGCAGCACCAGACCGGTGGCGACAGTCAGCAGGACCCAGACGGGGGTGGGGAGCAACAACATGGGCATCTCTCGGCGGAACAAGCAGTGGGTCGGGTGCGGTGGCACGCCCCGCACCCGGGTCGGGCGACGGAGTGGGGCGTGGGCCACGTGACGGAACCGCCCCGCGGACAGGGGGGCGGCCCACCTCCATTCTACATCCCCGCGGCGGTGTCGAGGGCCACCGATGACGGCGCGTCCGCGCAGGTCAGCCAGCGACCAGGCGGCCCCGTCCGGCTGCCTCACCATGGGGGTCAGCCGGGGTCGCGGTCACGGTGCCCCGCGGGGCCCACCTCCGGTTCGATGCGGACGCCGGGCACCGGCGGGCCGCCGCGGCGCGCCAGCTGCACCGCGTGCCAGCTGTAGGCCAGCAGTGCCAGCGCGAACGCCGCCGAGAGCAGCAGTCCGGCCCCGACGAGCCAGCCACCGGGCAGCCACCAGCTCGCGGGCAGCGGCCACCACCCGGCGACCGGCGGCTGCAGCACCCACACCACCCCCAGCGTGGCCATCGCGCAGGTGCTGAGGAGGCTGCCGGTCAGCCGCCAGGGCGACAGCACCCCCTCGGCCGCGGCCCGCCAGGCGGCGTGTCGCACCGGGGTCAGGAGCCGCTGTGCCCAGCGGTAGTGCCGGGCCAGCACCGCCAGCCCGGCCACGAGCGGGAGCAGGCCGGGACCGGGCAGCACCAGCCCAGCGATCCCCGCGGCCACGAGCAGCCAGCCCACGGTCTTGCGGATCGTGTGCCAGACCTCCCCTGCTAACCGGTCGCGCACACCCACGGCCCCATCATGCCTGCTGGGCGGCGGGGGCCGCCGTCCGCGCGCCGGGCGGCACGCCGAGCCAGGGCAGCGCGGCGAGCAGCGCGACCGCGGCGGTGAGCCCGAACGCCCAGCCGTACCCGGCGGCATCGGCCACCAGGCCCACCAGGACCGGCCCGAGGATCGCCCCGAAGTCCTGTGCCATCTGGTAGGTCGCCAGCACCGGACCGCCGCGCCGGTCCCGGCCGATCACGTCGGCGACGGCCGCCTGCTGGGCGGGGTTCACCAGCCCCGCTCCCAGACCGGAGACGGCGCTGAGCACCAGCAGCACCAGGAGCGAGTCGCTCAGCCCGAGCAGCCCCAGCCCGACCGCGGTCACCACCAGGCCCGCGAGCACGAGCGGGCGGCGACCCCACCGGTCGGCCCACCGGCCGCCGACCTGCAGCGAGGCGGCGGTGCCCACCGCGGCGAGGGCGAGCGCGGTCCCTGCCACCCAGGTCTCGTCGTGCACCGCCACCGCGAGCTGGGGAAGCACCGCGACCCGGACGCCGAAGTTCGCCCAGCCGTTGGCGAAGGCCGACACCACCGCGGCCCGGTAGGCCGGCTGCAGCCACGCCTCCCGGGTCCCCATCGCCGGGCGCGGCGCCTCGTCCGGTGCCGGCCGGAGCCGGGCCCCGGACAGCCGGGTCGCCACCACGCCGGCAGCCAGCACCAGCGCCGCCGCGTACACCGCGAACGGCACCCGCATCCCCAGGCTCGCCAGGGCGCCACCCAGCACCGGTCCGAGCATGCCGCCGATGAGAAAGCTGCTGGCGTACGCCGAGGAGACCCGGCCGCGCATCCCGGGCGGCGCCAGCCGCACCAGCAGCGCCATCGACGAGACGGTGAACATGATGGAGCCGATGCCGCCGGCGCCGCGGAACAGAAGCAGCTGCGGGTAGGAGCCCGCGAAGGCGGTGGCCAGCGAGGAGGCGGCCACGATGAGCAGCCCGGTGAGGTAGATCGGACGCTCGCCGAACCGGGAGACCAGGGCGCCGCCCGCGGGGGCGAACAGCAGCCGGAACGCCGCGAACGCCGAGACGACCAGCGAGGCGGCCGCCACCCCGACGTCGAAGCTGCGGGCGTAGGCGGGCAGGACCGGTGAGACCAGGCCGTACCCCACCGCGATGACGAAGGCGGCGGCGACCAGGACCCAGATCTCGCCCGGTAACCGCTCCGGCGCGGCCTCCGGCGCCGTCCTCCCCGCTGCCCTCATCACCCTCCTCAGCACGTCGGCCTCCGGCGGGAGCAACGCCGGACCCGCCGGGGCTGTTCCGCCCCCGGTAGCCTCGGCGGCATGAGCACCGCGCCTCTCGAGCAGCGCACCCTCGGCCGGAGCGGCCGCCACGTCTCCCTCGTCGGGCTGGGAACCTGGCAGCTCGGCGGGAACTGGGGACAGGTGCCGGAGGAGGACGCCCTCGCCGTGCTGGCGGCCGCCGTGGACGCCGGCGGGACCTTCGTCGACACCGCGGACGTGTACGGCGACGGCCGCAGCGAGCAGCTCATCGGGCGGTTCCTGCGGCAGCGGGGCGGTGACGGGCTGACGGTGGCCACCAAGATGGGTCGCCGGGCGCCGCAGCAGCCGGAGAGCTACACCCTCGAAAACTTCCGTGCCTGGACCGACCGCTCCCGGCGCAACCTCGGCGTCGACACCCTGGACCTGGTGCAGCTGCACTGCCCGCCGACGGCCACCGTCACCGACGACGCCACCTACGACGCCCTGGACGCTCTTGTCGACGAGGGCGCGGTCGCTGCGTACGGCGTCAGCGTGGAGACCGTCGAGCAGGCGCTCGCCGCGATCGCCCGCCCGCACGTCGCCACCGTCCAGATCATCCTCAACGCCTTCCGGCTCCGACCGGTGCAGGAGGTGCTCCCCGCCGCGCGCGAGGCCGGCGTCGGCGTCATCGCCCGGGTGCCGCTCGCCTCCGGGCTGCTGTCCGGCCGCTACGACGAGTCGACCACCTTCAGCGACGACGACCACCGCACCTTCAACCGGCACGGCGAGGCCTTCGACGTCGGAGAGACCTTCTCCGGCGTCGACTACACCACCGGTGTGGAGGCGGCACGCAAGTTCTCGGCGATGGCGGCGCAGTGGGGGCCGGAGGGGGCCACGCCCGCGCAGGTCGCGGTGGCCTGGGTCGCCCAGCAGCCCGGGGTCAGCACCGTCATCCCCGGCGCCCGCGACCCCGAGCAGGCCCGGCGCAACGCCACCGCGGGCCGGCTCCCGGCGCTGGCGCCGGAGCTGCTGGACGGCGTCGAGCGGCTCTACGACGCCTACTTCCGGCAGGCTGTGCACGGCCGATGGTGAGCGCCGCCGCGCCGGACGGCAGGATGAGGCCATGACCCTCCACGCCGACGACTACCAGGCCGCCCGGGACCGCTACGACCAGATGACCTACCGCCGCTGCGGGCGCAGCGGCCTGGACCTGCCGGCCATCTCGCTCGGGCTGTGGCACAACTTCGGCGACGACGTGCCGCTGGAGCGGCAGCGGGCCATCCTGCGCCGGGCCTTCGACCGGGGCGTGACGCACTTCGACCTGGCCAACAACTACGGCCCGCCGTACGGGTCGGCCGAGCGCAACTTCGGCACCGTCTACGCCCAGGACCTGCGCCGCTACCGGGACGAGCTGGTCATCTCCACCAAGGCCGGCTACGACATGTGGCCGGGCCCGTACGGGCAGGGCGGCGGCTCCCGCAAGTACCTGCTGGCCTCCCTCGACCAGTCCCTGCAGCGGATGGGACTGGACTACGTCGACATCTTCTACAGCCACCGGTTCGACCCCACGACGCCGCTGGAGGAGACGATGGGGGCACTGGACTCGGCCGTCCGGCAGGGCAAGGCGCTCTACGTCGGGATCTCCAGCTACGGCCCGGAGCGAACCCGGGAGGCGGTGCGGATCCTGCGCGAGCTCGGCACGCCGCTGCTGATCCACCAGCCGTCCTACTCGATGCTCAACCGCTGGATCGAGGACGGGCTGCTGGACGTGCTGGGCCAGGAGGGCGTCGGGTCGATCGCGTTCTCCCCGCTGGCCCAGGGCATGCTCACCGACAAGTACCTGGGCGGCGTCCCGGAGGGGTCGCGGGCCGCGCAGGGCAAGTCGCTGGACCCGGCGCTGCTGACCGAGGAGGCGCTGGCGCACGTGCGCGCCCTGAACGACCTGGCGCGGGAGCGCGGACAGAGCCTAGCCCAGCTGGCGCTCGCCTGGGCGCTGCGGGACGAGCGGGTCACCTCGGTCCTCGTCGGCGCCAGCAGCGTCCGCCAGCTCGACGACAACCTCGACGCGCTCGGCACCACCGGCTTCACCGACGAGGAGCTGGCGCGCATCGACCGGCACGCCGTCGACTCCGGCATCAACCTGTGGGCCCGCAGCTCCGAGCAGTAGCGGCCGCACAGCCAGCCGTCCCCTCACCCGACCCGAGGAGCACCGGATGAGTCAGGAGCAGGACGCCCCCTGGTGGCGCTCGGCCGTGGTCTACCAGGTCTACCCGCGCAGCTTCGCCGACTCCGACGGCGACGGGATCGGTGACCTGCCGGGCATCCTGTCCCGGCTGGACCACCTGGAGCGGCTCGGGGTCGACGTGGTGTGGCTGTCACCGATCTACGCCTCGCCGCAGGCCGACAACGGCTACGACATCAGCGACTACCGGTCGATCGACCCGACGTTCGGGACGATGGCCGACTTCGAGGAGCTGGTGGCGGCGCTGCACGCCCGGGGCATCAAGCTGGTCATGGACCTGGTGGTCAACCACACCTCCGACGAGCACCCGTGGTTCGTGGAGTCCCGGTCCGGCCCCGACAGCCCGAAGCGGGACTGGTACTGGTGGCGGCCGCCGCGGGAAGGGTTCGCGCCGGGCGAGCCGGGCGCCGAGCCGACCAACTGGCGGTCGCTGTTCTCCGGGCCCACCTGGCAGCTGGACGAGGCGACCGGTGAGTACTACCTGCACCTGTTCGACACCAAGCAGCCGGACCTCAACTGGGAGAACCCCGAGGTCCGGCACGCGATCTACGCGATGATGCGCTGGTGGCTGGACCGGGGTGTGGACGGCTTCCGGATGGACGTCATCAACATGATCTCCAAGGACCCGGCGCTGCCCGACGGCGTGCCCGGCGACGACGGGCTGGGCGACGGGTTCCCGCACTTCATCTGCGGGCCACGCGTCCACGAGTTCCTGCAGGAGATGCACCGCGAGGTCTTCGAGGGGCGTGACCGCGACCTGCTGACCGTCGGTGAGATGCCCGGGGTGACGTGGGAGGAGGCGGTGCTGTTCACCGACCCGGCCCGGCAGGAGCTGGACATGGTGTTCCAGTTCGAGCACGTCCGGCTCGACCACGGTCCCGGCGGCAAGTTCGACCCGCAGCCGCTGGACCTGCCCGCCCTCAAGGCGTCGCTGGACCGGTGGCAGCAGCGGCTGGGCGAGGTCGGCTGGAACAGCCTCTACTGGTGCAACCACGACCAGCCGCGGGTGGTCTCCCGGTTCGGCGACGAGGACCGCTACTGGCGGGAGTCGGCGACCGCCTGGGCCACCGTGCTGCAACTGCACCGCGGCACGCCCTACGTCTACCAGGGCGAGGAGCTGGGGATGACCAACGCCGCCCTGGCCACGCCCGAGGACCTGCGCGACGTCGAGTCGCTCAACCACCTGCGGCACGCGGTCGAGGCCGGCATGGAGCAGCAGGACGTGCTTGCCGGGATCCGGGCGATGGGCCGGGACAACGCGCGCACGCCCGTGCAGTGGGACGCCTCCGAGCACGCCGGCTTCACCACCGGCGAGCCGTGGATCGCGGTCAACCCCAACCACGGCTGGCTCAACGCGGCCGTCCAGTACGACGACCCCTCCTCGGTCTTCCACCACTACCGGGCGCTGATCGAGCTCCGGCACCGGGAGCCGGTCGTCGCCCACGGTGACTTCACGATGCTGCTGCCCGACCACGAGCGGGTGTACGCCTACGAGCGGCGGCTCGGAGGCACCCGGCTGCTGGTCGTGGTGAACCTCAGCGGCGAGCCGGTGGCGGCCGACGTCGCGCCGAGCGGTGAGCTGGTGCTCGGCAACCTCACCGGCCAGCCCGGTAGCGGCGCAGGCACCCCCGCGGACGGCAGCACGGCGCCGCTGCCGCTGCAGCCCTGGGAGGCGCGGGTCTACCTGGACCGCGGCTGACCCACCGCTGCGTCGCGCCAGCGAGCGGGCCCCGAGCGCCTACTCTGACCGCCATGAGACTGGTCGACCTCGCCACCGCCCTGGGGGCCCCGCTGCCGGAGGGAGCCGACCCGGACACCGGCGTCACCGGCGTGACGCACCAGGCCGACTGGGTGCGCCCGGGTGACCTGTTCGTCGCGGTGCGCGGCACCCGGTTCGACGGGCACGACTTCATCGCCCGGGCCGTCGGGGCCGGCGCCGTCGCCGCCGCCGGCGAGGGCCTGCCGGCGGGAGCCGACTGCCCGGTGCCCTACCTGACGGTGCCGGCCGCCCGGCCGGCGCTGGCCGACGCGGCGGCCGAGCTGGCCGGCCACCCCAGCCGGGAGCTGACCGTGCTGGGGGTGACCGGCACCGACGGCAAGACCACCACCAGCTGCCTGCTGCGGCACCTGCTGCGGGCGGCGGGCATCCCGACCGGGCTGCTGTCCACCATCGGGTACGAGCTGCCCGACGGGGTGCTGCGGCAGCCGCCGGCGCACTTCACCACGCCGGAGGCCCCGCAGGTGCAGCAGATCCTGCGGGAGATGGCGCACGCCGGCGCCCGCGCCGTGGTTGTGGAGACCTCCAGCCACGCGCTCGCGCTCGACCGGGTCCGTGGCGTCGACTACGACATCGCCGTCTGGACGAACCTGACCGGGGAGCACCTGGACTTCCACGGCTCCATGGAGGGCTACTTCGCCGACAAGGCCAAGCTGGTCGAGCGGGCGCGGGAGGCCGTGCTCAACCTCGACGACGCGTGGACCCCGCGGCTGCTGGACCGCGCCGGGCAGGTCACCACCTATCGCGCGGAGCACCGCTCGCCGGCGGACGCCGACTGGTGGGTCACCGACGTCACCGAGGGTCCGGACGACCTGCGGTTCACCGTGCACTCCCCGGAGGGGGAGGCGGCCGCGGTGCTGCCCATGATCGGCCGGTTCAACGTGCACAACGCCCTCGCCGCGCTCGCCGCCGGGCACCGCGCCGGGGTGAGCCTGGAGCAGCTGCTGACCGGGCTGGCGACCTTCGCCGGCGTGCCGGGCCGGATGGAGATGGTCGAGCGGGAGGCGGGCGACCCCCGGGTCATCGTCGACTTCGCCCACACCGCCCCCAGCCTGGAGAAGGCGCTCGCGACCGTCCGGGTCACCACGGAGGGTCGGCTGTGGGTGGTGCTGGGCTCGGCCGGCGGCCCGCGGGACCCGTCCAAGCGTGCCCCGCTGGGCGAGGTCGCCTCGCGGCTGGCCGACCGGGTGGTGTTCACGGAGGAGGACCACCGGGACACCCCGCTGCGGGACATCCTGGAGGAGATGGAGCGCGGCGCCAGCCGGACCGGACGGGGCAACTACACCAGCATCGGCAACCGGGTGGAGGCGATCCGGCACGTCATCGCCGAGGCCGCACCCGAGGACACCGTCGTGCTCGCTGGCAAGGGGCCGGAGGAGACCCTGGAGCGGGACACCGAGACCATCCCGTGGAACGAGCTGCAGCAGGCGCTCGACGCCCTCGCCGCGCGGCGGGCAGGTATCCGGTCCTGACGCTTCCGACGTCGGCACCGGCCAACCGACGCCGGCGCCGCCATTGTCTTGACTCGTTCAGGAAAACGGGTCATGCTCGAGCGCATGCCACCGGACTTCCGAGCCATGCTGCGGGGGGCCTCGTTGCGGGTGACGGGCCCCCGGCTGGCCGTGCTGGACGCCGTGCACGAGCACGCGCACGCGGACACCGACACGGTGATCCAGCGGGTGCGTGCCGACCTGCCGACGGTCTCCCACCAGGCGGTGTACGACGTCCTCCGGGCGCTCACCGTCGCCGGGCTGGTGCGGCGCATCCAGCCCGCGGGGTCGGTGGCCCGCTACGAGGCCCGGGTGGGTGACAACCACCACCACGTGGTCTGCCGTGACTGCGGCAGGATCGACGACGTCGACTGCGCCGTCGGCCAGCCCCCCTGCCTCACCGCCTCGGACGACCACGGGTTCACCGTGGAGGAGGCCGAGGTCATCTACTGGGGCCGGTGCCCCGACTGCGCCAGCCCATCCCGGGTGTCGACCGACCAGCCCTGACCATGTCCGAGTACCACCGAGCCAGAAGGAAGCCATGACCGACACCGAGAACATCCCGGCCGACCCCAACGCCCAGGGTGCGAACCGGAAGCCGGAGGGCGGCTGCCCGATCGCCCACGAGGGCGTCACGCAGCCGGAAGGCAGCGAGAGCGAGAACCCCGCGATCGACTCGCCGGAGCCCAAGGGGCACCGGCCGCGGACCAACCAGGACTGGTGGCCGGACCAGCTCGACCTCTCCGTGCTCGACTCGCGCTCGCCCCGGCGTGACCCGCTGGGGGAGAGCTTCAGCTACCGCGAGGAGTTCCAGAAGCTCGACGTGGAGGCCCTTAAGCAGGACATCGTCGAGGTGCTGACCACCTCCCAGGACTGGTGGCCGGCCGACTTCGGCCACTACGGCGGGTTGATGATCCGGATGAGCTGGCACGCGGCCGGCACCTACCGGGTGCACGACGGCCGAGGCGGGGCCAGCGACGGCAGCCAGCGGTTCGCGCCGCTGAACAGCTGGCCGGACAACGCCAACCTCGACAAGGCCCGCCGGCTGCTGTGGCCGGTCAAGCAGAAGTACGGCCAGAAGATCTCCTGGGCCGACCTGCTCGTCCTGGCGGGCAACGTGGCGATGGAGTCGATGGGCTTCCGGACGTTCGGCTTCGCCTTCGGCCGGGAGGACGTCTGGCAGCCCGAGCAGATCTTCTGGGGGCCCGAGGACGCCTGGCTCGGTGACGAGCGCTACACCGACGAGAGCGACGTGCTGCCCGGCGTCGGGTCGACCGAGATGGGGCTGATCTACGTCAACCCCGAGGGCCCAATGGGCAACCCGGACCCGCAGCGGGCGGCGGCCTACATCCGGGAGACCTTCAAGCGGATGGCGATGAACGACGAGGAGACGGTCGCGCTCATCGCCGGCGGCCACACCTTCGGCAAGACCCACGGGGCCGGGCCCGCCGAGGATCACGTCGGCCCGGAGCCGGAAGCGGCGCCGCTGGAGAACCAGGGGCTGGGCTGGCTGAGCAGCTACCGCAGCGGCAAGGGTGCCGACACGATCACCAGCGGCCTGGAGGTCACCTGGACCGCCACGCCGACCCAGTGGAGCAACGGGTTCTTCGCGAACCTGTTCGAGTTCGAGTACGAGCTGACCAAGAGCCCGGCCGGTGGCTGGCAGTGGGTCGCCACAGACGCCCCGGAGATCATCCCGGACGCCCACGACCCGGAGAAGAAGCACAAGCCGACCATGCTCACCACCGACCTGGCGCTGCGGTCCGACCCGGCCTACGAGAAGATCTCCCGCCGGTTCTACGAGAACCCCGACGAGTTCGCCGAGGCGTTCGGCAAGGCCTGGTACAAGCTGCTGCACCGTGACATGGGGCCGGTCGGCAACCAGTACCTGGGCCCGTGGGTCCCCGAGCCGCAGCTGTGGCAGGACCCGGTGCCTGCCGTCGACCACGAGCTGATCGACGAGCAGGACGCCGCGGCCCTCAAGGCACGGCTGCTCGACTCCGGGCTCTCGGTGTCCCGGCTGGCGCGCACCGCCTGGGCGGCCGCGTCGACCTACCGCAAGACCGACCGCCGCGGCGGCGTCAACGGCGCCCGGATCCGGCTGGAGCCGCAGCGCAGCTGGGCGGTGAACCAGGCCGACCAGGTCGAGGACGTGCTACAGGTGCTCGAGCAGGTGCAGCGGGAGTTCAACGACGCCCAGAGCGGCGGCAAGCGGGTCTCGCTGGCCGACGTCATCGTGCTGGCCGGCAACGCGGCTGTCGAGCAGGCGGCCCGGGACGCCGGCGTGGAGGTCACCGTGCCGTTCCGGCCCGGCCGCACCGATGCCAGCCAGGACCAGACCGAGGTCGAGTCCTTCCAGTACCTGGAGTCACAGGCCGACGGCTTCCGCAACTGGGTGGCCGAGGACGCCCAGGTGCGCCCGGAGGAGCTGCTGCTCGACAAGGCCTACCTGCTGGACCTGACCGCCCCGGAGATGACCGTGCTGGTCGGCGGCATGCGGGCGCTCGGGGCCAACGTCGGGGGCGCGTCGCACGGCGTGCTCACCGATCGTCCCGGCGTGCTCACCGGCGACTTCTTCGGCAACCTGCTCTCGCCCGGGATGCGCTGGGTGAAGTCGCAGTCCGAGGAGGGGGTCTACGAGGTCCAGGACATCGGTACCGGTCAGACCCGGTGGACCGCGACCTCGGTCGACCTGGTCTTCGGGTCCAACTCCGAGCTGCGCGCCCTCGCCGAGGTCTACGCCAGCGAGGACGCCCGCGAGAAGCTCGTCCGCGACTTCGCCGCTGCCTGGGGCAAGGTGATGGAGCTGGACCGGTTCGACCTGGCCTGAGCCACTGCTCGCTGACGGGCCCGGCAGGCGCGCTCCCGCGTCGACCGGGCCCGTTAGTGTGCCGGGCGTGAGGAGACGGGCGGGCGCGCTGCTGGTGGCCGGTGCGACCTCGGACGCGGGCAAGACCCTGGTGACCACCGGACTGTGCCGGGCGCTGGCGCGGCGGGGCCTGCGGGTGGCGCCGTTCAAGGCGCAGAACATGTCGAACAACTCCATGGTCACCGCCGACGGCGCCGAGATCGGGCGGGCGCAGTGGGTGCAGGCGGTCGCCGCCGGCGCCGAGCCGGAGGCCGCGATGAACCCGGTGCTGCTCAAGCCCGGGAGCGACCACCGCAGTCACGTCGTGCTCATGGGACGGCCCCACGGCCAGCTCGCGGCCGGGGAGTTCGCCAGCGGCCGGGAGCGGCTGCGGGAGGCGGCGTTCGCGGCGTACGAGGACCTGTGCCGCCGCTACGACGCGGTGGTGTGCGAGGGCGCCGGCGGTGTGGCCGAGATCAACCTGCGCTCCGGTGACTTCGTCAACCTCGGCCTGGCCCGGCACGGCGCCATGCCGACCGTGGTCGTGGGGGACATCGACCGGGGCGGGGTGTTCGCCTCGCTGTTCGGGTCGCTGGCGCTGCTGGGACCGCAGGACCAGGCCCTGGTCGCTGGCTTCGTGGTGAACAAGTTCCGGGGCGACGTGGGCCTGCTCCGTCCCGGCCTGCGGCAGCTGGAGTCCCTCACCGGCCGGCCGGTCCTCGGCGTGCTGCCCTGGGCGCCGGACCTGTGGTGGGACTCCGAGGACACCCTCGCGATCGAGCACCTCGACACCGACCGGCGCGCCGACCCGCGCACGTCGCTGCGGGTCGCCGTCGTCCGGCTGCCCCGGATCAGCAACTTCACCGACGTGGACGCCCTCGCCCTGGAGCCGGACGTCGAGCTGAGCTACGCCGACACCCCCCGCGCGCTGGCCTCGGCGGACCTGGTCGTGCTGCCCGGGACCCGGTCGACGATGGCCGACCTGGCGTGGTTGCGGGCACGCGGGCTGGCCGAGGCCGTGCTGGCCCACCACCGGGCCGGAGGCGCCGTGCTCGGCCTGTGCGGCGGCTACCAGATGCTGGGCCGCCAGATCGAGGACCGGGACGGCGTGGAGGGGCCTGCGGGCGCCAGGGCGGAGGGCCTGGGGCTGCTGGACGTGGCGACGACGTTCCTGGCCGAGAAGGTGCTGCGGCTGCCGACCGGCAGCGCGTTCGGGGCGCCGGCGAGCGGCTACGAGATCCACCACGGGCGGGTGCGCGTCGCCCGCGGGGAGCCCTTCCTCGGGGGCGTCCGGGACGGCGCCGTCCTCGGGACCATGTGGCACGGCAGCCTGGAGGGCGACGCGCTGCGCGCGGCGCTGCTGCGGGAGGTCGCCTCGCACGTGGGCCGGGAGGGGTTCCGCCCGGGCGGGGTGTCGTTCGCGCGGGCCCGCACGGCACGGCTGGACCGGCTCGGCGACCTCGTCGAGGAGCACCTAAACATGGACCGCGTCTGCGAGCTGGTCACCGGTGGCGTCCCCGCCGGGCTCCCCGTCCTCACCGCTGCCCTGGCAGCAGCTCCCGCAGCGCGCTGACCAGCCGCTCGCGCACCGCCTCCTGCAGCGGCACCGCCACCCGCACGTAGCGGCCGTCCAGCCCCGGGAACGTCGTGCACCGCCGTGCCGCGAGCCCGTGCTCCAGCAGCCGCTCGCGCAGGTCCGGCAGCGGCCCGCGGAGCAGCACGTAGTTGGCCGGCGAGGGCCAGACCGACAGCGGCGCGCCGTCGCTGGCCGGGCCCGCTTCCGGCGCCGTCAGCCCCGTCTCCCGGAGCCGGGCGAGCAGCGCCTCGCGAGCGTCCTGGACCCGGGCGGCTCGCACCGCCCGCTCCGGCTCGGCGTCCGGGTGGCACAGCCGGGCGACGGCGTGCGCCGCGGGTGTGCTCACCGGCCACGGCTGCAGCGCGCCGGCCACCCGGGCGACCAGGTCGGCCGCTCCGGTGAGGTAGCCGACCCGCAGCCCGGCCAGCCCCCAGACCTTGGTGAGGCTGCGCACGGACAGCACGCCCGGCAGGTCGGCTCCGGCGACGCCGGTCGCGTCCGGGAGGAACTCGGCGAACGCCTCGTCCACGACCACGACCCGGCCCGGCCGGGTGAGCGCGCGCACCACCTCCACCGGTTCCAGCCGCCCGGTCGGGTTGTCCGGGCGGCCCAGCACCAGCAAGTCGGCGTCCTCGGGCACGTGGGCCGGGTCCAGTGCGAAGTCGTCACGGGCGCGGCGCAGCACGCGACGGACCTCGGTGCCCGTCGAGCGCAGCGCCGCCTCCGGGGCGGTGAAGGAGGGGTGCACGCAGGCCGCGCGCCGCGGGCGCAGCGCGTGGGCGAGGGCCCAGAACGCCTCTGCCGCCCCGTTGGTGAGCAGGCACTGCTCGGGCGACAGCCCGTGCCGGCCGGCGGCGACCGCCCGCGCTGCCGACGTGTCCGGGTAGCCGGCCAGGTCCAGGGCCGCCAGCTCGTCCACCAGCCAGGCCGGTGGCCCTGGCCACACGTTGACGGCGAGGTCGGTGGCCCCGGGCGGCACCTGCCGGTCACCGTGGTCGTGCAGTCCCGCGGTCCCGTCGGGCCCGGTCCCTGCGGCGGGTGCCTCAGAAGTCGATGCCACGGCGGGCCCGTACGCCGGTCTGGTAGGCGTGCTTGACGTTGCGCATCTCGGTCACCGTGTCCGCCAGCGCGATGAGCTCCTCCGGTGCGTTCCGGCCGGTGCAGACGACGTTCGTGGCCGGGGCGCGGTCGCGGACCGCGGCCCACACCTCGTGACCGTCCAGCCAGCCGTAGTTGACCGGGTAGGTGACCTCGTCCAGCACCACGACGTCGTGCTCGCCGGCGGCGAGCACGTGGGCCGCCTGCTCCCACGCGGACCGGGCGATCGCCTCGGAGCGACCCAGGTCGTCGCTCTCCCAGGTGAACCCGTCGCCGATGGTCCACCAGTCCACGCCCAGGTCCCGGGCCACCTGCTCCTCCCCGGTCCGGTACCGGCCGGACTTCATGAACTGCACGACGCCGACCCGCCAGCCGCGGGCGACGGCGCGCATGACGGTGCCGAACGCGGCGGTCGACTTGCCCTTGCCGTCACCGGTGTTCACGAGCACGACCGAGGGGACGTGCCGCCGGGGCGGGCGGGGCCGGTCGTGCGACGGGAGGGCCTCGGTGCGGGTGGGGCTCATGCTGCTCCTTCGAGTCGGGTCGGGGGCCGGGTGATGAGCTCGGTGGCCGCCGCGACCAGGACGGCCGTCGCGGCGGCGCGGGCCGCGAGCCGCAGCGCGGCGGTGGTGTCCGCCGGTCCGGGGTCGCGGCCGGCGTCGTTGAGCGCGTAGTGGCCGGGCTTGGTCAGCCGGACGTCGAGCGTCAGCGCCAGCGCCGCCATCGGCCAGCCGCCGTTCGGCGACGGGGTCCGGCGCGCCTCCCGGGACAGCGCAGACCGCCACCGGGGCCGGCCTCGCGCCAGCAGCGCCGCGGTCAGCCGGGCGGGCAGCAGGTTCAGCACGTCGTCGGCCCGTGCGGCGACCTTGCCGGCGTGCTCCCACCGCGGGCTGCGGTAGCCCCACATCGCGTCCGCGGTGTTCACCAGCCGGTAGGCCGCGGCCGCCGGCAGCCCGCCCACGACGTACCAGAACAGCGGCGCGACGATGGAGTCGGACAGGTTCTCCGCCAGCGACTCCAGCGCCGAGGCCCGCACCTCGGCCTCGGTCAGCAGGCGCGGGTCGCGGCTGACGATGCGGGCGAGCCGCTCCCGTCCCGCCGGCAGCGACCGGGTCAGCGCGCGTTCCACCGCGGCGACCTCGGTGAGCAGCACCCTGCCCGAGCCCAGCGTCCACAGCACGGTCCCGCCCAGCAGGGCACCGGCCGGCGCCGGGAGGCGTGCTGCGGTGCTCCCGGCGGCGGCACCCGGCCGTCGACCTCGTAGTAGAGCCGGGTCGCCATCTGGAACACCACCTGCACGGTGCCGGCCGCG
>NZ_WIQI01000033.1 GCF_009602535.1 Ornithinicoccus halotolerans | reverse complement strand
TCGGTGCCCTGCGCGCTCTCGGTGCGCTCGGCGGCCGCGGCCTCGGGCACCCGCCGCCGCAGCGCCTGGTGCCACCGCAGCCGGGTGCAGGCGTCGCGGGCCTGGCCGATGGCGTCGGTGACCCCGGGCAGAGCCACCAGCGTCTCCAGTCGTATCAACAGGTCCGCGGAGCGCATCGGCCAACGGTACGAGACCGAACCGTGACCCGCCGTCACCAACCCGGCCACCCGGCCGTACGTCGACCTGGGTGTGACGCAGGTGTGCGCCATACCCGGCGGGCCCACGGGCCCCAGCACCAGGAGATCACCATGACCCGACTCACCACCGGACTGCTCGCGGCGGTCCTGCTCGCAGCCCCGGCCACCACCGTGGCGGCCGCACCCGTGGCCGGTTCGCCGGCCACCACCACCAGCGTCAGCACGGCCGGCTGGTGTGGGATCAGCTGGGGGTCGCTGGGCAAGCGGGCGCCCCAGTACACGACCGGCACCGTCCGGGACGTCCGCGCCGGGCGGCATGCCTGCTTCGACCGCATGGTCATCGACGTCGCCCGGGTGCCAGGCACCGTCGGCTACCACGTCCGCTACGTCGACCAGGTCCGGAAGGACGGGTCGGGCCAGGTGGTTCCGCTGCGCGGCGCGGCGAAGCTGCAGGTGATCGCCCGGGCGCCGGCCTACAACACCACCGGCCGCGCCACCTACGTCCCGGCCGACCCCCGCGAGCTGGCCGACGTCAGCGGCTATCGGACCTTCCGCCAGCTGGCCTGGGCCGGCAGCTTCGAGGGCCAGAGCACCGTCGGGGTGGGTGTCCGGGCACGGCTGCCGTTCCGGGTCTTCGTCCTCGACGGGCCCGGCGCGGGCGCACGGCTGGTCGTGGACGTCGCCCACCAGTGGTGACTCCCGACGCACCCTGAGGCACACGGTTGCCTCCTCGTCGTCGAGCCGGTTGAGTGGGCGCAGGCAGTATCAGTCCACCACCACCGACCGACGAGGAGGCATCGTGGCCGACGAGACCCTGTCCAACCTCCTGCACGAGCAGCGCAACTTCCCACCCAGCGAGGAGTTCGCCGCGCAGGCCAACGGCCGCCCCGAGCTCTACGACGCCGCGGCCACCGACCGGGAGGGGTTCTGGGCCGAGCAGGCACGCTCGCTGCTGACGTGGGACAACGACTTCACGACCACGCTGGACTGGAGCCAGGCCCCCGTCGCGCAGTGGTTCGTCGGCGGCCGGCTCAACGCCTCCGTCAACTGCGTCGACCGCCACGTCGCGGCGGGCAACGGCGACCGCGTCGCGCTGCACTGGGTCGGTGAACCGGGTGACGCCCGCGACCTGACCTACGCCGACCTGCACGACCAGGTGCAGCGTGCCGCGAACGCGCTGACCGACCTCGGGGTGCGGGAGGGTGACCGGGTCGCCATCTACCTGCCGATGGTCCCCGAGGCGGTCGTGGCGATGCTGGCCTGCGCGCGACTGGGCGCCCCTCACTCGGTGGTGTTCGGCGGGTTCTCGGCGGACGCGCTGCGCACCCGCATCGCCGACGCCGAGGCCAAGGTCGTCATCACCGCCGACGGCGGCTACCGGAAGGGCAGCGCCTCGGCCCTCAAGCCGGCCGTCGACGCGGCGGTGTCCGGCGACTCCACGGTGGAGAAGGTCCTGGTAGTGCGCCGCACCGGCGGCGAGGTCGACTGGACCGAGGGGCGCGACGTGTGGTGGCACGAGGCGCTGCAGGCGGCGGATGCCCAGCACGAGCCGCAGCCGTTCGACTCCGAGCACCCGCTGTTCATCCTCTACACCTCGGGCACCACCGGGAAGCCGAAGGGCATCTTCCACACCACGGGCGGCTACCTGACCCAGTGCGCGTACACGACCAAGTACGTCCACGACGTACACCCCGAGACCGACGTCTACTGGTGCACCGCCGACATCGGCTGGGTCACCGGGCACAGCTACATCGTCTACGGGCCGATGGCGCTGGGCGCGACCCAGGTGATGTACGAGGGCACCCCGGACACCCCCCACAAGGGCCGCTGGTGGGAGATCGTCCAGGACCACCGCGTCACGGTCTTCTACACCGCGCCCACCGCGATCCGGGCCTGCATGAAGTGGGGAGAGGAGATCCCGGCGCAGTTCGACCTCTCCAGCCTGAAGCTGCTGGGCTCGGTCGGGGAGCCCATCAACCCAGAGGCGTGGATGTGGTACCGCCGCGTCATCGGCGGTGACCGCACCCCGATCGTGGACACCTGGTGGCAGACCGAGACCGGGGCGATCATGGTCAGCCCGCTGCCGGGCGTGACCCATGCCCGCCCCGGCTCCGCGCAGCACCCGATCCCCGGCATCAGCGTCGACGTCGTCGACGAGGCAGGACAGTCGGTAGGTGACGGGCACGGCGGCTACCTGGTCGTCGACCAGCCCTGGCCGGGGATGCTGCGCGGCATCTGGGGCGACCCCGAGCGCTACCAGGAGACCTACTGGTCCCGGTTCGAGGGCCGCTACTTCGCCGGCGACGGGGCCAAGAAGGACGAGGACGGCAACATCTGGGTGCTGGGCCGCGTCGACGACGTCATGAACGTCTCCGGGCACCGGTTGTCCACCACCGAGATCGAGTCGGCCCTGGTCTCCCACCCCAAGGTGGCCGAGGCCGCCGTCGTGGGAGCCAGCGACGCGATGACCGGGCAGGCGGTCGTGGCGTTCGTGATCCTGCGCGGCGAGGCCGTCGACGAGGGCGACACCCTGGTCGGCGAGCTGCGCAACCACGTCGCGGGCGAGATCGGCCCGATCGCCAAGCCGCGCCAGATCATGGTGGTCTCCGAGCTCCCGAAGACCCGCTCCGGCAAGATCATGCGCAGGCTGCTGCGGGACGTCGCCGAGAAGCGGGAGGTCGGGGACGTCACCACGCTGGCCGACTCCGGTGTGATGGACCAGATCAAGGCCGGAATGACCTCCTCGTCGGAGGGCTAGCCGAAGCTGGCCGCAACTTTTACCAACTCCATACCGGGCACCTGTTCGGGCCTGGGCCGGGCGGCGGCAGACTAGGAGTATCGACCGCGCGGCCGTGTACCTCTCCCTCGGACGCAGGCCCGCACCGGCTGTCACGGGACCGGTGAGTTGTCGAGCGCGTGCCCACCCGGCACGAACAGGGGGTGCCGGGTGGGCATTCGCGCGTCTGCTGCCATCCGGCTTCCGGCCAGCGGATTCAGCCCGCACCGGTTAGGGTCGGGGACATGTCTACCACTGGCAACCTCCCCCCGGAGCGCACCGTGTCCGAGCTGGTGCAGGACGTGTCGCACGACCTGCAGGCAATGGTCCGCACCGAGCTCGAGCTGGCCAAGATCGAGCTGAAGAACGACGCCGCCAACGCGGGCAAGGGCGCGGGCATGTTCGCCGGTGCCGGGATGCTGGGCCTCTACGGTTTCGGGCTGCTGCTGCTCGGTGCCGCCTGGGGACTAGCGACGGTGCTGCCGCTGTGGGCGAGCCTGCTGATCGTCGCGGCGGTGCTGTTCGTGGTCGCCGCCGTGCTGGCGCTGGTGGGGAAGCGGGCGCTGGCGAAGGTCCAGGGCAAGCCGCAACGCACCATCACCCACGCCCAGCAGACCGTGGCCGTGCTCAAGCCGGGCACGAAGGCGCCCGAGCAGGCCTGATCACAGCTCCCGGACGTCGGAGGGGTCCCACTCCCGTTCCAGGCCGGCCAGCTGCAGCACCCGGTCCAGCAGGCCGGCGGTGAACCCCCACACCAGCAGCCCGTCGGCGTCGAACGCGGGCCCGACGTAGCCGCTGGGGTGCCGGGTGCGGAACCGCCGGGCCGGGTCGACCAGGTGGGAGACCGGCACCTGCACCACCCGTTCCACCTCGGCGGGGTCCTTGGCCCACACCGGGCCGGGCCGGCGCCACCAGCCGACGACCGGGGTGACGTCGAAGTCGCTCACCGGCAGGTGCAGCGCGGGGAGGGTGGCGACCACCTCCACCGACGTCGGGTCCAGGCCCACCTCCTCCTCGGCCTCCCGCAGCGCGGTCGCCACCAGGTCCGCGTCGCCCGGGTCGCGGCCGCCGCCGGGGAAGGCGGCCTGGCCCGGGTGGGAGCGCAGCGTGTGCGCCCGCTCGGTGAGCAGCAGGTCGATCTCGCCCGCGCCGGGGCTGCCGGGACCGAACAGGATGAGGACCGCCGACTCCCGCGCCCCGACACCCCCGAACCGGCTGAACGAGCTCGCCGGCTGGTCCCTGGCGGCCTCGACCAGCCGGTGCACGAACACCGGCACCCCGTCGGAGGTCACCGCGGCGGGCCGTCCTTGACCAGCCGGGCGGCCAGCTCCGGGTCGGTCTCGCCGGTGCCGTAGGACGGGCACCAGCGGGCCACCGGGCAGGCCCCGCAGGCGGGCCGCCGGGCGTGGCAGGTGCGGCGGCCGTGGAAGATGAGCGTGTGCGACAGCTGGGTCCAGTCGCGCGGCGGGAACAGCGCCCCCACCGCGTGCTCGGCCTTCACCGGGTCCTCCTCGTCGGTCCAGCCGAACCGGCGGACCAGCCGCCCGACGTGGGTGTCCACCGTGATGCCGGGGACTCGGAACGCATCGCCCAGCACGACGTTGGCGGTCTTGCGGCCGACCCCGGGCAGGGTGACCAGGTCGGTCAGCCGGCCGGGCACCTCCCCGTCGAAGCGCTCGACGATGGCGGCCGACAGCTTCAGCAGCGACTGCGCCTTGGCCCGGAAGAAGCCGGTCGGCTGGATGATCGCCTCCAGCTCCTCCCGCTCGGCGCCCGCGAGGTCGGCGGGGGTGGGGTACCGGGCGAACAGCTGCGGCGTCACCGAGTTCACCCGCACATCGGTGGTCTGCGCGGAGAGCACCGTCGCCACCAGCAGCTGGAAGGGGTCGGCGAAGTCGAGCTCGCAGTGGGCGTCGGGGTAGCGGGAGGCGAGGGCGCGGTACATCCGGCGGGCCCGGCGCGTCCTCGCCAGCGGGGTCTCCTCTCGCACGTCCTCACCCTACGGCCTGGCAGACTGAGTGTGTGGACCTCCCCGTCGTCATGAGAGCACCGTTGTTCGCCGCGCTCGACGCCGCTACCGCGGAGCAGCTGATGGGGTCGATGACGCGGGTGAGCCTGGAGCGTGGGGAGACGGTCTTCGAGGAGGGCGACCCCGGCGACTCCCTCTACGTCATCCTGACTGGCAAGGTGAAGCTGGGCCGCTCCAGCGCCGACGGCCGGGAGAGCCTGCTGATGGTGCTGGGCCCGGGCGAGATGTTCGGTGAGCTCAGCCTGTTCGACCCTGGCCAGCGGCTCAGCTCGGCGACCGCCGTGTCGGCCAGCGAGCTGATCTCTCTGGGCCACGACGACCTCACCGCCTTCCTGCGCACCCACCCGGAGGTCGCGATGCGGCTGCTCGCGGGCATGGCCCACCGGCTGCGGCGCACCAACGAGGGGCTCTCGGACCTGGTCTTCACCGACGTGCCCGGGCGCGTCGCCAAGGCGCTGCTGGACCTGGCCAGCCGGTTCGGCCGCCGCACCGAGGACGGAGTGCGGGTCACCCACGACCTGACCCAGGAGGAGCTGGCCCAGCTGGTCGGCGCCTCCCGGGAGACGGTGAACAAGGCGCTGGCCGACTTCGCCGCCCGCGGGTGGCTGCGGCTGGGCGCCAAGCAGGTCACGCTCCTGGACATCGAGCGGCTGCGCCGGCGGGCCCGCTAGGAGCCGGCAGCGACGAGGTAGTCCAGCTGCGCCAGCACGCTCAGCCGCGCCGCCGGCCACACCTCCCGGGGCACGTCGGCGTACACCTCGGCGACCACCGCGTCGGCGAGCGCGCTCCGCGACAGCTCCGGGTGCCGCGCCACAGCGGCCCGCACCTGGTCCAGCCGCTGCTGCCGGTGCTCCAGGTAGTAGCGCACCGTCCCGGCCGCATCCGGCACCCCGGGCCCGTGGCCGGGCGCGATGCTGGTCACCTCGCCGCTGCCGGTCATCCGCGCGATCCGCTCCAGGCTGTCCAGGTAGGCGGCGAGCTCACCGTCGGGGTGGGAGACCACGGTGGTGCCGCGGCCGAGCACAGTGTCCCCGGTGAGCAGCACGTCATCGGCCGGTAGCAGGAAGCTCACCGAGTCGGCCGTGTGCCCCGGCGTCGGGACGGCGACCACCTCGAGCCCGCCGACGCGCACCGTCTCCCCCGCCGCCAGGTCGTCGTGCCCGGGCCCGACCGCCCGCACCGGCGCCCCGGTCAGCTCGGCGAACCGCCCGGCCGACTCCGCGTGGTCCCAGTGCCGGTGGGTCAGCAGCGTCAGCGCGACCCGGTGACCCTCGGAGCGCACCCGGTCCAGCACCGCCTGCAGGTGCTCCTCCACCAGCGGACCGGGGTCGACGACGACCACCTGGTCCGACCCGGGCTCGCGCAGCAGCCAGGTGTTGGTGCCGTCCAGCGTCATCGGGGAGGGGTTCGGGCACAGCTGGCACCAGGCTCGCGGGCTCCACGACCCGCCCTCCCACGGCACGGTCATCTCAGCCCACCCGCATCCACAGCCGGCCGTCGTGCTCGACCGGCTCCGGGAGCACGTGAGCCACGGGGGTCCGCTCGGCCAGCACGCTGGCCAGGTCCGGGGCGGCCGTCAGCTGCTCCAGCATCACGATCGTCGGGGGCAGGGCGGCCTCCGCGCCGGCCTCGATCTCCGCCAGCACCCGGACCGGCTCCACCCACCGGGCCCGGCTGGCCTCGGTGCTGGCGCCGTCGGCCAGCTGCCCCTCCGGCAGCGCGGCCGCGAAGAACCAGGTGTCGTAGCGGCGCGGCTCGCACAGCGGCGTCGTCCAGTGCGCGCGCGGCACCAGCAGGTCCGTCCGCAGCACCAGCCCTCGGGACCGCAGCAGCTCGGCGAACGAGAGCTCGCGGCTCAGCAGCCGCTCACGGTCGCGCCGCCAGCTCCCGCTCGCGACGTCGGCCACGACCGACGAGGCTTCGGGCCCGGCCAGCAGCACCCCGCACTCCTCGAAGCACTCCCGCGCCGCCGCGCACACCAGCCCGCGGGCCGCCTCAGCGCCACAACCCAGCAGCTCCCCCCACGCCCGCGGGCCCTCCCCGGCCCACGGCACCGAGGGGTCGACGTCGCGCGGGTCCACGCCGCCGCCGGGGAAGGCCACCATGGACGGCGCGAACGCCATGGTCGCGGCCCGGTGGAGCAGGAACACCTCCAGCCCCGCCCGCTCCCGCAGCAGCATCACCGTCGCCGACGGCCGCGGCGTCACCGGATCGCCCGCGCGCCCGTCCAGCCACGCCCGCGCCGACTCGTGCAGCAGCTCGGGCAGCGGGAAGTCGCGGGGGGCGGGCGACATCACGGCGTGGTCAGAGCGCCACGGTGATCTCGACCTCGACGGGGGTGTCCATCGGCAGCACCGCCACCCCGACCGCCGAGCGGGCGTGCGTCCCCGCCTCGCCGAAGGCCTGTCCGAGCAGCTCGCTGGCACCGTTGATGACGCCGGGCTGGCCGGTGAAGGAGGGGTCGCTGGCGACGAACCCGACCACCTTGACCACGCGGCTCACCCGGTCCAGGTCCCCCACGACCGACTTCACGGCGGCGATGGCGTTGAGCGCGCACAGCGCCGCCAGCTGCTTGGCCTGGTCGGGCGGCACCAGGCCCTCCCCGTCCCCCACCTTGCCGCTCGCCGGCAGCTCCCCGTCGACGAACGGCAGCTGGCCCGAGGTGAGCACCAACCGGCCGTCCTGCACCGCCGGCACATAGGCCGCGACCGGCGCGGCCACGTCCGGGACGGTGTACCCCAGGTCCGCCAGCCGTTTCTCGACCCCGCTGAGCCCAGTCACGGCTGCTTCTCCCGCTTCAGGTAGGCCACCAGGTTGGTGCCGTCCGGGCCGGGCACGACCTGGACCAGCTCCCAGCCGTCCTCACCCCACTGGTCGAGGATCTGCTTGGTCGCGTGGACGATGAGCGGCACCGTTGCGTATTCCCACTGAGCCATGCCGGGCACTCTACTGCCGCCTCACCGGGTCGGGTCGAGTGGACGGAGCTCCTCCGGGACCAGCCCGGTGGCCAGCTGCTCGGCCAGCAGCCGGGCGGTGGCCGGGCCCTGGCACATCCCCCACATCCCGTGACCGCCGTGGACCCACACCCCGGGCACCTTGGTGGCCCCGACCAACGGCAACCCGTCCACGGTGATCGGCCGAGAGCCGACCCACTCGTCCTGCCGGGAGCCGAGGTCCAGCCCCTGGACCAGCGGACGGGCCGAGGCGGCGATGGCCTCGATGCGGGCCGGGTCGAGCGGGTCGTCCACCCCGCGGAACTCCATCGTGCCGCCGACCCGCACCCGGTCCCCCAGCGGGGTGCACACCACGCGCTCCCGGGCGAAGTACACCGGCACCGTGAGCCCCCCGGGCGGGCCGGACACGGAGAAGGAGTAGCCGCGGCCCGGGCGCAACGGGGTGCGCACCCCCAGCGGCCGGGCCAGCCTCGGCAGCCAGCCCCCCGTCGCCAGCACGACCGCCTCGGTCCGGACCGGGACGTCCCCGACCACCTCGACCGCCAGCCCGCCGCCCACGTGACGGATCCCGCTGACCTCGGCGCCCTCGCGGACCTCTCCGCCGCGCCGGCGGACGGACTCCGCCAGCCCCGCGACGAAGTCTCCGGGAGCGACGTAGCGCTGCCCCTCGATCCGCAGTCCCCGCCGCACCTGCGCCGACACGATGGGCGCGGCCGCGCGGAGCTCCTCGGCGTCCACGTCGGTGACCTCGACCGGGAACCCGGCCTCCCGCACCTGGTCCAGCTCGCGCAGCAGGCCGTCGGCGTCGGCGGGCTCCCGGAACGCCGCCATGATCGGGCCCCGGCGGGTGCGTACCGGCAGCGCACCCTCCTCCTCCAGCTCGTCGTAGGCGGCCAGCGCGAGCCGGTTGAGCGGCACGAGCGCGGCCATGGTGCGCCGCCACACCGGCATCCGGCACCGGGCGGCGAACCGCGCCAGGAAGGACCACAGCCCCGGGTCCGCCGTCACCGGGATGTGCAGCGGCGCCCGCGGGTCGGTCAGCGAGCGCAGCCCCGTCCGCAGCACCGCCGGCTCGGCCAGCGGGATCGCCAGCCCGGGCGTGATCCAGCCGGCGTTCCCCCAGGAGGACCCCGCCGCTACCCGGGAGCGGTCGAGCACGGTGACCTCGATCCCGCGCCGCTGCAGCTGCCAGGCGGTCGACAGCCCCACGATCCCCGCACCGACGACCGTGACATGACCCACCATGTCCCGGACGCTACCAATCGCTGCGACACTACCGGCGTGACGACCGCGCCACTGCCGTCGGCCGACCCGGGCCCGCTCAGGTCGTACGGGCCCGCCGACACCCAGGTCCTCGAGGACTTCCCCGGCGACCGGGGCACCGTGTTCCTCGTCCACGGCGGCTTCTGGCGGGCGCGGACCGACCGCAGCCATGCCCGGGCGGCCGCGGTGGCGATGGCCGACCGCGGCTGGCGGGTGCTGCTGCCGGAGTACCCCCGCCCGGGCATGCCCGGCGGCGGCTGGCCCGGCACCGGAGACGAGCTGCGCCGCGCACTGGAGTGGGTCGCCGAGACGCCCGGGCCGCTGGTCCTGGCCGGTCACTCCGCCGGTGGCCAGCTGGCGCTGTGGCTCGCCCACCAGCCGGTAGCCGCCCGCGCTGCGGGCGTCGTGCCGCTCGGCGGCTGCCTGGACCTGCGGCTCGTCCATGACCTGGGGCTGGGCGACCACGCCGCCGGCGACTTCCTCGGCGGCTCGCCCGAGGAGCAGCCCGAGGCGTACGCAACCGCTGACCCGGCCCAGCTCGGGCCGGCCCCCTGCCCGGTCGTGGTGGTCCACGGGCGCGACGACGACATCGTGCCGCTGGAGGTGTCACGCTCCTGGTTCGACCGCTGCGCCCGCCCGGACCGCGACCGGCTGCTGACCGTCGACGGCGACCACTTCGCCGTCATGGACCCCTCGGCACCGGCGTTCGCCACCGTGCTCGAGACCCTCGACGGCTTCCGATGAGCCTGCACGTCCTCACCGGCAAGGGCGGCACCGGCAAGACGACCGTCGCCGCGGCGATGGCGGTCGCGCTCGCCGCGCCGGGCCGGCGGGTGCTGCTCGTGGAGGTGGAGGGCCGGCAGGGGATCAGCCAGGTGCTGGACGTGGCACCGCTGGGGACTGAGGAGCGCACCGTCACCGCCGGCCTGGCCGGTGGCGAGGTCACCGGGCTGTCGGTGGAGCCCTCCGCCGCGTTCGTCGAGTACCTGCGCCGCTTCTACCGGATCGGGGGGTCGGCCACCGGGGGGCTGCTGCGCCGGGCCGGGGTGGTGGAGTTCGCCACCACGGTGGCTCCCGGGGTGCGTGACGTGCTGCTGACGGGCAAGGTCTACGACGAGGTCCGCCGCTACGACGAGGTGGTGCTGGACGCCCCGCCCACCGGCCGGATCGGGCGGTTCCTGGACGTGAGCCGGCACCTGGCCGACCTGGCCCGCGTGGGCCCGGTCCACCGGCACGCCCGCGTGGTCCGCGACCTGCTGCATTCCCCGGCCACCCGGGTGCACGTGGTCACCACCCTGGAGCCGATGCCGGTGCAGGAGACCACCGAGGCCCTCGCCGAGCTCCGCGAGTCCGGCCTGCCGTTGGGCAGCGTCGTGGTGAACCGGGTCCGCAGCCTGCAGGATGCCGCGGTGCTCATCGACGGTCTGCCGACCGAGGCGCTCGTCGCCCGCGAGCTCGCCGCGGCCAGGCTGGACCCCGCCTTGGCGTCCTCGCTGCTGGCGGGTGGGCGCGAGGCGATCGCCCGCTGGGAGCAGGAGCACACCCTCGGCGCGGAGGTGGCCGGGCTGGGCCGCCCGGTGCTGCACCTGGACGAGATGGCCGAGGGCATCGGTCCCGGCGAGGTGCACGCGCTGGCCCACCAGCTGCGGGAGCAGGGGTGGGGCGGGTGATCCGGCTGGAGGACCTGGAGGTACTGGTCTGCTGCGGTGCCGGCGGCGTCGGCAAGACCACCACCGCCGCGGCGCTGGGCGTCCACGCCGCGGCCCACGGACGCCGCGTCGTCGTCCTCACCGTCGACCCGGCTCGCCGGCTGACCCAGGCGCTGGGCCTGCCCGGGCTGGGCCACGAACCACGGCCGGTGTCCGGGGTCGGCGGTGCCGGGGGCGGCTCGCTGGACGCCTCCGTGCTGGACATGCGGCAGACCTTCGACGACGTGGTCCGTGCCCACGCGCCCGAGGGCACCGCTCACCGGGTGCTGGACAACCCCGTCTACCAGACCCTCTCCACCTCCTTCGCCGGGACGCAGGAGTACATGGCGATGGAGCGGCTGGGGCAGCTGCGGGACGAGGCCGCGGCCACGGGCCGATGGGACCTGATCATCGTCGACACCCCGCCGAGCCGCACCGCGCTGGACTTCCTGGACGCGCCCCGCCGGCTCGGCGCCTTCCTCGACGGCCGGCTGGCCCGCACCCTCGCCCGCCCGGCCCGGATGGGGGGCAGCGTCCTGGAGGCCACCCTCGGCCGGCTGGTCGGCCGGGGGCTGCTCGCGGACGTGCGCGCCTTCGTCTCCGCGACCGACACCGTCTTCGTCGGGTTCCGCGACCGGGCCGAGGCCACCGCGGGCCGGCTGCGGCAACCGGGGACCGCCTTCCTCGTCGTGGCCACGCCGGAGCGGGACGCGCTGCGCGAGGCCAGCTACTTCGTGCAGCGGCTGCACGAGGACGCCCTGCCGCTGGGAGGCGTCGTGGTCAACCGGGTGGTGCTCGGCACCGGCGAGCTGTCCGCGGGGCGCGCCGAGGCGGCCGCGGAGCAGGTCAGCGACCCGGTCGTCGCGGCGCTGCTGCGGGTCCACGCCGACCGCGCGGACACCGCCCGCCGGCAGCAGCGGCTGGTCCGGGCCTTCCGCAGCGGTCGACCGGGGCTGGCCTCGGTCCAGGTCGCCGAGCGGCCCGACGTGGTCGACCTGCCAGGACTCGCCGGCCTCGCGGAGGACGTGCTCGCCCCGGGCTGAGGGCGCGACCGGTTACCGTTGACCCATGCGCACCGCTACCACGTTCGCCCGGGTGATGTCGCTCCTGGGTGCCTTCGTGGCGATCTCGGTGCTCATGGGGCTCATCGCCGCGGGCATCATGCTGCCGGTGGTGGGTGCCGCGGGCACGGCCGCGCGCGAGAGCGTCACGATGTTCGAGGAGCTGCCCGGCGACCTGGAGCGCAACCCGCTCGCCCAGCAGTCCCGGATCCTCACCGCCAACGGCCAGCTGATCTCCACGCCCGCCCAGGAGAACCGGATTCTGGTCGAGCTGGAAGACGTCGCCCCGGTCATGCGCAAGGCGCAGATCGCCATCGAGGACGAACGCTTCTACGAGCACGGCGGCGCCGACCTGCGGGCGCTGACCCGGGCGCTGGTCACCAACGCCACCAGCGACACCACGCAGGGCGGCTCCACGCTCACGCAGCAGTACGTGAAGATGATGCTGATGGAGGAGGCCCGCCGGGAGGGGGACGTCGAGACGCAGGCGCGGCTGCAGGCCCGTAGCGGCATCGAGGGGTACGTGCGCAAGCTGCGAGAGCTGAAGTACGCCATCACGCTCGAGCAGCGGCTGAGCAAGGACGAGATCCTGGAGGGCTACCTCAACACGGCCTACTACGGCGACCGCAGCTACGGCATCGAGGCCGCGGCCCGCCACTACTACGGGGTCAACGCCTCGGAGCTGAACCTCAACCAGGCCGCCACGCTGGCCGGTGTCGTGCGCGCACCCGGGACCACGGACCCGCGGAACAACCCGCAGGCCGCCAAGCAGCGGCGCAACGTCGTCCTCGACCGCATGTTCGAGAACGGCATGATCAACGAGAAGCGGTGGCGCCGGGTCCGCAACGCCGACATCAAGCTCAACCTGACCGACAGCCAGCAGTCGTGCATGAACTCGGCGCACCCGTACTTCTGCGACTACGTCACCGAGTGGCTGCTGCAGAACCCGGCGCTGGGCGAGACCCGCGAGGAGCGGGAGCTGATGCTGACCACGGGCGGGCTGACCATCGAGACCACGCTCGACCCGGAGCTGTCCAGGCTGGTCGCGCAGACGACCCGGGAGTTCGTGCCTCGCGGCAACGAGTACAACCTCGGCTCGGCGGCAGCGGTCATCGAGCCCGGCACCGGCGAGGTGCTGGCCATCGGGCAGAGCTCGGAGTACAGCATCGAGGAGTCCGAGGACCGGGTGACCCGCACCGCGGTCAACTGGAGCACCGACGAGCGCTACGGCGGCAGCAGCGGCTTCGGGATCGGCTCGGTCGCCAAGGCGTACACGCTCGTCGAGGCGCTCTCCACCGGGTTCCCGGTCGAGGGCAGCATCAACATCGAGCCGGCGGTCCCGGTCGACGACGAGGGCAACTGGGCCAACCCTGCCGACCCGGGATCCGGGCCCCAGGGTGACACCCGACCCGCGGTGATCTACGAGCGTGAGGACTTCCAAGAGGGCTGCACCCTGGGCGAGCCGGAGTGGGCGGTCCGCAACGCCGAGGACGCCAACCACCAGCGGGTCATGGAGCTGCGCGAGGCCACCGCGTCCTCGGTGAACACCGCGTTCGCGGCGCTGGCCTCCCAGGTCGGCACCTGCGACATCCGCGACCGGATGAGTGACATGGGGCTGACCTCCGGCGACGGTGACGCCTACGGCGCCGGTGGGCGGGGCGTGCCCCCGACGTTCGTGCTCGGCGCCGACGCGGCCAGCCCACTCACCGTCGCCTCCTCCTACGCGACGATCGCCGCCGGTGGCCTGTACTGCCCGCCGGTGCCGGTCGCCAAGGTCACCGACGCCGACGGCAAGGAGATCCCGCTGGAGCTGCCCGAGTGCCGCCAGGTCATCGACCCCGACGTCGCCGCCGGCACCGCCGAGCTGATGCAGGAGGTCGTCTCGATGAGCGGCTCCGGCTTCCGCGCCGTGCTGGAGGGCGACCGTCCGGCCGGCGGCAAGACCGGCACCGCCGACCGCAGCGTCCACACCTGGTTCGCCGGCTACACCCCGCAGCTGTCGGCGGCGGTGTGGGTCGGCTACCCCGGGGGCGTGGCCTCCTATGACATCGAGCTGCGGGACATCACCCTCGGGGACCGCTTCGTCGAGGGCTGGCTCTACGGCTCCAAGCTGGCTGCCCCCATGTGGAAGGAGCTGATGGACGCCGCCCACGAGGGGATGCCCGTGGAGGAGTTCGACACTCCCTCGGACGCCATCATGGAAGGTGAGCTGGTCACCATCCCTGACGTGACCGGCTTGCCCGTGGACGAGGCCATCCAGCAGGTGGGCGCGGCCGGCTTCACCGTGGAGAAGGTCGAGGTCTCCTCCGGCCAGCCGGCGGGCCACGTCGCCTACACCTCGCCCGGGAGCGGCAGCCAGGCACGGACCGGGTCGGTCGTGGAGATCCGCGTCTCCAGCGACTAGCAGGCAACGGCTGCGCCGCGTCCGGGCGCTACCCCTGCAGCGCCCGCCTGACGGCGGCCGCGACCCGCCCGCCCTCGGCCCGCCCGGCCACGCGGGGCTGCAGCACCTTCATCACCTGGCCCATCTGGCCCATCCCGGTGGCGCCGGTCTCGGCCACCGCCTCCGCGGCCATCCGGTCCAGCTCCTCGTCCTCCAGCTGCGCGGGCAGGTACTCCTCCAGCACCGCGAGCTCGGCGCGCTCGGTGTCGGCCAGCTCGGCGCGGCCGCCCTCCTGGTAGGCGGTCGCGGCCTCGCGGCGCTTCTTGGCCTCCTTGGCGAGCACCTTCAGCACCTCGTCGTCACCCAGCTCGCGCGCCGACGTGCCGGACACCTCCTCGGTGGAGACGGCCGTGAGCGCCATCCGCAGGGTGCCGGCACGCAGCTTGTCCCGGGCGCGCATGGCGGCGTGGAGGTCCCGCTGCAGGGTGGCCTTGAGCTCGCTCATGGCGCCATCTTCTCATCGCCGGGGCCACCGGCTGGCATCATCGGGGGATGCCCCGAGGCCGTAACGTCCTGCTGACCACCGGTGTCCTGGCCCTACCCCTGGCCTGGGCGACCGTGGTGGAACCGCGGTGGTTCGCACTGCGGCAGCTCCGCGCCCCGGTCCTGCCCGCCGGGAGCCGGCCGCTGCGGGTGCTGCACCTGAGTGACCTGCACCTCGTCCCGCGCCAGCGCCACAAGGTCGAGTGGGTGCGCCGCCTGGCCGAACTCCAGCCGGACCTGGTCGTCACCACCGGAGACAACCTCGCCCACCCGCAGGCCGTCCCCGCGGTGCTGGATGCCTACCGCCCGCTGCTGGACCGCCCCGGCGTCTTCGTGCTCGGCTCCAACGACTACTTCGCGCCACGCGCGAAGAACCCGCTGCGTTACCTGACCGACAGCCACCCGCGGGGGGAGGACCTCGGCACGCGGCCGCTGCCCACCGGCGACCTGGTGCGTGCCCTCGAGCAGGCCGGCTGGCACGACCTCGACAACCGCCGCACCCGGGTGACCGCCGCGGGCCTGGACCTGGAGCTGGTCGGCGTCGACGACCCGCACCTGGGATACGACCGCTATGACGAGGTAGCTGCCCCCGCGGCGCCCGACGCGGACCTCACCGTCGGGGTGACACACGCCCCGTACCAGCGGGTGCTGGACGCGATGACGGCCGACGGTGCCCAGCTGCTCCTGGCCGGCCACACCCACGGCGGGCAGCTGCGCGTCCCTGGCTGGGGCGCCCTGGTCACCAACTGCGACCTGGACACCGGACGCGCGCGGGGGCTCTCCCGCTGGTGGCCGGGCGCGGGCAGCACCCCCTCCAGTGAGGCACCCCCCGGCGCCGCCTGGCTGGAGGTCTCCGCCGGCCTCGGGGGGTCCCCGTACGCACCGTTCCGGTTCGCGTGCCGCCCGGAGGCGACGCTGCTCACCCTCACGCCCTGAGCCGATTCGGCCCGCCCAGGCCGGGTGGGTTATTCTGACCGTCGCCGCGTGCCCGGCCCGCCCGGGACGACGGCCACCATCGGGGTGTGGCGCAGCTTGGTAGCGCGCTTCGTTCGGGACGAAGAGGTCGCAGGTTCAAATCCTGTCACCCCGACCAGTTGCAGCACGGGCCCTGACCGCGGCGACAGCGGTCAGGGCCCGTTCTGTGTCCAGTCCTGCTACCACGGAGACCCAGTGCCGATCACCGCTGCCCCTGCCCGCCCCGGCGCCACCGACACGGTGCGCGAGGTCCTGCGCTCCCCCGCCCGGCTGCGCACCGAGGTGCTCGCGGGCCTCGTCGTGGCGTTGGCGCTGATCCCGGAGGCGATCGCGTTCTCGATCATCGCCGGCGTCGACCCGCGGGTGGGCCTGTTCGCCTCGTTCACCATGGCGGTCTCGATCGCGTTCCTGGGCGGGCGGCCGGCCATGATCTCCGCTGCGACCGGCGCCATCGCCCTCGTGATCGCCCCGGTCGCCCGGGAGCACGGCATGGACTACTTGCTCGCCACGGTCATCCTCGCCGGGATCATCCAGGTGGTGATGGGGCTGTCCGGGTTCGCCCGGCTGATGCGGTTCATCCCGCGCTCGGTCATGATCGGCTTCGTCAATGCGCTGGCCATCCTGATCTTCCTCGCCCAGCTCCCGCACCTGACCGGTGTGCCCTGGGCGGTCTACCCGCTGGTGGCCGTGGGGATCGCGGTGATGGTGCTGCTCCCCCGGGTCACCACGGTCGTGCCCGCACCGCTGGTCGCCATCGTGGGGCTGACGGTGTTCACGGTCGCGGCCGGGGTCGCCCTGCCGACGGTGGGGGACGAGGGCGAGCTGCCGGACAGCCTGCCGGCACTGTTCGTGCCCGACGTGCCGCTGACCCTGGAGACGCTGCAGGTGATCGGCCCGTACGCGGTGGCGATGGCGCTGGTCGGGCTGCTGGAGTCACTGCTGACGGCCAAGCTGGTCGACGACGTCACCGACACCCACTCCGACAAGACCCGGGAGTCGTGGGGGCAGGGCGCCGCGAACATCGTCACCGGCTTCTTCGGTGGCATGGGCGGCTGCGCCATGATCGGCCAGACGATGATCAACGTGAAGGCCTCCGGCGCCCGCACCCGGGTCTCGACCTTCCTCGCCGGCGTCTTCCTGCTCGTCCTCGTCGTCGGCGCCGGCGACGTCGTCGCGATCATCCCGATGGCCGCGCTCGTGGCGGTGATGATCATGGTCTCGGTCGCCACGTTCGACTGGCACTCGGTGCGGCCGAGCACGCTGCGGCGGATGCCCCGCGCCGAGACCGCGGTCATGGTCTCGACCGTGGCGGTTGTCGTCGCCACCCACAACCTGGCCATCGGCGTCGCCGTCGGGGTGCTCGTCGCCATGGCCCTGTTCGCCCGGCGAGTGGCCCACCTCGCCAACGTCGAGCGGGAGCTGGTGGAGGCGACCGACGGCAGCGTGCACGCCCGCTACACCGTCACCGGCGAGCTCTTCTTCGCCTCCAGCAACGACCTCGACACCCAGTTCCACTACGCCGAGGACCCCGAGCGTGTGGTCGTCGACCTGTCCGCCTCGCACATCTGGGACGCCTCGACGGTCGCGGCGCTGGACAGCATCGCCACCAAGTACCAGGCCAGGGGCAAGCAGGTCGAGGTCAGCGGGCTCAATCGCGCCAGCACCACCATCCACGACCGGCTCACCGGCCAGCTCGCCTCGCACTGACCGGCGAGCTGCCGACCGGCTCCGGAGCGAGCAGGTGCCGCTCCCGGCCACCACCGCCACGGGACCCCACCCCGCCACCGTTCTGAGCGGCAGCCGCGTTGCTAGACTCCCGGCCATGCTCGGCGCCGCACACATCTGCCCGTGGGCGCCTGTCCAGGCCCGCTGCCTGGTCCAATGAGCATCCTGCTGACCCTGCTCGTCCTCGTCGTGGCCGTCCTGGTCACGACGCCCCTTGCCCGCGCGCTGGAGCGCAACACCGGCTACCCGCTCGCCCTCATCTACCTCATCGCGGCCGCCGCCTTCTGGCCGGCCGCAGCCAGCGTGATGGCCGGGGACAACGTCGCCTGGTCGGTGCCCTGGGTGCCCGCCCTCGACGTCGACCTTGCCTTCCGCGCGGACGGTATCGGGGTGGTGTTCGCGATGATCGCCCTGGTCATCGGCGCGGTCGTCTTCCTGTACTCGCCCCCGTACCTGCACGACGGACGCCACCTGAGCTTCTACCTGGTCATGGCGGCCTTCACGCTGTCCATGGTCGCCCTGGTGCTCGCCGACGACCTCATCGTGCTGTTCCTGTGCTGGGAGCTGACCTCGCTGGCCTCGTTCCTGCTCATCGCCCGGTCGGGGCACGCCGGCGAGAGCGCCTCGATGCGCACCTTGCTGCTGACCTTCGTGGGTGGGCTCACCCTGCTGGCGGCCGTGGCGCTGATCATCGTCCGCACCGGCACCACCTCCGTGACCGAGGCGCTGCAGAACCCGGTGTGGCAGGACGACGGCCTGTTCACCTCGGTGGTGGCGGTGCTGGTGCTGCTGTCGGCCTTCACCAAGTCGGCGCAGTTCCCGTTCCACCCGTGGCTGCCGGACGCGATGGCGGCGGCCACCCCGGTCAGCGCCTACCTGCACGCAGCCGCGGTCGTGAAGGCCGGCATCTTCCTGCTGATGCGGTTCTCCCCCGCGTTCCACGACACCCCGGTGTGGAACTACACCCTCATCGTGGTGGGCCTGTTCACGGCCGCGATGGCCGCCTGGTTCGCGGTGCAGAAGACCGACCTGAAGAAGCTGATGGCCTACTCGACGGTCAGCCAGCTGGGCCTGATCGTGGCGGCCATCGGCGTCGGGACCGAGGTGGCGCTCACGGCGGCGGTGCTGCACACCATCGCCCACGCGCTCTTCAAGTCCGGCCTGTTCATGATGGTCGGCGTCATCGACCACGGCGCCCACACCCGCGACGTGCGCCGGCTGCCGGCGCTGCGGCACAAGATGCCGTGGTCGTTCGCGGTCACCGTCATCGGATGCGCCTCCATGGCGGGCGTACCCCCCATGTTGGGTTTCGTCTCCAAGGAGTCCATCTTCACCGCCATGCTGGAGGCACCGGGCCCGGCCTGGTTCGGCTGGGCGGCCTTCGTGGGCGCGGCCGCTGGTGCCGTGCTGACGTTCGCCTACTGCACCAAGATCGTCTTCGGCGCCTTCGTCGACGGCGACCGCTCCGACGCGCACGTCCACGAGGCACGGCCCAGCCTGCTGCTCCCGGCCGCCGCCCCGATCCTGGCGAGCGTGCCGCTGGCGTTCGTGGTCGGCATCCTGGACGTCCCGGTGGGGTACGCGGCCTCCGACGCCGTGGGCGAGGAGGTCCACCCGCACCTGCTGCTCTGGCACGGCTTCACCGTCGAGCTCGCCGCGACCGCGGTGGTCCTCGCGCTGGGCGCGCTCATCATCGCCAGCCGGCTGCGACTGCGCCGTCGCGTCGAGCACGACACGCTCCCGGTGAGCGGGGTGGAGGTCATCGCCGCCATCAACGACTCCGCGGCCCGCATGGGCCGGTGGATGGCGGCGTTCACCAAGGCCGACCACGCCACCCGGCACCTGGCGGTGCAGCTGGCCGCCTTCGTCGGCGCCGTGGCCGCGGGCCTGCTGCTGATCTGGCCCGCTGCCGCGCCGCCGGAGCCGATGGCCGAGCTCTCCCGGCCCATCGACGTCGTGCTGCTGGTTATCATCGCCGTGGCCGTGCTCGCCCTCTGCACGACCAACTCCCGGCTGGCCGCCACGGTCGGGCTGGCCGCCGTGGGCATCGCGGTCACGGTGCAGATCTTCGCCCTCGGAGCGCCGGACGTGGGGCTCACGCAGCTGCTCGTGGAGGCGCTGACCGTCATCGTGATCATGCTGGTGCTGCAGAAGCTGCCGCTGGTGTTCGGCCGGGGCCCCCGCCTCGGCAACGCGGCCGCCGCGGTCTTCGCCCTGGTCGCGGGCCTGTCCGCCGGGGTGGTCACCTGGGCCATGACCGGTCGCCGCGAGCGGTCGCAGCTGGCGGACTACTACATCCAGAACGGTCCGGAGATCACCGGCGGCGACAACATCGTCAACACGATCCTGGTGGAGTTCCGCGCGCTGGACACCCTCGGTGAGCTGGCCGTGCTCGGCATGGCCGGGGTGGCCATCATCGCCGTGCTGTCGACCGTGTGGGACCGCTACCTGGACCCCGGTCCCGAGCGGGACCGCAGCTTCGTGCCCGCGCCGAGGCTGGACCTGCGGCCGGAGGGCTCGACCGCCTACCGCGCGATCGAGCACGCGTGGGGCAACGCCATCCCGCTGCAGCTGCTGGTGCGCACGGCGCTCCCGCTGCTCGCAGCGATCTCGCTCATCCTGTTCTGGCGCGGCCACAACTTCCCCGGCGGCGGCTTCATCGCCGCGCTCGTGGGCTCCTCCATCGTGGGGCTGATCTACCTGTCGACCGCCCGCGACCGGCAGATCGGCCCGCCGCGGATGCCGCTGGTCCTCATCGGCGGCGGCGTGGCCGTGGCCATCGGCACCGGCCTGCTGGGTCTGGTGGCCAAGGGGTCGTTCCTGGAGCCGCTGCACTGGCATCTGGTCGGCCAGGACATCTCCAGCGCGCTGATCTTCGACCTCGGGGTCTACATGGCTGTGCTGGGGCTGGTCATGGTGGCGTTCAACCTGCTCGGCACCAGCGCCTACGAGCCAGGCGCCGAGGGCACCCGCGAGCGCACCGACGAGGCCGTCGAGGGGGAGCTGGAGGGCCCGATGGACACCACGCGCGGCGAGCCCGCCGCGCGACCGAGCCGCCGCTCCCGGCTGATCGCCTCGGGGACGCCGCCGAGGGGGGCCGAGTGATGATCCTGCCGGTGACGATCGGGATCCTGGTCGCCGGGGCCGTCTATCTGATGATGCAGCGCGGCATGGTGCGCATCGTGTTCGGCTTCGCGCTGCTCAGCCACGCGGCGAACCTGATGCTGCTCTCCGCCGGGGTGACCCACTGGCGCGGCGAGCCGCTGGGCGGCTACGGGACCACCGCGGAGCAGGCCGACCCGCTGCCGCAGGCCTTCGTCCTCACCGCCATCGTCATCACGCTCGCCGTGACCGTGTTCATGCTCGCGCTGGCGGTTATCGGGCACAACGACGACACGAAGCGGATGCCGGACACCGGGGAGAAGCACGACCGATGAACCACGCGCTCCTCGCCCTCTTCCCCGTCGTGCCGCTGCTGTCGGCCGCGCTGACGGTGCTGATGCGGCAGACCGGCTTCGACCGGGTGTTCACCGTCGGGGTTCCCCTGGTCAGCGCCGCGGGCGGCGTCGGCCTGCTGCTCCTGCACCGCACCGAGCCGGTCATCGCCCACAACGTCGGCGGGTTCGAGCCCGGCATCGCGATCCCGCTGGTCTCGGACACCTTCAGCGCCCTGATGATCACGGTCACCTCGCTGACGACCGCGGTGACGATGACCTACCTGGCCGCAACCGGCGAGGACAAGTACCGGTTCGTGCCGCCGCTGGCACTGATGCTGCTCGCCGGGGTGAACGGGGCGCTGCTGACCGGCGACCTGTTCAACCTGTTCGTCTTCATCGAGGTCATGCTGCTGCCGTCCTACGCGCTGATCGCCGTGACCGGCACCTGGCGCCGGCTGGGCGTCGGGCGGCTCTTCGTGCTGGTCAGCCTGCTCACCAGCACCCTGCTGCTGATGGGTGTGGCGATGCTCTACGCCGCGGCCGGCACCGTGAACCTGGCCGCGCTCGCCGGGCGGGCCGCCGACGAGCCGTGGACGGGCTTCGGGGTCGCGCTGGTGCTGCTGGCGCTGGCGATCAAGTCCGGGGTGGTGCCGGTGCACACCTGGCTCCCCCGCGCCTACCCGGCGACCTCGGCCGGCGTGATGGCGCTGTTCTCGGCGCTGCACACCAAGGTCGCCCTCTACGCGATCTACCGCATCTACGCGACCGCATACGGGGGCGAGGCACCGTGGTGGCCGCTGCTCGTGGTGGCGGTCGGCCTGACCATGGTCGTCGGCGCCTACAGCACCTTCGGGGAGCGCATCGTCCGCCGCGCGCTGGCCTTCCAGATGGTCACCGGCATCGGGCACATCCTGCTCGGACTGGCGTTGTTCACCCAGGTGGGGCTGGCCGCGGGCATCTTCTACATGGTCCACCACATCGTCATCATGGGTGCGCTGCTGCTGTCCTCCGGTGCCGTGGAGCAGACCTACGGCACCGGTCGCTACGACCGGCTGCACGGGCTGATCCGCCGCGACCCGTGGGTGGCGGCGGTGGTCGCCCTCGGGTTGTTCTCGCTCGTCGGGCTGCCGCCCAGCTCCGGCTTCTTCGGCAAGGTGGGCCTGGTGCAGGCCACCGCGGCGACCGGGGTGCCGTGGCAGCAGTGGACCTTCATCGGCCTGATCATCGTCGCCTCGCTGGGCAGCCTGGTGGCGCTGCAGCGGCTGTGGGTGGGCGTGTTCTTCGGCCCGGACATGGAGACCTACCGTCCCGACAGCGCCCGCACCGGCCGCGGTGAGCGGATCGCCCTGCCGCCCCACGTGCGCATCGGCAACCGGCTGCTCGCGCCCGGGGCCGCCCTGCTGGTGGTCTCGCTGGCGATGTTCGTCGGGGCCGGTGTGGTGGTGCCGTTCACCGTGGAGGCCGCGGCCTCGCTGCTGGACCCGGCCGCCTACAGCCAGGCGGTGCTGCCGTGATGCGCGCGTGGTACGCACTCCACTACGCCCTGTGGCTGGTCAAGGAGATCTTCACCGGCGCCGCAACGGTCGCCCACGATGCCCTCACGCCCGGGCACGCCAGCCGCCCCAAGATCCTGGAGTACCCGCTGCGCTGTGAGACCGACGTGGAGATCACCGTGATGGCCTCCTCCATCACGATCACCCCCGGCACGCTCACCCTGGGCATCGCCCCGGCCGGCAACGGCCAGCCGGCCACGCTGTTCGTGCACGCGATGTACGCCGAGGACCTGGTCGCCGACCTGGACGAGATGCAGCGCCGGCTGCTGCGCGCGACCCGGGGACGGGAGGTTGACGCGTGACCGTGATCATCTGGGGCACCGTCGCCCTGCTCGCCACCGCCGCCCTGCTGGGGCTGGTCCAGGTGATGACCGCGCCCAACGACGCCAGCCGCGCGGTGGTCGGTGACCTCATCTACTTCTGCGCGGTCGGGATCTTCATCATGATCGCGCTCGAGTACGAGTCGGTTGTCATCTTCGACGTCGCCTCGGTCGCGGCGTTGCTGGGCATCCTGGCCACGATCGCCCTGTCCCGAATCCTCACCAGGGGGCGCCGATGATGGACCTGGTCGTCCTCGTGCTCGTGGGCGTGCTCGCCATCGGTGGGTCGGCGACCGTGCTGATGAGCTCACTGGCGATGCTGCGGGCCACGGACGCGGTCTCCCGGGTGAACGTGCTCTCCCCCGCCACCGGCGTCGGGATGCCGTCGTTGGTGCTCGCGGCCTGGCTGCAGTGGAGCTATGAGAACGGGCTGGACTGGCTCGTCAGCTTCAAGTCGCTGGTCGCGATCGTGGCCTTCGTCGTGGTCTCGTCCGTGGCGAGCAACACCCTCGGCCGGGCCACGCTGCGCTCCGGTGCGCCGCTGGATCCGCGCACCGAGCCGAACCACCTGGCGCGCGAGCCCGACTAGCCGGCGCCGCCGCTCCTCACTCCTCGTCGCGGGCGGGGGCGTGCAGCGCCGCCAGCTCGGCCTCCATGGCCGTCTCGGCGTCCACGTCCAGCCGCACGTGGGCCAGCAGACCGTGCAGCACACGCACCGCCGCGGCGCTGCGCTCTCCCCAGGAGGACAGGTAGCTGAACTGCCACCACCACAGCGCCTCGATGGCCCGGCCCTGCTGGTAGTGGTCCAGGCCGTGCTGCAGGTCGGCGGCGATCGTGGCGAGGTCGTCGGTGAGCGAGCCCCGCACCACCTCACCGGACACGATCGGGTCGGCGAGGTCGGCGTAGTCGTCCAGCCCGGCGAGCAGGGAGCGCAACCCGGTCCGGACGGCGTCCAGGTCGGGGTCCGGGCCGGCGTCCGGCTCGAACCGCTCCCGCGGCACCACGTCGACGACCGCCCCCAGCCGCGCCCCCGCGGACTGCACCTGGGCGAGCGCGAGGAGCAGCACCGGCAGCGCCGTGCCGGGGTCGTTCCCGGCGGCGACCTCGCGGATCGCGGTCAGGAAGGCCCTCACCTCGGTGGCGGTGTCGTGCGACAGGTCCTCCATCACGCCTCCAGCAGTCGTCGGCCCTCGAAGGCCCGGCCCAAGGTCACCTCGTCGGCGTACTCCAGGTCACCGCCGACCGGCAGCCCGGAGGCGAGCCGGCTCAGCCGCACCCCCATCGGGCGGAGCAGCCGGACCAGGTAGGTGGCGGTGGCCTCGCCCTCCAGGTTGGGATCGGTGGCGATGATCACCTCACTGACCTCCTGCTCCGACAGCCGGGTCATCAGCTCCCGCACCCGCAGGTCGTCCGGACCGACGCCCTCGATCGGGCTGATCGCCCCGCCCAGCACGTGGTAGCGGCCGCGGAACTCACGGGTGCGCTCGATGGCCACGACGTCCTTGGGCTCCTCGACGACGCACAGCACCCCGGCGTCCCGGCGCGGGTCCAGGCAGATGCGGCACTGCTCGGCCTCGGCGACGTTGCCGCACACGTCACAGAACCGGACCCGTGACTTGACCTCCCGGAGGGCCTCCACCAGTCGGTCCACCTCCTCGGTCTCCGCGGCCAGCAGGTGGAAGGCGATTCGCTGCGCGCTCTTCGGCCCGACGCCGGGAAGACGGCCGAGCTCATCGATCAGGTCCTGGACCACACCCTCGTACACAATGCCTCGACTCTAGTCGGCCGCCGGGCCTGGCAGCGACCGGCGGCAGCGGACCCCGCCCCGCGCTGCGGGTCACGGCGCGATCTCGGGCCGGCGCTCGTTGTAGGTGCCGGCCAGCTCCTGGCCGGACATGGCCTGGATGGCGGCCATGATCTCGTCGGTGGCGATCCGCCGTGCGCGCCCGGCCGGCACGCCGTCGAACCGGCCGGTGAAGTCGATCGGCGCGCCGAACTCCACGCTGAACCGCACCCGCCGGGGGAAGCGGGCCCCGACCGGTTGCAGCTCGTTGGTGCCACGGAGGGCGACCGGCACGACCGGGCACCGCGCCTCCAGCGCCAACCACGCCACCCCGGTGCGGCCCTTGTAGAGACGGCCGTCACGGGACCTGGTCCCCTCCGGGTAGATCCCGAATGCGCCCCCGGCGCGCAGGTGGTCCAGCGCGAGGTCCAGCGACTGCTGGGCGGCGCGGGTGTTCTCCCGCTCGACCGGGATCGATCCGATCGCGGTGAACCACTCCCGGCTGATCGCACCCCGGACCCCGCGCCCGGTGAAGTACTCGGCCTTGGCCAGGAACGCCACCTGCCGCGGGGCGGTCAGCGGGATGACCACGCTGTCAGCGAAGGACAGGTGGTTGCTCGCCAGGATGACCGGGCCCTCCGGGGGCACGTTCTCCCGCCCGATCACCTCGGGCCGCCAGAACGCCAGGGCCGCCGGGGTGACCACGGTGTGCAGCAGGCGGTAGAGCATACGTCCTCGCTTCAGTGCCCCGGGCCTTCGTCCACGGCGATGACCGTACCGCCGAGGACGGACTCGACCACCGGCTGACCGACCGTCGCCGAGGTGTCCAGGTCCTCGTCATCGTGGCTCGGCTCGGCGGGCCGGGACGGCGCGGTCGGGGCCGCCTGCTCCGGCTCGGCCCCAGCCGCTCCCCGGACCCGGCGTGGCTCGGCAGCCCGCGGCTCCGGCGGCTCCTCCACCGGTGGTGACCAGGTGGTGGGCACCTCCTCTGCCGGCGGCTCCCAGGTGGGCGGGGGCTCCGGCGGGTCCTCCTCCCGGTGCGCGGGGGTGACCGGCTCGGTGACCGGCCCACTGACCGGCTCGGTGACGGGCTCGGCGGCGCGCTGCGGCCCGGGGTACGAGGGTGGCGACGGCGGGGCCGCCTGGCCGCCGTTGCCGCCGCCCTGGGCGACGGCCTCCACCTGGGCCTGCAGGCCGAGCGTCTCTGCAAGCGCCTGCCGGACCACCTCGCCGTGGTGGCGCTGCTGGAACTGCTGCAACAGCCCGGGAGTACTGACTCCGAGCCGGAGCACCTGTCCGTCGAACTCCAGCACCGTGCAGTGCACCGACACCAGCGACCAGCTCACCTTGCGGATCTCGCTGACCTTGGCCAGCACGTCGGGCCAGGCCCGGCGTACCGCCTCGGTGTCCATCGTGCCGGGGGCAGCGGCGGGGGCTCGCTCTGTCGCTGGCTCCGGTGGCTGCTGCGGCTCCGGGTGCTGCGGCCGCGACTGCTGCGGCTCCGGGTGCTGCGGCTCCGGGTGCTGCGGCCGCGACTGCTGCGGCTCCGGGTGCTGCGGCTCCGGGTGCTGCGGCCGCGACTGCTGCGGCTCCGGGTGCTGCGGCTCCGGGTGCTGCGGCCGCGACTGCTGCGGCTCCGGGTGCTGCGGCTCCGGGTGCTGCGGCCGCGACTGCTGCGGCTCCGGGTGCTGCGGCTCCGGGTGCTGCGGCCGCGACTGCTGCGGCTCCGGGTGCTGCGGCTCCGGGTGCTGCGGCCGCGACTG
>NZ_WIQI01000032.1 GCF_009602535.1 Ornithinicoccus halotolerans | reverse complement strand
CCGCTACCTGCTCGACCGTGGCGGCACCGTCCGCCTCGCCGGTCGCGGGTGCCAGCGCCACCTCGGTGTCGCAGCCGGGCGGCAGCATCGCCCGTGCCCCGGCCGACAGCGTCAGCCACCCGTCGGCCGCGCAGGTGTACTCGTGGCGGCCCCGCACCACCAGCGAGCCGGTCGCCCCCTCCTGCGCCAGCTGCCACAGCGTGGGGGTCGTGCCGGCGTCCAGGTGCGGCCACGCCAGGCCCGGGGCGCCGACCACCACGACCTGCGGTGCCTCGGCGAGGGCCGGGGCCAGGTCGGTCGCCGGTGGGGCCGGCCGGGCCAGGTCCAGCAGCGCCGCCGCGACCACTGCGCCGGCGACCAGGGTCACCAGCACCGCGGCCAGCGTCGGTAGCGGCCCGCGTGACATGACCTGAGGGTATCCAGCGCGCCGCCACCGGCCCGCCACCGCGGGCGGTCCCGCGGCAGCGCATACCCTCGACCCGTGAGCGCTGCCGACCCCCTGGCCTGGACCGCGGGCCTGGCCCTGCTGGTCGCCGTCCTCGCGGTGCTGCTCGCGCTGGCGCTGCACCGCCGCCAGCACCGGCTCTCCGAGCGGCTCCGCACGGTCTTCGCGGAGGCGGAGGGTGAGGAGCTGACCACCGTGCTGGCGCGGCAGGCCCGGCGGGTCGAGGCCACCGAGGCGAGGGTCGAGGGGCTCGAGGGCCGCATCGAGGGGCTGCGGGGCGACCTGCGGCAGGTGCTGCAGCACGTGGCCGTGGTGCGCTACGACGCGTTCGGCGACATGGGCGGCCGGATGTCGTTCTCGGTCGCGCTCGTGGACGACCACGGGGACGGCATGGTGCTCAGCTCGATCCACGCCCGTGGCGAGTCCCGCACCTACGCCAAGGGCGTCGTCGGTGGCCGCAGCGACCAGACGCTCTCCCCGGAGGAGCAGCAGGCGCTCGCCGCCGCTCGCGGGGAGGACGCCTCCGGGCCGGGCCGGGTCGAGCGGCCCCGCGCCGACGCGGGCTAGGCGGGCAGCCGCACCACCAGGCTGCCGGGCGCGACGGTGACCGTCATCGCGCTGACCTCCCCGAGGGTGTCCCCGTCCAGCTGCAGCTCCACCGGCTTGGTGGAGCTGACCGAGATCTCCTGGCAGCGGTAGAAGTCGACGCGCTGGTGGCCGCGCCGCCGCCGGGTGGCCAGCCGGGCGACGACCGCGCCCCAGCCGACGACGCCCTGCGGGGAGAGCAGCACCGCGTCCATCACCCCGTCGTCGGAGCGGGCGTCGGGCAGCAGCACCATGCCACCCTGCAGCCGCCCCACGTTGCCGACCACGACGCTGCGCACCCGGCGACGCAGCCGGGTGCCGTCGTCCATGGTCACGTCCACGATGAACTGCGGCCCGCGCATGTGGCGCGCGCCCGAGACCAGGTAGGCGGCCCAGCCGACCCGGCGCTTGAGCTGCTCGGGCGCCCCGGCCATCACCTCGGCGTCGAAACCCAGCCCGGCCATCACCAGGAACGTGTGCTCCTCCGTCGGCGGCCGCGCTCCGGGCGAGGGGTAGTCGGTCGCGTCGGACAGGTCCACGTTCTCGGACGGGTCGTCCTCGTCGGCGACCCGCTCCAGCAGCTCTTGGGTGGTGGGCCGCGTCAGCGTCATCCGGCAGCTATCGATGCGGGCGTTCCGCCCGGTCAGCGCCGTGTCCAGCGCCCGCTGCAGGTCGTCGTGCGGCAGCCCCAGGTTGCGGGCCAGCAGGTTGCCGGTGCCCGCCGGCAGCAGCCCCATCGGCACCCCGGTACCGGCGAGCGCCGACCCGACCGTCCGCACCGTGCCGTCGCCGCCCAGGGCGCAGACCAGCTCCACGCCCTCCTCGACGGCCTGCCGGGCCTGCCCGAGCCCGGGATCGTCCACGGTCGTCTCCAGCCAGCGCGGCTCGGCCCAGCCGTGCTCCCGACACGCCTGGGTGACCTGCTCGCGGACCGCCGCCACGTCGGTGAACTTGGTGGGGTTGACCACGATCGCCGCGCGGCGCACCCCGGTGGCGTCCCGGTCCTCCGCGGCGAACGCGGACCGTGGCGGCCGCCGACGGCGGGAGCCACGGGCCTCCCGGCCGTGGCCGGACCGGGCGCCTTCCCCCGTCTGACCGGTGTGGCCGTCGAAACCGCCCTCGACGGCGCTGGCCTCGGTCACCGACAGCCACAGCACCACGGCGGTCAGCGCGAGCACCACGGCGAGCGCGAGCGCGAGCAGCGCCCAGCTGGGTTCGTCCACAGTGGCCACGCTAGTCGACCGGCCACGCGTCGGTCGGCCGACCGTCATTAGGCTTACCCGGGTGATCGACATCCGGACCCTTCGAGAGGACCCCGACCGCGTCCGGGCGTCCCAGCAGGCCCGCGGGGAGGACCCCGCCCTGGTCGACGCGGTGCTCGAGGCCGACCGGCGGCACCGGCACGACCTGACCGAGTTCGAACGGCTGCGCGCCGAGCAGAAGACCGTCGGCAAGCAGGTGGCGCAGGCCTCCGGCGAGGAGAAGTCCGCGCTGCTGGCCGAGGTGAAGGACACCGCTGCCCGCGTCAAGGAGCTGGACCGTTCCCAGGCCGAGGCCGCCCAGGAGCGGGAGCGGCTGCTGCGCCGGATCGGCAACCTGGTCATCGAGGGCGTCCCGGCCGGCGGCGAGGAGGACTTCCGGGTCCTCGACACGGTCGGCCAGCCCCGCGACTTCACCGCCGACGGGTTCGAGCCCCGCGACCACCTGCAGCTGGGCGAGCTGCTGGGGGCGATCGACATGGCCCGCGGGGCGAAGGTCTCCGGCTCCCGGTTCTACTTCCTCACCGGCCCGGGCGCACGGCTGGAGACCGCACTGCTGACGCTGGCGCTGCAGCGGGCCCACGAGGCCGGGTTCGTCCAGCTCGGGGTGCCCACCCTGGTCGGGGAGGAGGCGATGGCCGGCGCCGGCTTCCTGGACGCGCACGCCGACGAGGTCTACCGGCTGGAGGCCGACGGCCTCTACCTGACGGGCACCTCCGAGGTGGCCCTGGCCGGCTACCACGCCGACGAGATCCTTGACCTGACCGACGGGCCACGCCGCTACGTCGCCAGCTCCACCTGCTACCGCCGCGAGGCCGGCGCCCACGGCAAGGACACCCGCGGCATCATCCGGGTGCACCAGTTCCAGAAGGTGGAGATGTTCGTCTACTGTCGGCTCGAGGACGCCGAGACCGAGCACGAGCGGCTGCTGGCGTGGGAGCGGGGGATGCTGGACGCGATGGAGCTGTCCTACCGGGTCATCGACGTCGCCGCCGGCGACCTGGGCGGTCCGGCCGCGCGCAAGTACGACTGCGAGGGCTGGGTGCCGACCCAGGGCCGCTACCGGGAGCTGACCTCGACGTCGAACTGCACCGACTACCAGGCGCGACGGCTCGGGGCCCGGGAGCGGGACCCGAACCGCAGCGGCACCCGGCCGGTGGCCACCCTGAACGGGACGCTGGCGACCACCCGCTGGCTGGTCGCGCTGCTGGAGAACCACCAGCGGGCCGACGGCTCGGTCCGGGTCCCCGCGGCGCTGCAACCCCTGCTCGGCGCGGAGGTCATCGCACCGCGCGAGTGATGGGGGCTCCCCCTCGCGGCACGCGCGGCATACCGTGGTCCTCCGTGGAGAGGTTTGCCCGCTTCCTGGGCTCTGAGGAGTCGTTCGTCCGCCCGCTGCCGACGGCGCCGGAGCGCCGGCGCGACCTGCAGCTCGCGCTGGCCTGGGCGCTGGTCGGCATGCTCGGCGTGGAGCTGCTGCGCGCGACCGGCACCTTCGGCGACCTTCGCGTGCCCGTGCTGGGGGAGCACCTGCTCGTGGTCAGCGCCGCCGCGCTGCTGGCGTGGCGGCGCCGCTACCCGATGCTGGTGGCGTCGCTGGGGTCGGTGCACATGATGCTCACCGGCATGCTGGCCCCGCCCGTCATGGCGTCGCTGCCGATGCAGGTGCTGTACTTCTTCGCCATCTACACCGGTGTCGCCTACGGCCGGGACCGGCGCGCGCTGGCCATGGTGGTGACCGGCATCGTCGCGCTGATGCTGGGCTGGGTCGCCTGGCAGTTCGCGCTCGGCTCCGGGATGAGCCAGGTGCGGGAGTGGATCGGTGAGACGCCCACCCAGGAGGGGCTGCTCCCGGCGTTCACCGCCGCGGTCGCCTACACCGGGCTGGTCAACGTCATCTACTTCGGTGGCGCCGTGCTGCTGGGCCAGGTGGCCTGGGACGGAGCCCGCCGCACCGCCCAGGTGATCGAGCAGGCGGCCACCATCCACGAGCAGGCCGGGCGGCTGCGCGACCAGGCCGTGGTCGCCGAGCGGCTCCGCATCGCCCGCGAGCTGCACGACGTCGTGGCACACCACGTGTCCGTCATGGGCGTGCAGGCGGCCGCGGCCCGCCGGGTGCTGGACTCCGAGCCGGACGCGGCCCGGGAGGCGCTGTCGGCGGTGGAGCGGTCCAGCCGGGAGGCGGTCGGTCAGATGCGCGACCTGCTGGGGACGCTGCGCACCGTCGAGCCGGAGGACCGGCTGGAGGGGTCGGAGCGGCTGCTGGGTCCGGGCGTCCCGGAGGGCCTCGGGGGCGGTAGCGGCCGGGAGCCGCAGCCCGGCCTCGGCTGCCTGCCCGAGCTCGTTGAGGAAGCGCGCGACGCCGGCCGGGAGGTGGAGCTCTCGGTCGTGGAGGAGTACCCGGGCGCCGCTGCGGCGGTCCCCGCGCCGCTGCAGCTCACCGCCTACCGCGTGGTGCAGGAGGCGCTGACCAACGTGCGCCGGCACTCCACCGCCCGCCACGTCGGGGTGACCGTGCGCGCCGGGCGGACGCTGGAGGTGGAGGTGGTCGACGACGGCTCGCCACGGCGCGGCACCGAGGGGACCGGCCTCGGGCTGCGGGGCCTGCGCGAGCGCGCTCACCTGCTCGGCGGCAGCGCCGAGACCGGGCCCCGCGCGACCGGCGGGTTCCAGGTGCGGGTGGTGCTGCCGGTGCCGGAGGCGGTCCGCCGGTGATCCGGGTGCTGCTGGTCGACGACCAGCCACTGCTGCTGTCCGGCTTCTCCCTCATCCTGTCCACCGAGCCGGACCTGGAGGTCGTGGGCACCGCGGCCGACGGCCAGCAGGCGGTCGCCGCGGTCACCGAGCTGGCTCCCGACGTCGTGCTCATGGACGTGCAGATGCCGCTGCTGGACGGGATCGAGGCCACCCGCCAGGTCGTGGCCGGCTCCCGCGCCAAGGTCGTCATGCTCACCACGTTCGACCGTGACGACTACCTGTTCGACGCCCTGCAGGCGGGAGCCAGCGGCTTCCTGCTCAAGAACGCCGACCCCGACGACCTGGTCGCGGGCGTGCGCGCGGTCGCCGAGGGACACGCGCTGCTCGCGCCGGAGGTCACCCGCCGCGTCATCGAGGCGGGCCGGCACGCCCCCGCCGACGTCGACGAGCGCCGGCTGGCGCCGCTGACCGCACGGGAGCGCGAGGTGCTCTCTCTCGTCGCGGCCGGGCTCAGCAACGGCGAGATCGCCTCCCGCCTCGTGCTCGGGGAGGCCACCGTCAAGACGCACGTGTCCAACGTGCTGAGCAAGCTCCAGCTGCGTGACCGGGTGCAGGCGGTGGTGCTGGCCTACGAGTCCGGGCTCGTCCGGCCGCACCGGTAGCGGCCTGGTCTCCGCCCCCGGTCGGAGGCGCGGCCGGACCCAAGATCCACCTCAGGGGGGATCCCCCGGCCATGGCGCCGCGGCTACCGTCGACAGCGTCCGCGGCGACGCAGGGGGTTGCCACGGGCGGGGCCCCTGACCGGGCGGTCCGGGTCCGTCGCGCGGCGCGTCGACCGGACCGCCCGGCCAGGTGAGCCGGTCCAGGGCAGGTAACCACCGGCCGACATCAGGGTGACGGAGGGAGCAGCAGTGCTGTTCGTCGAGGGGCTGACCCGACGGTTCGGGAGCACCACCGCGCTGGAGTCGGTCTCCTTCGACGTCCCCGCCGGGCGGATGGTCGGCTTCGTCGGCGCGAACGGTGCCGGCAAGACCACCGCGATGCGCATCATCATGGGCGTGCTCGCGGCCGACGCGGGCACGGTGCGGTGGGGCAGCCAGCCCGTGACGGACGCACACCGGCGGCGGTTCGGGTACATGCCGGAGGAACGCGGCCTCTACCCGAAGCAGGGGGTACGGGACCAGCTCGTCCACCTGGCGCGGCTGCACGGCGTGCCGGCCAGCGTCGCCCGGGCGCGGGTGACGGAGCAGCTGGAGCGGTTCGGGCTCGGTGAGCGGGCGCGCGACCGGCTGGAGTCGCTGTCGCTGGGCAACCAGCAGCGGGTGCAGATCATCGCCGCGGTGCTGGCCGAGCCGGTGGCGCTGGTGCTGGACGAGCCGTTCTCCGGGCTGGACCCGACCGCCGTGGACGAGATGACCCAGCTGCTGCGCGAGCACACCGCCGCCGGCGTTCCGGTGCTCTTCAGCAGCCACCAGCTGGAGCTGGTCGAGCGGCTGTGCGACGGGCTCGTGGTGCTGCGCGCCGGCCAGGTGGTCGCGCAGGGAAGCGCCGAGGAGCTGCGGGCGGACACGCCGCTGCGCTACCGGCTCACGCTGCGCGGCGACGCCGGCTGGGTGCGTGACGTCCCCGGCGTGACCGTCCTGGACCTCGCCGGGCGCAGCGTCCTGGTGCAGCTGGCGGACCAGGGCACGGCCTCGCGGCTGGTCGGCCTGGCCACCCAGCGCGACGAGGTCTACGAGTTCTCCCGCCAGGTGCCGAGCCTGGCCGAGATCTACCGGGACGTGGTGCTCAGCAGGAGCGCGGCATGAGCGCGGGGCCCTCGGGCAGGGCCGGCAGCGTGGACGCGGACCGTCAGCAGCTGGCCGAGGGGCCGGCGGTGACTCCGACCCAGGCGCCGGAGACCCGGCCCTGGGCGCTGGTCGCCCAGCGGGAGGTGATGGTCCGGCTGACCGACCGGAACTTCCTCGTCGGCACCGCCGTCACCGTCGTGCTGCTGGTCGGCCTGCTGCTCGTGCAGGGCTGGCTGAGCGGGCGGCCGGACACCACCACCGTGGCCGTGACCGACGCGCAGGGCGCGGACGTCGTGGCCGCCGCCGAGGAGCACCTGGCCGACCCGCGCCGCGACGTGACGCTCGAGGCGCTGTCCGTGGCCGACCGGGCGGCCGGCGAGGCGGTGCTGGCCGAGGAGGAGGCGGAGGCGCTCCTCGTGCCGTCGGCCGAGGGCTGGGTGCTGGTGACCGAGCACACCCCCAGCACCTCGTTGCGGCAGGCGATCGCCGCCGCTGCCTCCGAGCACGCGCTGTCCGGCAACGCCGCGGCGGCCGGCACCACGGTGGAGCAGCTGCGTGCTGGCGGGGAGCTGGCCGTGGAGACCCTCAGTGACGGCGAGGACGACGGGATGGTGATCGCGGTCGCAGGGGTGGCGTTCGCGTTCCTGTTCTACCTGTCGTCGGTGATGTTCGGGATGACGATCGCCAGCAGCGTGGTCGAGGAGAAGCAGTCGCGCATCGTGGAGATCCTTGCCGCGGCCATCCCGGTGCGGGCGCTGCTGGCGGGCAAGATCATCGGCACCAGCGCGCTGGCACTGGCCCAGCTGGTGCTGCTGGTGGCGGTGGGACTGGTGGGGTCCACCGTCGTCGGCTACGACGTGTTCCTGCCCGGGATGGCCGAGGCGCTCGCCTGGTACCTGCCGTTCTTCCTCGCCGGGTTCCTCGCGCTCGCCTGCATCTGGGCGGCGGCCGGTGCGATGGCCTCCCGGAACGAGGACCTGCAGACCACCACCACCCCGCTGACGATGGCGCTCGTCGCCGTCTTCCTGCTCGGTTTCTACCTCGAGGGCACCGCGCGGGCCGTCGCCAGCTTCGTGCCGGTGCTGTCGACGCTGCTCATGCCGCTCCGGGTGCTGGAGGGCGATGTCGGATGGTGGGAGCCGGCGCTGGCGCTGGTGCTGACCCTCGCCTTCGCGGTCGCCACCGTCCTGGCCGGCGCCCGCCTCTACCGGCGCTCGCTGCTGCACACGCAGGGCCGGCTGGGGTGGCGGGCGGCCTGGTCGCGGTCCGGTTGAGGTGACCGCATACGGTGGGGCCGTGGACACCCCCCAGCGGCCCAGCCGGCCGTCCGACCTGCTCGTCTGCCTAGACGTCGACGGCACGCTCATCCACCACGACGGCACCCTGACCGACCGGGTGTCGGCGTCGGTGCGGGCGCTGCACGAGGCGGGCGTGCACCTGGTGATCGCGACCGGCCGCTCGGTGATCGCGACGATGCCCATCGTCGAGCAGCTGGGGCTGGTGGGCACCGGCGGTTTCGGGGTGTGCTCCAACGGTGCCCTCACCATCCGGCTCGAGAAGTCGCACGAGGAGGGGTACGAGGTCATCGACGCGGTCACCTTCGACCCGCGACCGGCCGTGGAGGTGCTGCGCCGGGAGGTGCCCGACGCCATCATCGCGGTGGAGGAGGTCGGCGTCGGCTTCAAGGTCAGCGAGCCCTTCCCCGAGGGCGAGCTGCAGGGGGAGCAGCGGGTCGTGAACTTCGAGGAGCTGGTCGGGCACCCGGCCACCCGCGTGACCTTCCGCAGCCCCGGCGGCACCTCGGAGGAGTTCGTCGAGCTCGTGGACCGTATCGGCCTGCACGGGGTCAACTACGCGGTCGGGTTCACCGCCTGGCTGGACCTGGCGCCGGAGGGGGTGTCGAAGGCCTCCGCGCTGGAGCAGGTGAGGCGCCGGCTCGGGATCGAGCCGATGGGCACCATCGCGGTCGGTGACCAGCGCAACGACGTGGAGATGCTGCAGTGGGCCGCGCGGGGCGTGGCCATGGGCCAGGCTCCCGAGGAGGTCCAGCGGGCGGCCGACGAGGTGACGGCCACGGTCGACGAGGACGGTCTGGCCCTGGTGCTGGAGGACGTGCTGGCGTCGGTGCGACCCGAGCGAGTGGCCAGCCTCGACGAGACCTCCTCGCGCTGACGGAGGCCGCGGTGACCGCTGCCACCTCGCCCGAGGATGACCTGGTCATCACCTCCCCGGCCAACCCCCGCCTCAAGGCGCTCGGCCAGCTGCGGCGACGCCGCGTCCGGGAGGCGGAGGCACGCACCGTTGTCGAAGGCGCCGAGGAGCTGGAGCTGACGCTGTCCACGGGCGTGGTGCCCGAGGTGGTCTTCCACTGCCCGGAGCTGATGGCTGCGAGTGGACCCGGCCCCGACGCCGTCGCCGCAGCACGTGCCCGCGGTGCGCAGGTGGTGCGGCTGGGCCGGGCGGCGTTCGAGAAGGCGGCCTACCGGGAGGGCCCGGACGGGCTGCTCGCCGTGGTGCCCGCCGTGGACCGCCGGTGCGCGGAGCTGACACTGCCGGCGGCACCGCTGGTGCTGCTCTGCCAGGCGGTCGAGAAGCCAGGCAACCTCGGCGCCATGCTGCGCACGGCCGATGCCGCCGGCGTCGCGGCCGTGGTCGCCGCCGACCCGGTCACCGACTGGGGCAACCCGAACCTGGTGCGGGCCAGCAAGGGGACCGTCTTCTCCGTGCCGGTGGCCGCCGACGCGACCACCGCGGTGCTCGACTGGCTCGAGAGCGAGGGGGTGGCGCTGGTGGCGGCGACGCCGGACACGGAGGTCGAGCACACCGACGTCGACTACACGGGACCGGTGGCGGTCGCCGTGGGCGCCGAGAAGCACGGCCTGACCGACGACCTCCTGCACCGGGCGGCCCACCGGGTGCGGATCCCCATGGTGGGGCAGGCGAACTCGCTGAACGTGGCCACCTCTGCCGCGATCGTGCTCTACGAGGCGGTCCGCCAGCGCCGGAGGGGCTGAGCGAGTCGCTCCCACCCTGCTGTCAAGGGTCTGTGTGCGCTGTGTCACGATGCCGATATGCGTATCGACCATGTCTCCTACGCCGCAGAGCCCGACGGGATGGTCGCCACCGCCAACCGACTGGCCGAACGGCTGGGCGTGCCGGCGCACGACGGAGGCGTGCACCCACGCTTCGGGACCCGCAACATGATCCTGCCCCTGGCCGCGACCCGCTACCTCGAGGTCGTCGAGGTGCTGGACCACCCGGCCTCGGACAAGGCCCCGTTCGGCCAGGCGGTCCGGGCGCGGTCCGACCTCGGAGGCGGCTGGATGGCCTGGGTCATCGCCCTCGACGACCTCACCGGTATCGAGGCCCGGTTGCGGCGGGAGGCCGTCCCGGGTCACCGCCACACGCCCGAGGGCGTCGACCTGACCTGGCGGCAGATCGGGATCAGGGGCAACATCGCCGACCCGCAGCTGCCGTTCTTCGTGCGCTGGGACAGCTTGACCCACCACCCGTCGACGCTGGCGCGCAGCGACGTCCGGCTCAAGGAGCTCACCATCGCCGGCGACCCGCAGCGCATCCGCGACTGGCTCGGGCTGACCGGCCCGGCCGGGACCTGGGAGAAGGACGTCGACTTCAGGTTCGACGGTAACGGCGAGCCCGCTCTCGCCTCGGTGACGTTCACCACCCCGAACGGCGACGTCACCGTCTGAGCCGACCGGCAGCTCCCGCTCCGTCCCCGCTCTCGGCGTCAGCCTGGGAGGCCGACCAGGTCGTGCTCGGGCCGACCGCCGGTCCAGCGCGGCTGGACGCGCCGCAGGTGCTCCGTCGTCAGGACCCGCCGACGCAGGTCCTCGGAGATCTCGTCGAAGGGCGAGTCCTGCGAGCGGTGCGTCTGAATCGCCTTCCACCGGGTCTGGTAGCACCAGGCGGTGTCGAGCATCGTCGTGACCTCCTCGTCCGGCGTCCCGAACTGCGGCATCGCGGCGTACTCCGCGGCGGCCGCCGCGCCGGCTCGCTCGAGCAGCCAGGCGTGCGCGAGCGAGCGCGGCAGGCAGTGCAGGTAGAGCGCGGTGTCCGGCTCCACGGCCGCGAGGACGGCGTCGCGCACCCGGACGTGGTCGCGGTGCCCGTCGCTGCCGTCCAGGGTGAGCACGACGGAGGGGCGGTGCCGGTCGACGGCGTCACGAACCCGGGCGGTCAGCTGCTCGAGCGGCGTGGCGCACAACGTGCCCGGGGACGGGTCGCCGTCCATCCCGGAGTCCAGCAGGCCGAGCGTCTCGACCTGGTCGACCCCCAGCACGGCGGCCGCCTCGTGCAGCTCGCGTTCGCGCAGCGACCCCAGCCCCTCGGGGGGCACGGTGACGCGGTCGGAGGGATGGCCCGCCTCTCCGAGCGTGGCGCACACGACGACGGTGCGCGTCCGGCGGGCGGCGTGGAGCAGCACCGATCCGCACCCGAAGGTCTCGTCGTCCGGGTGGGCGAACACGGCCAGCAGCGTCATGTGGGTCTCCTCGTCGTGCCCAGCCTGCGGACGCGTTCAGCCTAGAAGGTGGTCGCGAGGCAGCGCCACAGTCAGTCGCCAGGTCACGGCCAGGTCCCGCCCGCCCTCGGCATGGGGCGACCGCAGGTCACTGCCAGTGTCGGTGGCCCGCCCTACCCTGGACATCAGTTCGATCATTGGTGATGGACTCCGCTGCGGAAGGGGGTGTGCGGGGTGGAGGAGCACGAGCCGCCGGTCTCGCACGGCCAGCAGGAGCCGGTGCCGGTGGCGGCCGATGAGCAGCTGGGCTCGCTGCGTGAGGTGGCCGACCGGTTGGCGGAGGTGGCGGACTCGCGGGCGGTGTTGTGGCAGGCCGGTGAGGATGAGCTGGCGGACGTGCTGGCGGCCGGTCAGCAGGTGCGGGCGGCTCAGGAGCGCGTGCTGCACGGAGCGGTGTGCGAGGCCCTGGCACGGGGGATGCACGCCGGGCTGGGGCTGACTGCGGCCGAGTTCGTGGGAGTGCACTGCCCGTGGCTGCCCGCGGCCGAGCAGCGCCGGATCGCCCGCGTCGCCCAGGCGGCAGACCGGGCGGCGTACTGGCCCGTGGTCGAGGCCGTGGGCCGAGGGGACATCTGCACCGAGCGGGCCGACCGGCTGATCAGGGACGTGTCCCGGTTGCGCCGGTATGTCGATGAGGCCCAGTGCGCCGAGTACGCGGCGATGCTGCTGCCGCTGGCTCGGATGGGCGCCGACCGGGAGCTGCGGATCGCGGTGGAGCATCTGCTGGCCCTGGTCACCCCGGAGCTGGATGCCGAGGCGTTGGCCAAGGCTCGGCGGGAGTCGTGCAAGGTGTTCGAGTCCTCGCTGGCCGACGGGATGCGCCGGTTCATCATCGAGGCCGACCCCGAAGGGGCGGCGCTGCTGCGCGCGGTGTTCTCCTCCGGGCTGACCCGCCCGGAGAGTGACGGCTCCGGGGCAGACCTGCGGCCGGCCGGCCGGCGCCGCTACGACGCCCTCACCACGGTCATCCGCCGCGGCATGGCCTCCCCGGACCCGAGTGCGCCGTGCGGGGCGCCGGTGCAGATGCTGATCACCCTGCCCTTCGACGTGCTGGCCGGCCGGGTGGGGGCCTACGGGACCGCCGAGCTGGGCGCCGGGGAGCTGGACAGCCTCACCCCCGGGCAGGCACGCCGGCTGGCCTGCGAGGCCGAGCTGGTGCCGTTCGTGCTCGGCGGACCCTCAGAGGTGCTCGACCAGGGCCGCAAGCGACGGCTGGCCACCCCGGCCCAGCGCCGGGCGCTGTGGGTCCGGGACCGAGCCTGCACCTTCCCTGGCTGCTCCATGCCCGCCCAGTGGACCGAGGTCCACCACGCCCGCGTCTGGTGGTCCTGCGGCGGGAACACCGACCTGGGTGACATGGCCCTGCTCTGCCGGCGACACCACACCTGGGTGCACACCCACGATCCCGAGGTCACCATGACCGACCGCGGGCCCGTCTGGCACCTGGACCGCTGCCACGGTCGCGGTACCGGTGAACAAGCCACGCTGCACACCGACCAGCCGCCCGGCGCCACCCAGCCCGTCCTGGACGCCTTCGGCCTGCCCCGGCAGACCAACGGAGCCCAGGACGGTCACCGCGGTGACACCGGCCGCAGCAGGGGCAGCGAGGGCGGCGGAACGGTCACCGGCCGTCGTCAGCCCACCCGAGCGCGGCCCGCCGAGGGCGCGCGCCTCATCCGCCGGGACGAGCCCGCCCGGGACCGTCCGGTCACCGGCCCGGCTCTCACGCCCGGCCATCACCGGCCGGGGCCACCGGGTCGCCACGGGGCGGGTCGGCCGTCCCAGCGCAGCGACGACGAAAGCCGGTTGGCCGGCTGGACCAACCGCAGCAGCGGCCAGCGACACGCCCGCCGTCGGCGCTACCACGGCCCGACCCTCCAGCCACCCACGCCGGGCACCGGACAGGCCCGACCCCCACCAGAGGGCCGAGCCTGACCAGGGTCCGGCCGAACGCCGGTCGCTGCCGTTGTGGGTTACCGGTCGTAGCCTCGCAGCCGTTGGCTGTTGAGGACCACGATGACGCTCGAGGCTGCCATCGCGGCACCGGCGATCATGGGGTTGAGCAGGCCGAAGGCCGCGAGCGGGATGGCCGCGGTGTTGTACGCGAACGCCCAGAAGAGGTTCTGCTTGATGATGTGCAGCGTGCGCCGGGACAGGCCGATGGCTCGCGCCACGGTGGTGACGTCGGGGCGCATCAGCACGATGTCGGCGGAGTTCATCGCCACGTCGGTGCCCGACCCCATGGCCATGCCGAGGTCCGCCTGCGCCAGCGCGGCGGCGTCGTTCACCCCGTCCCCGACCATGGCGACTACCTTGCCCGCCTCCTGCAGGGTGGCGACCTCGGCGTACTTGTCCTGAGGCAGGACGCCGGCCCGCACCCGCTCGGGGTCGATGCCGACCTGGGCGGCGACGGCGCGGGCGGTCTGCTCGTTGTCGCCGGTGAGCAGGTAGGGCGTCAGCCCGAGCTCCCGCAGCCGGGTGATCGCCTCGGCGCTGGTGGGCCTCGGCTCGTCGGCGACGGTGAGGGCCGCCCGGGCCACGTCGTCCCAGCCGACCAGCACGGTGGTGCCGGCGGTGTCGAGCGCGGCACGCAGCTCGTCCGGGACGGTGCCGAAGAGGTCCGGCTTGCCGACCGTCACCTCGACGTCGTTGACGGTGCCCCGGGCGCCCTGGCCAGGCAGGCCGGTGAAGTGGCGCACCTCGGGGATCTCGATGCGCGCCTGGCGGGCGGCGTCGACGATGGCGCGGGCGATCGGGTGCTCGCTGCCGTCCTCGACCGCTGCGGCGGCCTTCAGGGCGGCGTCCTTGGGGAGGCGGCCCGTGGTGGTGATCGACTGCAGGGACGGCTCACCGACGGTGAGGGTGCCGGTCTTGTCGAGGACGACGCTGTCGACGCGGCGGGTGCTCTCCAGGATCTGCGGGCCCTTGATGAGGACCCCCAGCTGGGCGCCCCGGCTGGTACCGGTCAGCAGGGCGGTGGGCGTGGCCAGCCCCAGCGCGCAGGGACAGGCGATGATGAGCACCGCGACCGCCGGCTCGAGCGCCGCTGCCAGGGTGCTTCCGGTCAGCAGCCAGAGGAGGAAGGTCAGCGTCGCGGCCACCAGCACGGCGGGCACGAAGACCGCGGAGATGCGGTCGGCGAGCCGCTGCACCGGGGCCTTGCCGGTCTGCGCCTCCTCGACCAGCCGGGTGATCTGCGCCAGCGTGGTCTCGGAGCCGACGCGGGTGGCCTGGACCACGAGCCGTCCGGAGCCGTTGACGGTGCCGCCGGTGACCTGGTCGTCGACGCTGACCTCGACGGGCATCGACTCACCCGTGACCATCGAGGTGTCCACCGCGCTGTGGCCCTCGACGACCACGCCGTCGGTGGCGATCTTCTCCCCCGGCCGGACGACGAAGCGGGCGCCGACCTCGAGCTGGTCGGTGGGGACACGCTGCTCGGTCCACGCGCCGCTGGCCGGGTCGGTCCGCAGCACCGCGACGTCCTTGGCGCCCAGCGTCAGCAGCGACGTCAGCGCGGACCGTCCGGTCGCCTTGGCCCGCGACTCGATGTAGCGGCCCACCAGCAGGAACGCGGTGACGGCGGCCGCCACCTCGAAGTAGAGGTGCTCGGTGAAGCCGGTCAGGACCGCCGTGAGCGACCACACGTAGGCCGCGGTGACCCCGAGGGACACCAGGGTGTCCATGGTCGAGGACAGGTGCCGGGCGTTGATGGCGGCCGCGCGGTGGAACGGCCACGCCGCCCACAGGTACACGGGGGTGGTGAGCACCAGCTCCAGCCAGGGGGCCGCGCCGCCCAGCGCCTCGGAGACCGGCGGGACCATCGCGATGACGACCACCGCGGCCGCGAGGGCCAGCGCCACGGCGGCACGCAGCCGCAGCGACCGGTCACCGACCAGGTCATGGGTGTCCGCCGGCGGGGCCGAGCCGGAGTCGCCGCCCGGGCCCTCGTCGAGGGGGTCGGCGCCGTAGCCGGCCGAGCGGACGGTGGCGACGATGTCGTCGACCGTGACCGGGTCCGCGTAGGCGACCCGGGCCTTCTCGGTGGCCAGGTTCACGCTCGCCTGCACCCCTTCCAGCTTGTTGAGCTTGCGCTCGATCCGGGCGGAGCACGACGCACAGGTCATGCCGGTGATGGCCAGGTCGACCTGCTGCTCGGAGGTGGGCGTGGGGGTGGTCACGGCAATTCCTTCGTCGCTCGAGTCCGCGGCGGGGCCACGGTCGGACAGGGCAGCGGCACGGCGGCCCCGGTTGGTCCGGGCCGCCGGCCGTGGGAGAGGGGGCCGTCCCCGGGACTGTCCGGCTGGGGCCCGCCTCCAGGTCGCAGCGGCGTCAGGAGGTGACGGTGTAGCCGGCCTCGGCGACCGCGGCCTTGGCGGCCTCGAGGTCCAGCGGGCCCTCGCTGTCGACGTAGACCGGCGAGGCGCCGTCCTTGTTGAGGTCCACGCGGACGCTGCGCACGCCCTCGACCTCGGAAAGCTCCTCGGTGACCGAGGACACGCAGTGCCCGCAGTTCATGCCGGTGACGGTCAGCTCGGTGGTCTGGGTCTGGTTCATGGTGATCCTCTCGGTGGGGACGTCAGCTGCGCACGAGGCGCGCGATGGCTGCGGCAGCCTCCTGCACCTTCTGGTCGGCGGCCTCGTCGGAGTCGCGCGCGGCGTCGACGACACAGTGGGCGATGTGGTCTTCCAGGAGGCCCAGGCTCACCGCCTGCAGGGCCTTGGTGACCGCGCTCACCTGGGTGAGGACGTCGATGCAGTACTCCTCCTCCTCGACCATCCGGGCGATGCCACGCACCTGGCCCTCGACGCGACGCAGTCGGCGGAGGTAGTCCTCCTTGGTGCCGGTGTAGCCGTTCACAGCCATGGCAACCAATATACCCCCTAGAGGTATTCCGTCCGTCCCGGCGTCTGCGCGCCGCCGCCCGGCCCGGGTCGCCGGCCGGTCACCGCGCCACCCCGCCGCGGCGGTCGGCGCTGTCGGGGGTGCCAGGACCCGGCGCCGACCGGTCCAGGTGGGCCACCAGCTGCGGCGCGAGCCCCACGTAGGTCTGTGGGGTGAGCCCGGCCAGCCGCTCCTGGACGTCCTCGGGCAGGCCGAGCCCGCGGACGAACTCCCGCAGGTCGTCCCCGGTGATGCGCCGCCCGCGGGTCAGCTCCTTGAGCCGCTCGTAGGGGTTGTCCATGCCCGGGTGCCCCGCCACCGCCAGTGCCCGCATCGCCGACTGCACCGGCTCGGCCAGCACCTCCCAGTTGGCCTCCAGGTCGGCGGCCATCGCCTCCGGCGCGGCGTCCAGCCCGGCCAGTCCCTTGGCGACGTTGTCCAGCGCCAGCAGGCCGTGCCCGAGGGCGGTCCCGATGTTGCGCTGCATCGAGGAGTCAGTGAGGTCGCGCTGCAGCCGGGAGGTGACCAGCGTGGAGGCCAGCACGTCCAGCAGCGCGTTGGAGACCTCCAGGTTGGCCTCGGCGTTCTCGAACCGGATCGGGTTGACCTTGTGCGGCATCGTCGAGGACCCCACCGTGCCCTGACCGCGGACCTGCGCGAAGTAGCCCAGCGAGATGTAGGACCAGAGGTCGGTGCACAGGTTGTGCAGCACCCGGTTGAACCGCGCCAGGTCGGCGTACAGCTCGGCCTGCCAGTCGTGGGACTCGATCTGCGTGGTGAGCGGGTTCCAGGTCAGCCCCAGCCCCTGCACGAACTCGCGGCTGACCTGCTGCCAGTCGGCCTCCGGCACGGCGGCCAGGTGCGCCCCGTAGGTGCCGGTGGCGCCGTTGAGCTTGCCGAGGTACTCCGCCGAGGCGACCCGGCGCCGCTGCCGGCGCAGCCGGTGCGCCAGCACCGCCAGCTCCTTGCCCATGGTCGTCGGGGTGGCCGGCTGGCCGTGGGTGTGCGCCAGCAGCGGCACCTCGGCCAGGTCCCGGGCCAGCTGCTCCAGCTGCTCCAGCAGGGCATCGGCGCGCGGGAGCCAGACCTGGGTGACGGCGCCGCGGACCATCAGGGCGTAGGAGAGGTTGTTGATGTCCTCGGAGGTGCAGGCGAAGTGCACCAGCTCGCTCAGGTCCTCGCGGTCGAGCCCGGCGAGCCGGCGCTTGAGGTAGTACTCGACGGCCTTGACGTCGTGGACGGTCTCCCGCTCGATCCGGCCCAGCTCGGCGATGTCGTCGGCGCCGAAGTCCTCGACGACGCGGCGCAGGGCCGCGACCTGGTCGTCGGTGAGCAGCCGCGACGGGGCCACCACCTGGTGCTGGGCCAGGTAGATGAGCCACTCCACCTCCACGTGCACGCGCTGGCGGTTGAGCGCCGCCTCGGAGAGGTGGTCCACCAGCGGGGCCACGGCGCCGCGGTAGCGGCCGTCCAGCGCCCCCAGGGCGATCGGCGGGGTCAGCTCAGCCAGGGATGCCATGGGCCGCATTCTCGCAGGGGTCAAGGGCGGCCGATGTCAGCGCCGACGGCCCCCGTCACCGTCGGGGTCGATGTCCTCGGCCTCGAGGTACTCGTCGGTGACGTGGTCGCGGTGACCGCGGGCCTCCTCGGTGGCGTCCCGGGCACGCTTCTCCAGCGCCTCGGCCTCGGCCCGCTTGGCGTACGCCTGCTCGCGGGCCTCGCGGGCGGCCGCCTCCTTCTGCTGGACGTAGCCCTCGCCCTGCGTGGCGCTCTCCCGCAGCCGGTCCGCCTCGACCCGGCGCTCCTCCTGCTGGCGCCTGCGCTTGCGCATCAGCGTCATGACCAGGAGCACGACCAGCACGACCACCACGGCCGCGATGACCAGCCAGAGCCAGGTGTTGCCGTCCATGGCGAGTCCTCCTCGTGTCGTCGGTGCGGATCACGCTAGCCGGGTTGCCGGGCCGGAGCGAGCGGACGAACAGGTAACCAATAGGTTACCATTTCGCCATGGACGTGTTCGCGGCGCTGGCCGACCCGGTTCGCCGCCAGCTGCTGCTCCGGCTGGCGACGGGGCCGGCGCGGGTGGTGGACCTGGCCGCCACCCACGACATCAGCCGCCCGGGCGTCAGCAAGCACCTGCGGCTCCTGGGGGAGGCCGGCCTCGTCCGCGCGGAGCGCCGGGGGCGGGAGCGCCACTACCGCCTCGAGGCGGCGGCGTTGCAGCCGGTGGTCGAGCTGGTCGCGGCCCTGCGCGGGCCCGGCCAGGCGGGCTCGCGCTCGCCCCGGTTCACCGACCAGGTCCTGGCCGGGCTGGACCTGGAGGTGCGCCGCACCACCGCGGAGCGCACGACCCGCGACCGCGGCGCGGCCCGACCGGGGCGCGACACCCACCATCGAGCCGAGGAGGACAGCGCATGAGCAGCACACCGACCACCCCCACGGCCACCGGCCGCCACGAGCGGCGGGAGGGCCGGGACTGGATCGTCTTCACCCGCACCTTCCGCGCCCCCGTGCAGGACGTCTGGGCCGCCGTGACCGAGCCGGAGCGGATGGCCCGCTGGATCGGCACCTGGCACGGCGACCCCACCAGCGGCACCGTGTGGTTCCGGATGACCGCCGAGGAGGGTATGCCGGAGGAGGAGCACCGGGTCGAGGCCTGCGAGCCGCCGCACCGGCTGCGGACCCGCTCGGTCGGCGAGGGACCGGACGGCGAGGAGCACCCGTGGGTGCTGGAGCTGCGGCTGTCGGAGCAGGGCGGCGTCACCACGCTGGAGTTCTGCCAGGACCTGCCGGACCCGGCGATGGCCCACCACGTCGGGCCCGGGTGGGACTACTACCTGGACCGGCTCGAGGCGGCGTTCGGCGGCCGGGACGCCGACGAGGTCGAGTTCGAGCCGGCCTACTACCCGGGCCTGATGGCGACCTACCAGGAGCGGTTCCCGGGCTAGCGCGGGTCAGCCCGGGTAGCCCTCCGGGTTGGCCTGCTGCCAGCGCCAGGTGTCGGCGCACATGTCGGCCACGTCGCGCCGCGCCCGCCAGCCCAGCTCCGCCTCGGCGAGGGAGGGGTCGGCGTAGGAGGCGGCGATGTCGCCGGGACGCCGGCCGACGACCTCGTAGGGGACCGGCCGGCCGCTGGCGCGCTCGAAGGCCCGCACCAGCTCCAGCACGCTGGTGCCGCGGCCGGTGCCGAGGTTCCAGGTGCTGACGGTGCGGTCGTGGCTGGTGATCCACTCCAGGGCGGCCAGGTGGCCGGCGGCGAGGTCCTCCACGTGGATGTAGTCGCGGACGCCGGTCCCGTCGGGGGTGTCGTAGTCGTCACCGAAGACCCGCAGCTTCTCCCGCCGCCCGATCGCGACCTGGGCGATGTAGGGCATCAGGTTGTTGGGGATGTCGGCCGGGTCCTCGCCGATCCGTCCGGAGGGGTGGGCGCCGACCGGGTTGAAGTAGCGCAGCAGGGCCACCCGCAGCGACGGTCGGGCCACGGCGACGTCGCGCAGGACCTGCTCGATCATCACCTTGGTCCAGCCGTAGGGGTTGGTCGCCGACGTCGGCAGGTCCTCTGTCATCGGCACCGGCGCGTGCGGGCCGTAGACGGTCGCGGAGGAGGAGAACACGACGCGGTCGATGCCGTGGCGCGCCATGGCCTCCAGCAGGCCGAGGGTCGCGCCGACGTTGTTGCGGTAGTACTCCAGCGGCTTCGCCACCGACTCCCCGACCGCCTTGGACCCGGCGAAGTGCACGACCGCGTCGACCCGCTCCTCGGCGAGCAGCGCGGACAGCTTGTCCGCGTCGGCGAGGTCGAAGGCGTGCAGCGGGACGTGCTGACCGGACAGCTCCTCGAGCCGGCCGATGACGGTGGCCTTGGCGTTGCGGAGGTCGTCGACGACGACCACGTCGTGGCCGGCGGCGAGCAGGTGCAGCACGGTGTGGGAGCCGATGTAACCGGCCCCGCCGGTGACCAGGACGCGCATGGCCCCCAGTATGTCGCCCGGCCTCACCCGGCCGGGGTGGTCACCGCGCCGGTGGTGGGGCGGCCGCTACCGGTGGGGGCAACCACCCGGCCGTCGTGCAGCGCGACCATCCGGTCGGCACGTTCGATCAGGATCGGGTCGTGCGTGGAGACCAGCGCGGCGATGCCCCGCTGGTGGGTGAGCTCGACGAGCAGGTCCATGATCGTGGCCGCGGTGTCGGAGTCCAGCTGCCCGGTTGGCTCGTCGGCGATGAGCACCTGCGGCTCGGTGACCAGCGCGCGAGCGATGCCGACGCGCTGCTGCTGGCCGCCGGAGAGCTCGTAGGGGCGCTGCCGGTCGTGCTTGGCCAGCCCGACCTGCTCCAGCGCCGCGTGCACCCGGTCGTTGCGTTCGGCGACGGGCGTGCCCAGCAGCCGCAGCGGCACCTCCACGTTCTCGGCGGCCGACAGCACCGGCACCAGCCCGAAGGACTGGAACACGTAGCCGACCAGCTCGCGCCGGACCCGCGAGGCCTCCTGCTCCTTCAGCTCGGACAGCACCCGGCCGTCGCCCAGCAGCACCCGCCCCGCGGTGGGGCGGTCCAGCCCGCCCAGCAGGTTGAGCAGCGTGGTCTTGCCCGACCCGGAGGGTCCCCGCACGACCGTCAGCTCACCGGGGTGGACCTCGACCGTGACGTCGGTCACGGCGTGCACCTCGGCCGCGCCGCGCCCGAACACCCGGTGCAGGCCCTCGCCACGGACCAGGTAGCGGCTGGGCTCACTCATCGTCGTCCTCCTTCTCGCCGGCCGGGCGCCGGGTGGCCGGCCGGTCCGGCCACACCCCGACGTGGTCGGTCTCCAGCTCCAGCCGGACCCGGTCGCGCAGCCCCAGCTCGGCGACGTAGCCGCTGGGCAGCTGCATCCGCCCGGCCCGGTCGATGACGGTGTACTCCTGCGCGACCAGCCGCTCCTGGCCGTGCTCGTCCCGCTCGACGTGCCGCAGCACCTCGGTGGAGGTGCGCCCGTCGCGGATCCGGACGGTGCGGCGCACGTGGTCGGCGATGGTCGGGTCGTGGGTGACGATGAGCACGGTCACGCCGAGCCGCTCGGAGGCGTCGCGCATGGCGGCCAGCACCTCGGTCGACATCGCGTCGTCCAGCTCACCGGTCGGCTCGTCGGCCAGCAGCACGGCCGGGTCGTTGGCCAGCGCGACCGCGACGGCGGTGCGCTGCTGCTGCCCGCCGGACAGCTCGGCGGGGCGGCGGTCGCGGCAGTCGGCCACGTCCAGCAGCTCCAGCAGCTCCTCCACCCGGTCGGCGCGGTCCCGGCGCGGCCGGCCGGCGATGACCAGCGGCAGCGCGACGTTCTCGGCGGCGGTGAGGAACGGCATCAGGTTGCGGGAGGTCTGCTGCCAGACGAACCCGACGACGTGGCGCTGGTAGTGCACCCGCTGCCGGCGGTTCATGGTCAGCAGGTCCACCCCGGCGACCTGGGCGCGGCCACCGGTGGGGGTGTCCAGGCCGGAGAGGATGTTGAGCAGGGTGGACTTGCCGGACCCGGAGGCGCCGACGAGGGCGACGACGTCGCCGGGGTCGACCCGCAGGTTCAGCCCCTGCAGCGCCTGCACCTCGACGCCGTCGGTGGCGTAGATGCGGACCAGGTCCTCGCACAGGATGTCCGGGCCGCCGTGGTCCCGGGCGTTCGGCGGCTCGGACCGCTCCGTGACCGGGGATCCGGTCCTCGCGGTGTCGGTGGTCATGGTTCCTACCTCTCCTCACCGATGCGCAGGTGACGGGTGATGTCGGCGCGGGCGGAGACGGCCGCGGCCGCGAGGGTGGCGGTGACGACGGCGAGCAGGACCGCGCCGAGCACGAGCCCGAGCAGCATCGGGTCGGCCGCCAGCGCCGGTTGCTGCTCGCCGCCGGTCATCGCGCGGAAGTCGACGGTGCGGACCAGCAGCCAGGGCACCGCGAACCCGACGGCGCCGCCGACGAGGGCGGAGGCGGCCAGCAGCGGTGCCAGCTCCCAGGCGGCCAGGCCGCGGCCCTGCCGGGCGGTCAGCCCGAGCGTGCGCAGCACCGCGAGCAACCGGGCCCGGGCGGGGGCGCCCAGCAGCAGCACGAGCACGACCGCGAGCACCGTCAGGGCGGTGGCCAGCACCACCGCGGTCGCGCTCATCGCGGTCAGCCCGGAGGTGACCGGCGCCTCCCGGTAGGCGTCCAGCTGCTGGTCGGGGGTCTCCACGGCGGTGTTCGGCACCGCCTCCCGGACGGCCGCCGCTACCTGCTCCCGGTCGGCGCCCTCCTCGACGGAGAGCAGGGTCAGGTTCCCCAGCGGGTAGGCCCGCCCCAGCCGCTCCCATCCCTCGGTCGTCACCACGACGAACCCGGACGGCGTCTCGTAGCCGGGGATGGCCGGCACGTGCCCGACCAGCTCGACCTCCCCGATGCCGGAGAGCTGGGCGGTGCCGGTCCCCGGCGGGACGGTGCCGCCGGTCACCGCGGGCACGGGGCCCTCACCGTCGTCACGGGCGAGCTGCTCCGGGAGCGCCTCGAGGTGCTCGGCCGACCGCTGGACGGCGGGCAGCTCCTGGTCGACGATCACCACCTGCACCGAGGTGGCTTCGGACGCGCCGGTGAGCTCGGTCGCGCGGGTCGAGTCCGTGACTCGGGCGACGCTCTCGACCCCGTCGACGCTCTGCAGGTCCTCGACCACCTGCGGGAGGGCTCGAGCACCGGCCACCCGGATCGGCGCGCCGGTGCCCTCCCAGGCCGCCTCCTCGGCGCCCTGGGAGACCGTCGAGGCGACCATGGTGGCGCTGACCGCCACCGCGACGCCCAGCAGCATCGCCAGCGCGGGGAGCACGCCGCCGGAGGGGTCGCGGACGGCCCGGGCGGCGCCCAGGAAGGAGGTGAGCCCGGGTCGGGAGCGCAGGCTTCGCAGCAGCAGCCCCAACGGCAGCGGGTAGAGGCGCAGCGTGAGGAGCGCGGCCGCGAGCGCCACCAGCAGCGGGGTCGCCGCCAGCAGCGGGTCGGCACCAGCCACGGTGCCGCTCTCCGGGCCGCCCAGGCCACGGTCGAGCAGCCGCCAGGTCGCCAGCGCCGCCAGCGCGAGCACGGCCACCTCGGCCACCCACCGCAGCCGGGAGCGGGAGCGCGCCCCGAGGTCGGACCGCCGGTGGACCGCCTGCGCCGTGCCCGCGGTGACCGCGGTCACCGCCGCCGGCACCAGGCCGACCACGACGGCCAGCAGCAGCTCCCCCGGACCGGTCGAGCGGGGCACGACCAGTCCGGCGGCGTAGTAGCCCAGCAGCGCCGCCGGCAGGCCGACCAGCGCGGTCTCCAGGCCGAGCAGCCAGCGCAGCTGCCCCCGGGAGGCGCCGCGCGCCAGCGCCAGCCCCAGTGGGGCCTGCCGACGCGTCACCAGCAGTCGTGCGGCGAGCGCGAACACGGCCAGCACCACCCCGATCGGGCCGGCGGCCAGCACGGACAGCACCGCCGCGGTGGCGTGCTGCTCGTCGGCGAGCCGCTGCAGCACCGGCACCACCTCAGCGGCGAAGGTGACCTGCGTCTGCTGCGGGCGTCCCGCCTCCGGGTCCGCATCCCGCAGCACGACGGGGGCCGAGACCAGGCTGCGCAGCTGGGCGGCCGCGGTGGCCACCTGGTGGCCGGGCACGTCATCCGCCTGCACCGGCACGACCGCGTTCAGGTCCCACACCCAGGCCGGGTTGCCGGTGGTCCCGGGGTTGGCCGGGCCCAGATAGACGGAGACGAAACCGGTCACGCCGACGTTCCCGTCGAAGAGCTCACCGACGTCCAGGCCGTTGGGGGCGTGCCGCCAGTAGCCGTCGGCCGGGTCGACGGCCTCGTAGGTGCCGGTCAACAGCCAGGGGGTGTCGGCAACCGGCTCGCCGACCCGCCAGTGCAGCTTCTCGGCCGCCGTGTCGGAGACCATCACCTCCAGGTACTCGCCCTCCGCCCCCGGGCCATCGTCGGCCGCTGGCTCCCCGGCCGTGCCGGGCCCCAGGGAGCGCGGTACCCGGGAGGACGGCCAGTCCCCGGCGACCAGCCGCACCCGGTCCTGCAGCAGCGGGTCCACACGGGGCAGCACCTCCAACCGCGCGTAGTCGCTGGCGGCCTCCGGGTCGACGGACGTCCCGGTCTGCGTCTCCGTGAACACGTAACCCGCACCCAGCATCGAGCGCAGCGGTTCGGGCTGGGAGGTCCGCAGCTCCTCGAGGGCCGCCAGCGGTTCGCCCCAGCTCTCCTCCACCGTGCCCCCACCGGAGAGGTCCCGGCCGTAGCCGGCACTGGAGGTGACTCCCACCAGGTCGCGCTGGATCGCCGAGAGCGGGTTGACCACGTGCGACACCTGCCGGGAGTGCATGTCGTCCACCACCCGCGGCCAGGCGGTCATCACGAGGGCGACCAGGAAGACCACCACGCCGATCAGCACGCTCACCCACGGGTCGGCGCGCAGCTGGCGGCCCGCCAGCCACAGCCTCCCGGGGGCGCTCACCGGATCTCCTCGCGGTACTCGGTGTCCAGCGCCTGCGCGCGGACCCGGGTCGCGGTCACCGTCGCAGTGACCGCGACGGCCAGCATCAGCACGCCCAGCAGGACCAGCCACAGCGGCAGCTCGAGCGCGAGCGCGGCCGGCAGCGACACCTGGCCCGGGAGGGTGGTGGAGCGGGCCAGCTCCGGCACGACGAGCGCCCCCACGGTCCAGCCGGCGACCAGCCCCGCGAGCAGGGCGGCGCACACGACGCCCAGCAGCTCCAGGGCCCGGGACCGGGCCTGCAGCGCCGCCGGGGCGCCCAGCGCCCGCAGCACCGCGACCTCGGGGCGACGCCCGGACAGCAGGGTCGCGGTCACGGCCGCGATGCCGGTCGCTGCCAGCAGGACGGCACCGGCGGAGGCCACCCAGAAGACCAGCCGGACCGCGCTCGCGGCGTCGGTGACCTCCACGCTGCCCGGGCCCATCACCTGGCCCAGGCCGGGCACTCCGCCGAGCGCCTGCTGGGTGGCGTCCGCGTCCTCGGTGGCGAGCCAGAACTCGGTCGGCCGCGGCGCCTGCTGGCCGGCGGCCAGCAGGTAGTCGGCCAGCGCCGCCTGGTCGACCAGCACCGCCTCCGGCTGCAGCGTCCCGGGCACGCTGGGGACCACGGCGGCTACCGTGCCGGGCACGCTGAGGCCGAACGCCCGCAGCTCCACCTGCTGCCCCTCGACGAGGTCGTTGGCGCGGACCAGGGCCGGCGTGACCGCGACCGGCACCACCGGCTCCTTGCTCTCCGGGTCGGCCGTGACCGGAACCGTGTCGACCGCGTCCCTGGTGGGCATCGGCTGGTTCCCGGCCATCCCGCTCGTGCCGGACACGACCAGCGTGCCCCGGCTGCTGTCGTGGGTGACCTCGAGGTCGGTGCTGCCGGGTCCCTCCCGGTAGTCGCCGCCCGTGGCGGGCTGGCCGGCGGGTTCCGGGGTCGACCAGTCCACGGCCGGCCGTTGCGCCAGCAGGTCGGTGCCCTCCGAGGTGGTCAGCCCCTCGAGGGTGACGGTCACGTCGTAGGGCACGGACCACTGCGGGAGCCCGAGCCGCAGCCCGGTCAGCGTCCGGTCGGTGCCGTCGGGCAGCTCGAGCCGCAGCGTGGTCGTCTCGGTGCGCTCCTCGGCGCGGATCTGCCGCTGGACCACCTCCCAGTGGAACGGGAAGCGGAGCGGCTCCAGGGTCAGCGTCTGCGGACCGACGGTGTGCGGGTCCACCACCTGCAACGTCGGGCGCAGCTCGTGACTGCCCTGGCCCAGGGTGCCCAACCAGCGCCAGTGGTCCTCGATGAGGTCCTCGACCATCTCCTCGGAGACCTCGCCCGCCCCGACGACGACGGACTCGGGGTTCTCGCGGAGCTCCCGCTCGTGCGCCTCGCCCTGCTGCTGCGTGCTCCGGACGAAGTCGGGGTGGGCGCGGGTGGTGACCGAGACGGTCAGCTCGAGGCTGAGCGGCCCGTCGGGGAGGGCGATCGCGTCGCGCGGGCTCGCCGCGGGGTCGTCGGTGCCGCCTGGACGGAGGGCCGCCGAGACCGCGCCCGGGTCCAGCGAGCCCTGCGGCAGCAGCGCCACCTCCTCGAGCCGGTCCACCGGGAGCACGGTCAGCTGGGCGTCGGTCTGGCCGAGCCGGGTCTCGGCCCGCCAGACCGGTGCCTGCGCGCTGTGGGGCACGTCGGAGACGTCCGGCACCGTGACGAGGGTGTCCTGCGGCGTCGGGGCCGGCGCGAGCCGGGCGCGCACGTCGGCGCCCTGCCCGACGTCGGAGAGGGCATCGCGCAGCCCGCCGGAGGTCGCCGCGTACAGGCCCGACAGCGTGGTCGCCCCGACCGCCAGCACCGTCAGCACGACCGGCACGGCGTGCACCACCAGCCGCCGGGAGACCTGGGCCGCGGCCAGGTGGCCGGTCAGCCGGCGCCGCGGCTGGAGCCAGGTGGTGCCCATGGAACGGCTCAACGTGCACCTGACCGGTGACGTGCAC
>NZ_WIQI01000031.1 GCF_009602535.1 Ornithinicoccus halotolerans | reverse complement strand
CGGGCTGCGTCCCGGTCGGCCCGGGGGAGCCGGTGGGTCCGGCCGGCACGGGCAGCGCGCCGGTGGCGCCGAGCCGGCCGCCGGGCTGACCTCGCGGCGCTCCGGTGCCGGGACACCTTCCCGGCGCGACCCGCAACCGGTGGGGACGGAGATGGAGTCGCTGCTGGCCTCCCGCGGCTGGCGCGGGCAGGTGCAGGTGGGCTCGGTGGTCGGGCGGTGGCCGGCGATCGTCGGTGAGACGGTCGCCGCCCACGTCGCCCCCGTCGCGTTCGAGGGCACCACGCTCACCGTGCAGGCCGACTCGACCGCCTGGGCCACCCAGATGCGGCTGCTGACCAACTCGGTCCTCGCCCGGATCGAGACCGAGGTCGGGGACGACGTCGTCACCCAGATCGTCGTGCACGGACCCGCCGGCCCGACGTGGCGCAAGGGGCCGCTGCGGGCCCCCGGCGCCGGGCCCCGTGACACCTACGGCTGAGGGCGGCTCAGAGCCCTCCGCCCCCCTGGCGACGGGGTGGGGTGCGCCCCCTGGTCAGTTCGGTGCCCGAATCTGGCGTCCAGCGCCTGTGATCGCCGGTCCGCGGGCCGGGAACCGATAGGATGGAGGCGAATCCCGCCCCCTCGCTAAGGAGACCTGTGGCCACCGTCGGTCCCGAGCACCCGTCAGAGCCCGACCAGGACCCGGCCATGCCGGAGCTCCCGGAGGCCACCGCCTCGGAGGCGGCCCCGGAGTCCCTGGCCACAGCGACGCCGTACGACGCCAACGCGATCACCGTCCTGGAGGGGCTGGAGGCGGTCCGCAAGCGTCCGGGCATGTACATCGGCTCCACGGGTGAGCGTGGCCTGCACCACCTGGTGTGGGAGATCGTCGACAACTCGGTGGACGAGGCGCTGGCCGGCCACGCCGACCGGATCGAGGTCACCCTGCTGGCCGACGGCGGCGTCCGGGTGCGCGACAACGGCCGGGGGATCCCCACCGGCCTCCATCGTGCCGAGGGCAAGCCGGCGGTCGAGGTCGTCATGACCCAGCTGCACGCCGGCGGGAAGTTCGGCGGTGGCGGCTACGCCGTCTCCGGCGGCCTGCACGGGGTGGGGTCCTCGGTCGTCAACGCGCTCTCCGAGCAGCTCGACGTGGAGGTGCGCCAGCGCGGGCACGTGTGGCGGCAGAGCTACCGGCTCGGCGTGCCGCAGGCGCCGCTGAGCAAGGACGAGGAGATCGCCGAGGACGACACCGGCACCATGGTCACGTTCTGGCCGTCGGCGGACATCTTCGACGCTGTCGTCTTCGACTTCGAGACGCTGCGGGCCCGGTTCCAGCAGATGGCCTTCCTCAACAAGGGGCTGACCATCACCCTCACCGACGAGCGGCCCGCCGAGGCCCCCGACCCGGACGCCCTCGACGACGACCCGCTGGAGGCCGTCGAGGGTGAGGAGTCCGCCGCGGCCGAGCCCGCCGCGACCGGGCCGCAGCACACGGTGACCTACCGCTACGAGCACGGGCTGCTGGACTACGTGCGGCACCTGAACCGCTCCAAGCGGTCGGACCCGGTGCACGAGGACGTCATCGCCTTCGAGACCGAGGACACCGAGCGGATGCTCTCCCTCGAGGTGGCGATGCAGTGGACCACCTCGTTCACCGAGTCGGTCCACACCTACGCCAACACCATCAACACCCACGAGGGCGGGACTCACGAGGAGGGCTTCCGCACCGCGCTGACCCGGCTGGTGAACGACTTCGCCAAGGAGCACCGGCTGCTGAAGGAGAAGGACCCCAACCTGACCGGCGACGACGTCCGGGAGGGGCTCACGGCGGTGATCTCGGTCAAGATCGGCGAGCCGCAGTTCGAGGGCCAGACCAAGACCAAGCTGGGCAACTCCGAGGTCAAGGGCTTCGTGCAGTCGGCGATGACCGACCAGTTCGGCTACTGGCTGGAGGCCCACCCGCGGGAGGGCCGGGAGATCGTCGGCAAGGCGGTCCAGGCGGCGGCGGCCCGGCTCGCGGCCCGCAAAGCCCGCGAGGCCACCCGCCGCAAGGGGCTGCTGGAGTCCGGGGGCCTGCCCGGCAAGCTGCGCGACTGCCAGTCCAACGACCCGACCATCTCCGAGGTCTTCATCGTCGAGGGCGACTCGGCCGGTGGATCGGCGGTGCGCGGGCGCAACCCGCACAACCAGGCGATCCTGCCGATCCGCGGCAAGATCCTCAACGTCGAGAAGGCCCGGCTGGACCGGATCCTGAACAACCAGGAGATCAAGGCGCTGATCTCCGGGTTCGGCACCGGCATCGGCGAGGACTTCGACATCAGCAAGGCCCGCTACCACAAGATCGTGCTGATGGCCGACGCCGACGTCGACGGCATGCACATCCGCACGCTGCTGCTGACGCTGCTGTTCCGGTTCATGCGCCCGCTCATCGAGGCCGGCTTCGTCTACCTGGCCCAGCCGCCGCTCTACCGGCTGAAGTGGACCAACGCCGAGCACGAGTTCGTCTTCACCGACCGCGAGCGGGACGCCCTGATCCAGCAGGGACTGGCGGCGGGCCGCCGGCTGCCCAAGGACAGCGGCATCCAGCGCTACAAGGGCCTGGGTGAGATGGACTACCGGGAGCTGTGGGAGACCACCATGAACCCCGACACCCGGGTGCTGCTGCAGGTCACCGTCGAGGACGCCGCGGCGGCCGACGAGATCTTCTCGGTGCTCATGGGCGAGGACGTGGAGTCCCGCCGGGGCTTCATCCAGCGCAACGCCAAGGACGTGCGCTTCCTGGACATCTGATGCGCGGTAGCGGCCGGGGCCGGCTGCCCCGCCCGGGCGCGCTGCCGGCCGCTACCTGCCCCTGACGGACCACGACCAGAAGGACACGCGTGACCGACACCACCCCCCCGCCCATCGGCGACCGCGTCGAGGCGGTCGACCTCAACGCGGAGATGCAGCGCTCCTACATCGAGTACGCGATGAGCGTCATCGTCTCCCGGGCGCTGCCGGACGTCCGTGACGGCCTGAAGCCGGTGCACCGCCGCGTGCTCTACGCGATGTACGACGGCGGCTACCGGCCCGACCGCGGCTACAACAAGTGCGCCCGCGTCGTCGGCGACGTCATGGGCCACTACCACCCGCACGGCGACATGGCGATCTACGACGCCCTGGTGCGGCTGGTGCAGGACTGGGCGATGCGCTACCCGCTGGTCGACGGGCAGGGCAACTTCGGCACCCCCGGTGACGACCCGGCCGCCGCGCCCCGCTACACCGAGTGCAAGATGGCGGCGCTGGCCATGGAGATGGTCCGCGACATCCACGAGGACACCGTCGACTTCGGCGACAACTACGACGGCAAGACCCAGGAGCCCACGGTGCTGCCGGCGCGGTTCCCGAACCTGCTGGTCAACGGCTCGGCGGGCATCGCGGTCGGCATGGCCACGCAGATCCCGCCGCACAACCTGCGCGAGGTCGCCAGCGGCGTGCAGTGGCTGCTGGAGCACCCCGACGCCAGCCGGGACGAGCTGCTGGAGGCGCTGATCTCGCGCATCCAGGGACCGGACTTCCCGACCGGGGCACTGATCATGGGCCGCCGCGGCATCGAGGAGGCCTACCGGACCGGCCGCGGCTCGATCATCATGCGGGCCGTCGTCGAGGTCGAGGAGATCCAGGGCCGGCAGTGCCTGGTGGTGACCGAGCTGCCCTACCAGGTCAACCCCGACAGCCTAGCCAAGCGGATCGCCGAGCAGGTCAACGAGGGCAAGCTCGCCGGCATCGCCGACCTGCGCGACGAGACCTCCGGGCGCACCGGGCAGCGGCTGGTCATCGTGCTCAAGCGCGACGCGGTCGCCAAGGTGGTCCTCAACAACCTCTACAAGCACACCCAGCTGCAGCAGACCTTCGGCGCCAACATGCTGGCCCTGGTCGACGGCGTCCCGCGGACGCTGCCGCTGTCGGCGTTCGTGCGGCACTGGGTGGACCACCAGATCGAGGTCATCGTCCGGCGCACCACGTTCCGGCTGCGGCGGGCCGAGGAGCAGATCCACATCCTGCGCGGCCTGCTGAAGGCCCTGGACGCGCTGGACGAGGTCATCGCGCTGATCCGGCGCTCGCCGACCGTGGAGGAGGCCCGTGACGGCCTCGTCGAGCTGCTGCAGATCGACGAGGTGCAGGCTCGGGCGATCCTGGACATGCAGCTGCGGCGGCTGGCGGCCCTGGAGCGGCAGAAGATCATCGACGAGCACGACCGGCTGCAGGCCATGATCGAGGAGTACCGCCACATCCTGGCCACCCCGCAGCGGCAGCGGGACATCGTCTCCGAGGAGCTGGCCGCGATCGTGGACCGCTACGGGGACGAGCGGCGGACCCGGATCGTGCCCTTCGACGGGGACATGTCGATGGAGGACCTCATCCCCGAGGAGGACGTGGTCGTCACCATCACCCGCGGCGGCTACGCCAAGCGGACCCGCACCAGCGAGTACCGCCCGCAGAACCGCGGCGGCAAGGGGCGGCGCGGTGCGGCGCTGCGCGCCGACGACATCGTGAACCACTTCTTCACCACCAGCACCCACCACTGGCTGCTGTTCTTCACCAACCACGGCCGGGTCTACCGGGCCAAGGCCTACGAGATCCCCGAGGGCGGCCCCAGCGGCAAGGGCTCCCACGTGGCCAACCTGCTGGCCTTCCAGCCCGGCGAGGAGATTGCGCAGGTGCTGGCGCTGCGCGACTACGAGCAGGCGGACTACCTGCTGCTGGCCACCCGCAACGGGCTGGTGAAGAAGACCCGGTTGAGCGACTACGACTCCCCCCGCTCCGGCGGCCTGATCGCGGTGAACCTGCGGGACGGCGACGAGCTGGTCAGCGCCGCTCTGGCGGGCGCGGAGGACGACGTGGTGCTGGTCTCGGTCAAGGGGCAGTCGGTGCGGTTCACCGCGACCGACACCGTGCTGCGGCCGATGGGCCGGGCCACCTCGGGAGTCACCGGCATGAAGTTCCGGGACGGTGACCATCTGCTGGCGATGCAGGTCGTGGAGGCCGGCACCGACCCCTACGTCTTCGTCGTGTTCGAGTCCGGCATGGCCAAGCGCACGGCGGTCTCGCAGTACCGGCTGCAGGGCCGCGGCGGGCTGGGCATCAAGGTGGCCCGCGCCACCGAGAAGGCCGGTGACCTGGTGGGGGCGCTGACCGTGGCCGAGGACGACGAGGTGCTGGTGGTCATGGAGCGCGGCAACGTGGTGCGCTCCTCGGTCGCCCAGGTGCGCCCGACCGGGCGCGACACCTCCGGGGTGCGGTTCGCGGCCCCGGGTCGCGACGACGCGATCGTCGCGGTGGCCCGCAACGCCGACACCCTCATCAACGAGGAGATCGAGCAGATCGAGGTGGAGGACGGCGGGGAGTCCCTGGACACCGGCGGTGATGGCGTAACGTCGGGGCACGACGGTGCCGAGGGCACCACCCCGGAGCCGACCGCTGAGGCCGGCTCCGGCGACGAGGACTGACGGGCGCAGGAGGACAGTTGAGCGGCAGCGACAGCGGCGACCGCACCGAGCGCCTGCAGCGCCCCGGCACCCAGACCGGACGGTCCAGCGCGATGCGGGACGGTGCCATGGCCCGGACCGCACCCCGCCAGTCACCGCAGGCCCGAGCACGCAGTGGGTCGGGCGGGCCCGCGGTCGGTGGTGCGGCGGCCGCGGCAGCCGCCCGGTCGGCGGGCACCACCGGCAGCAGCGGCCGTAGCACCCAGCGCACCGGCACCCGCCCGGTGCGGCGGACTGGTCCGCGGCTGGTCCGGCTGACCGTCCAGCGGCTCGACCCCTGGTCGGTCATGAAGATCTCGTTCCTGGTCTCCGTGGCCCTCGGCATCGCCCAGGTGGTCATGGTGGCGGTGCTGTGGACGGTGCTGTCGGGCATGAACGTCTTCTCCACCGTCAACGACCTGATCGTGGAGATCACCACGGGGGAGACCGGTGCGCAGGGGTTCGACCTGATGGACTACATCGGCTTCGGCCGGGTGGTCTCCCTCGCGGTCGTGATCGCGGTCATCAACGTCATCCTGCTCACCGCCTGGGCCACGCTGACCGCCTTCCTCTACAACGTGTGCACCGCCCTCGTGGGCGGCGCTCAGCTGACGCTGTCCGACGAGCGCTGAGTCCGCGCCGGCGGGGTGCTGCCGTTTTGGAGCGACCGGTCGCGGTGGGGTAACCTCGTCCGGCGTGCCGAGCGCGCGCTGGGGCCTATAGCTCAGTCGGTTAGAGCGCTTCCCTGATAAGGAAGAGGTCACTGGTTCAAGTCCAGTTAGGCCCACTCCCTCCCCCACCAGGAGAACTCATGAACCGCGTGCTGGGCATCGTCGTCGTCGCCCTCGGGGCCGCGGCCCTGGCCAAGAAGTGGCAGGACCAGCAGGCCGAACGTGACCTGTGGGCGGAGGCCACCGACACCGTGCCGAACGCGCCCCAGCCGCCGGCACACGGCTGAGCCGGTCCCACCAGCCCACCACCTCGGGGGCGTGGCGCAATTGGTAGCGCACCTGCTTTGCAAGCAGGGGGTTAGGGGTTCGAGTCCCCTCGCCTCCACCCAGGTCAGAGGCCCTTCCCGCTCAGCGGGGAGGGCCTCTTTCGTGCTCGTACCCCAGGAAAATACTGCAGTGGGTCACGTCGGCTGTCCGCGCGGCGCGCGCGGGAGGCGCGGAGCCTTCAGGTGGCCCTGCTGAGCGACGGCGGTCGCGACACGGCGTGCACCCTCGACGAAGGCCGCGGGTGCTCCCGCGGCCGCTGTCATGACTGCCTCGGCAAGACCCTTGCGCAGGCGTTCCGGGGTATGCCGTCATCTGCCGCCCTCGAAGAGACCGGCACACGGGTCATCGTCCTTGGCGTCGGGCGGCCGCTCGATCCGCGAGCGCCTGCTGGCTGAGCCCGGCCTCTCGGCGTGTTTGGCGTACCGCGGCACCGAAGCCACGGACCGTCCTGAGCAGGGAAACCGCCTCCGAACGAGAGATGTCACGTGTGTGGACATTTCTCAATGTCACGGTACGGCGACATTCCGAGTTGTCGTCGAACCGTGACATCTGCGCTTGTCACGCAGGTGCGACAACCGACTTACACAGCCGAGCCGTCACCCAACCGTCCACCGAGCTGGTGCAATGCGTCGCGCGTGGCCCGGGAGGAAACCTGGGAGTAGACCTCCATGGTCAGCGCGATCCTGCTGTGACGCAGCACCGCCATCGCGACTCGGGGGTGCACCTCGAGTGAGACCAGCAGGCTCGCGCAGGTGCGGCGCGTGGCGTGGACCGGGATGACAGGGACGCCGGCCTTCTCGGCGCGGGTCTTGAACGCCCGGTGGAAGTTGCGTGGGTCGATCGGGTCGCCCAGCCGCGTCGTGAAGACGAGACCGCAGTCTGCCCACATCTCCCCGGCCGCGAGCCGGCGCCGGCTCTCCTCCAGGCGGTGCCGTTCGAGCGCCCGCACGGCGATGTCGGGAAGCGGGAGCGGCGCATCGGACGACGGCGTCTTCGTCCGGCGCCGCAGCAGCTGGCCGTCGACCCGCTGGACCTGCCACGCGATGAGCGCCTCGCCGTGCTCGAGGTCGACGTCCTCCCACGCCAGCCCCAGCATCTCCCCTCGCCGCAGCCCGAGCACCAGCAGCAGCACGTATGCCGCGTACATGGGGTCACCGTCAGCCCGTGCCGACTCGAGGAACTGCCGCGCCTCGTCCACGGTCCACACGGCTGACTTCTTCGCCCGTGGCACCGGGACGCGGACGAGAGCGGCCACGTTGCGATAGACGAGCTCCTCGCGCATCGCCTGGGTCAGCGCCCCACGCAGCACCCGCCACGCCTGGTGGACCGTCCAGTCAGAGGCGACCTCCTGGCAGCATTTCCCGACGGCGCAGCACTGCGGCTCGGGCAACGCGGCATCCTTACCCTGGAAGCAGCACTGGCACCGGACCCGCAGAGCGTTGACCCACGCCTGGACGTCGCGGACCGTCAGCTTCTCAAGCTTGCGGTCCCCCAGGTCGGGCACGATGTAGAGCCGGGCGAACATCTCGTAGTTGCTGGCGGTCGCCGGGGAGAGGCCTGGGCGCACCGTCTCCGCCAGCCACCGCTCGAGAAAGGCACGCAGGCTAGGCGAGACCGGTACGACCGGGCCGCGCCGCGCCCGCTCGTGCAGCTGGAGCCACTTCTGGTGGACCTCGGCGCGAGTCTTTCCGTAGACGGACTTGCGCTGGCGGCGGCCCGCGGGCGTGGTGATCCACACGTGTGCGGCGAAGCCGTTCCGGTACGGGTAGATGGAGCCTTCCCCGTTGGCCCGGCGACTCACGGCCAGTCCGCTTCGGCCTCGGCCGCCCGCTTGGCGACGTACTCGTCGACCCACGCCGGCAGGATGCGACGGGACCCGCCGTCCTTGAGCGAACGCAGGTCACCGGTGATGCACATCATCCGCACCTTCGTCGGGCCGTAGCCGAGCATCTCGGCGACCTCGGACACCGTGTACCAGCGCCGCTGGAGCGGGCCGACCGGCGCCTTGCGTCGGTGCGCCGAACCTCCGCTTGCCGTCGCTGACATGTCCACTCCCTTCGCCAGGGACCGACCTCCAGTAGGCCACGTCCCACCCGGACCTCGACAGGTCCCTGCCGCCCCTGTGGATAACCCATCCGACGACGCGACCCGCCTACCTCCAGAAGCCCTGCCACGCATCGCTGAGACTCACCCGCACCTGAGCTGCTCCGACAGACTCCGCGACCGTCCGACACCACTGCCTGCGCAGATCGAGGACACACCTGGTGCACTCGGAACGCCCCTGGTGAGCCCCTGCGGCTGTCCCCAGTGGCTTTGGGGAGCGTGATGACCTTGCACAAGCTCGCCGCGGGCAGCGGGTACACGTACTTGACCAAGCAGGTCGCGGTCCACGACGCCACGGAGAAGCGGCAGGTGGGCCTCGCCGCCTACTACGAGGAGAAGGGCGAGGCGCCAGGTCGGTGGCTCGGCACCGGCCTGGCCGGCCTGGACCTGGCCGAGGGGGACGTGGTGACCGAGGAGCAGATGATGCTGTTGTTCGGGCAGGGCCGCCACCCCCGCGCCGGCGAGCCGCAGGCCGCCGCCAACGGTTGGGGGCCACTAGGACGTTCGTTCTTGACCTTCGACGCCACGTCCCTGCGGCAGGTCACCGCGCGGGCGTTCAGCGAGCACAACACCGCCCGCGGGCTGGCGTGGAACGCCCCGATCCCCGCGGAGGAGCGGGCGGCGATCAGGACGCAGGTCGCCCGAGAGGCATTCATCGGACGGCACGGCCGCGCCCCGGTGGACGAGGCCGAGCTGACTCGCTTCGTCGCGGGTGCGTCGCGGCCGGCGCAAGTGCCGGTGGCGGGGTTCGACCTGACGTTCTCGCCGGTGAAGTCGGTCTCGGCGCTCTGGGCCCTGGCTCCGCCGGAGGTGGCGAGGGAGGTGGAGGCGGCGCATGAGGACGCTGTCCGCGCGACCGTTGCGATGCTGGAGAGGGACGTGGCGTTCACGAGGGTGGGCAAGGGCGGCATCCGCCAGGTCCCCGTCACCGGGCTGGTGGCGGCGGCGTTCGACCACCGCGACGCGCGAACCGGGGACCCGGACCTTCACACCCACGTCGTCGTGTCGAACAAGGTGCAGTCCCTGCTAGAGGAAGGCGGGCGGTGGCTCACCCTGGACGGGCGGATGCTGTTCAAGGCCAAGGTGATGGCCTCCGAGCACTACAACACCCACCTCGAAGCCGGCCTTACCGAGCGGCTCGGTGTCCGCTTCGTCGACCGCCCCGGGCAGGAGGGCAAGCGGGCGGTGCGGGAGATCGACGGGATCGACCCGGCCCTGCTCGCCACCTGGTCGTCCAGGCGGCAGGCGATCGAGGCCCGGCAGCGCGAGCTCGCCTCGGTCTTCCTGGCCGACCACGGCCGTACCCCCACCGCCATCGAGTCGCTGGCCCTGGCCCAGCAGGCGAACCTGGAAACCAGGCCCGGCAAGCAGGAACCGCGCTCCGAGGCCGAACAGCGCCAGGCCTGGCGGCAGCAGGCCACGGCCGTGCTCGCCCGCGACGGACGCAGCCAGGAGGGCATGGTCGCATCGGCGGTGGGGGCGGGGTGGGGGCGCACCGGGGGACGCGGTCGGGATGCGGGCATCGCCGCAGGTCACGGGGTGGGGACGCTCTACGGGCACGTCCGGGAGCGGCCGGGTCGGGACGTGCGTCCCCAGATCGTCGCCGCGCGGGTGCTGTCGGTGCTGGAAGCGTCCCGGGCGACGTGGCAGATCTGGCACGTGCGCGCCGAGAGCCTACGCCAGCTCCGCACCGCCCAGGTGCCCCTGGACAGGCTCGAGGAACACGCGCGCGAGGTCGAGCGCTGGGTCCTGCAGGGCTTCTCGGTACCGGTCGGGGTGCCGCCGGAGCTGGGCGAGCCGACGGTGCTGCGCCGCCCGGACGGACAGTCCGCCCACAGGATGCACGGCAGCCAGGCCTACACCTCGAGGGCGATCCTGGCCGTCGAGGACGAGCTGCTCGCGCTGGGGCTGCGTCGCGACGGCCGCCAGGCCGACCCGGCCGTGGTTGAGACCGTCCTGGCCGCCCAGAGTGGGAACGGTCCGAGCCTGGACCGGTCTCAGGCGGCGATGGCCGGCACCCTCGCCACGAGCGGGTGCCGGGTGCAGGTCGCCCTCGCCCCGGCCGGGGCCGGCAAGACCGCTGCCCTGCGTGTGCTCGCCCGGGCCTGGGAGGCCTCCGGTGGCACCGTCCTGGGCCTGGCGCCCACCGCGGTCGCGGCCGAGGAGCTCGGCCGCGCCACCGGCATCCACGCCGACACCATCGCCAAGCACCTCCACCAGGTGAACGCCACCGGGGCCAGTGTCTCCCCAGAGCCGCAGTCGCTGGCAGCGATCAGCCGTGAGGTCGGCCCGGGAACGTTGGTGCTGATCGACGAGGCCGGGATGGCCGGCACCCGCGACCTCGCGGCCGTGGTCCGGCACGTCGTCTACGCCGCCGGCAGCGTGCGGCTGGTCGGGGACGACCAGCAGCTGGCCGCCGTAGCGGCTGGCGGAATCTTTCGTGACCTGGCCGAGCAAGGGCACGCGCACGGCACCACCGCGACCCTGACCGAGCTGCACCGGTTCACCGACCCCGCCGAAGGAACCGCCACGCTCGCGATCCGCGACGGCGACCCCGCCGCCCTGGACCACTACGTCGACCACGGCCGCGTTCACGCCGCCGACACCGGGGACGTGGTCGAGGCGGCGTATGCCGCCTGGAAGGCCGACCAGCAGGCCGGCATGTCCAGCCTATTGCTGGCCGCCACCCGCGACGCCGTGCGTGAGCTGAACCAGCGCGCCCGGCAGGACCGCCTGAAGGCCACAGGGCAGCCGCCCGGGCGTGAGGTCGCCCTAGGCGACGGGACCCGCGCCAGCGCTGGCGACACCGTCATCACCCGCCGCAACGACCGAAGTCTGCGCGGCGCGGACGGGTCCTGGGTCAAGAACGGCGACCGGTGGCACGTCCTCGAGGTCCACGCCGACGGGGCAGTCTCGGCCGAACGCCACGACCGAAGCTCACGCGCGGTGCATACCCGCCAGATCACCCTCCCCGCGGACTACGTGGCCGAGCACATGCAGCTGGGGTACGCCAGCACGATCCACGCCGCCCAGGGCGCCACCGTCGACACCACCCACACCGTCCTCACCGGGAACGAGTCCCGGCAGATGTTGTACGTCGCACTTTCCCGCGGCCGGCAGACCAACCACCTCCACCTCGGCACACCCAGCGCCTCGCTGGATCGTGTCGGGCACGAGGTCCAGGACACGGGGGTGGAGCCGCGGCAGGTGCTCACCGACATCCTCGGCCGCGACGGCCGCGCACAGTCGGCCACGACCGTCGAGCGCGGTGACGCCGCCCAGCTGCTGCGGCAGGCTGTGCTGGCCTACCAGGACGCCCTGCCCGTCCTGGCCCAGGACCATCTCGGTTTCGAGCGTATGGCGGCGCTGGACGACGCGCTCGAGCGGTGGTTGCCCGGCCTCACCGGAGCGTCGGCCTACCCGCACCTGCGCGGCCGGCTCGCCCTACGCTGGGTCGACGGGACCCCGCCACAGGGGGTGGTTGAGCAGGCCACCTGGTACCGCGGCAAGCGCAGCCTCACCGAGGCGGACGACCCGGCCGCCGCCCTCGCCTGGCGCGTGGCAGCTGCCACCCCACCGTCCCACCGGGACGCGCCTCTGCCCTGGCTCCCCGACGTCCCATCCGCGCTACGCCAGGACGCGGAGACGAGCGAATACCTCGACCGGCTCACCCGCCGAGTCCAGCAGCTCGTCGAGCGGGTCGCCGACGAAGCCCGACGAGTTGGTGCGTCCGACCGGAAGCCCTGGCAGCGGGCCCTGCCCGCCCACGTCGATGACCAGCTCAACGGCGACCTCGCGGTCTGGCGCGCCGCCCACGACATCCCGTCCACCGAGCCCAACCCCACAGGTCCGCCGATCAAGGAACCCGACGCAGTCAGACACCAGACCCGACTCATCCGGCGACTGGGCGCGCCGACTCCGGTTTCCGGCGTGGGGACGCCAGCCGCTGACGGCAACAGGCTCCGAGCCAGCCAGCGACGCGCAGAGCGTCATGCGCCCCATGAGGGCGCCACACGCGGAGCATCTGGTCCTTCCCGGTGATCGGTCCGACCCGACGAAGGCTGATCCCCGTGGTGCGCGGCGGTCGATACATTGGGGTACCGCCGAGTACAGAACATGTTTGACGCCAGTTCAGAAGATTGACCACGCCGAGGCCCCCACGTTGGCCGGCTGGCTTCCTGGCGCCGTCCGACCGTCGCAACTGGCGCGCTGAATGAAGCCACGGGCTGCCACCTAGATTCGCCAGGGGGCCGCGGCTATCCGCAGGGTGGACGTCTTTGGCTGCGGCGGCCTGCCTCGTTTGGAAAGTAGTCGCTCAGCGTGCTCCAGCATTTCGTGGGCGGTCCAGACAAACCAAGCCAACACACGGGCATCTGCGGTGATCCGCCCTCGAGATTCCCCTTCACGCACCCCGGGAAGCCACTCCACGCTCTGAAGATGGAGGGTCGACCAAGGCCGCCCATGGGCAAACGCACTGGCCGCTGACCACGCAGCCACAGGTGGAAGGTCTCCTGGGCGCATCATTTCCGCGATGTGCGGGGCTTGTAGCATCGCGGTCGAAGTGAGGTGGCGGTGGGTCCGAAGATTTACTCCGTTTAACTGAGCCGCTGCTTCCACTTTTCGCATGAGTTCTTCGCGGTCGGCCTCCTGATCCTTCTTGTCACGTCCGAGGAATCCCCCGAATCTGGCTAGATCCAACTTGCTTTGGGTCTCCCAGCGGAGGACGTTCCTTACGCGAACGTCGGCGTCGTCCGGCCCGACGGCCCAGAGAGCGGCCGCGCCGGCTTCAAGTGCGCCGCGGGCCAGCGTGCTGCCACCGTAAGCGGGCAGGACGGGATTCGGTTCGCCGAGAAGGTGGGCGATTGTGCAGAGGTGGTCGTTGCCCGTCACGATTGCTTGGGAAGCGGTGTGCGACACCGCCCAGGGGTGCAGACGCGCGTCGTCTGCCGCCAGGGTCGAGCGAGGGTGTGGCCTACCCCAGTCCGGATCCTGGGTCCGCCCGACCCTCTCTTTGGCCGCGTCACCGACGATCCTCAGCACAAGGTATGCCTGCTCCTCCGTCGGCCCGTGTGCGCCCCAGTCGATGCCCGACCGTTCGCCCGCGATTTCGCTACCCATGGCCGGACCATACGCCTCGGTCAACCAGGCCGGGGGGCCGCGAGGAACCCGACCTGCGGGACAGAGATAGAACGGGGGCCAGGCCATGCGGCAAAACTACGCTCCCACGATGCCGTTGACCGGCACACGGAGGATCACCGAGTGGGAGTCGCACCGCCCTCGGGGCATGTGCACACTAAGGGGCCGTGGTGGGTCCCTTAATGTCGGCTTCGGAGAGTGCCCTTTTGATTGTCTGGGAGGGAGCACGGAGCCAGTCGCCCTCGGCGAAGTAAAGCAGCTCTCGCCTTCGCAGAAACATTACAAGGCCACCAGCGAGGAGAGCCCACGTCAAAAGAGTCGCAACGCCATAGGTTATCCAGTTGCCAAGGTTTGACGGAAAGTCTGTAAGCAACGCGATGCCCAAGTATAGGAACGCTACGCCTCCTCCCAGCAGTAGGGATGAGCGCCACACCGGCAGGCGCGGCGTCTTCTTAACATCAACGTTCTTGATCTCGATACGGGCGTCCGAGCACCTAGGTCGCCCGTCACATAGCAGGCGAGCATACGCGGGCTTGCCACGTTGTAGCAGATGGGGCTCGAAGGTTACACGGAGACCATCCTCGTCCTGCATCGCAGATACCGTGGGGCCATCAAGGATGGCGCCGTCAGGTGGCAGTTCGATTCCCGTGACATAACGAGCGTCCAAGAAAATCATCTCGCAACTGCCACCACGAAAATCATCTGGACTGATGTCCTGATGGCTATTGTTTTGCAGCCGGACTTCTAATAGGTAGGGCTGGGAGACTGGCTGTCCGTTGTATGCAACGCTGAGCTTCTCGGGCGATCGCTCAGAGAGGATCGGCGTCGCTCTCCATAACGGCAGGACCTGGACCCGACGGGTCGCGTACCACCACGTGATCCACCAAGTGATTGCGATGGGGACCGCCAGACCTATGATCCAAAGCCACATAGGAGCAGGCTACTGTGCACAAGCGCCAGCCTGCGTGTGTCGCGACCGGCGGCAGTGGCCTGGCGCTCACGGATTTGGGCACCTACGGACTTGCCGCGTCGGGCGCGAGGATGGGTCGCGTGAACGAAACCCTGCCATCGTGGCGACCGGTGGCGCGCTGTACCACACGGTCATCATGTTCATCGGGTCCGTGCCAGTCGCATTGTTGGTCACCGCTCTGGGCCAGTGGCAGGTGCTCATTTTTCCCGGAGCGCGGGCCTCATCCTTATCGCTTGTCCGGCCCCTGAAGGCTGGCGCAAACACCTCCCGAGACTGGGTCGGGTGCGGGACACCATCCGGCGAGCGTAAGTGGCACACTCCTGCCGCATGACAGTGGTGGGACGCACGCCAGTGCGGCCAGTTGCCCGCAGGCCCCAGCGACGAGTAGTCCGCAGGAAGCGTGTCGCGCGGACCGGGTGCCCGTGCATCTCGCCGAGACGCGGGTAGCCCAACGCGGGACGGCGCGGGGTGATGGCTCAACGAGGGCGGCGCGAGCGAACGAGCGTACGCCCGTACAAGCATGAGACACGCCATTCCGCCTCAGAGTGTGGCCAACTCGTCGCCCTACGTAAAGCCGCCTGAGCGAGGCAACGGTCGTCCCTTAGAGTCGTGGCGACAGGTAGGATCTACCCCATCGACTGACAGAAGACGCTCGCAAGGATCCACATGGACGAAGAAGCCGCACCCGACCAGTCCACGCGTCGGCTCCGCTATTACGGCGTTGGGGACCTTGCGACGTACTGGCAAGTCCGTCAGGCAGTCGAAGTAGTAGGCGCCTTTGACCCAGTATCCCCACCGGAGGATGTTAACGGGATATTAGAACTGCACAACGCTCGGCTTTTCATAGAAGCGGGTTTTGTACCCGCTGACATCGCTGAGCACCACCGCCAGGAGCTACTGGCAAAAAGCACCAGCATCAGGCGGATCGTCGCGCAATGGTTCAATGATCTACAGGACGGCAATCTCGCTGAGAAGTTGCAAGGAGTCGACTGGCAATACCAAGAGCATCTTCTTGATCTCTTGGCTGGCCTAGGAGTCTATGGACGCTGCTCCCCCGCAGCGATGTTGTCTGCCCTTGACGGAGCAGAGATTCAGCTCGGCGACATGGTTACGAGTAAGCGGCTGGTAGAGAACTACGACACAACCCTGCGGGATCGTATTCTGGCCGAGCCGCGTGGAGCTGAGCTCGTGATCCAGCACCACCTTGAGGATGAGAGGACGAAGGACTCCTTCCTTCCCGCAAGTTTCAGTCCAGCCGACTCGCGGGCCCTCATGGAGTCCTACATCGACAGCGCGGCGCCGAACCCGAACTACCTAAAACTGATAGCTGACGCGGCTATAGATAGTGCCGCGGGAATAGATGCCAGATTAGTTGTCAAGGCAAGGCGCCGATACAACGCCATGATCGAGGAGTTGTTCCAGACGAATCCCGGTATCAAGACCGGTTGCGCCGTCACTGTGTCACGGACCCAGGTTGAGCCGGTGGTCTCAAGCCTAAACGACATGGTCATCGAGTACACCTTCAGTGAGGCATGGCTGGAGGACACATTGGACTTTCCCTCTGTCCTCAATAATGTCCAGTACTTGTTCGAGTTTGCGCCCCAGGACGGACTGCTGACTCTGCCTGCCTTCGACAGCGAACGGGGTGGGATTGAAGCTGCCATTGGCCTAATCGGCACAAGCCACTACCGGACCGGCCAGATCTTCGAGGCCAAGGATCGGGCAACACTACTCCAGACGGTAATGTACGTGCGGTACCTCGCCTCGAAGGATATCGACCTTGAGGCGGTGCTCCGCTGGTATTTCGAGGAGTACCTGCCCGAGGAGTATGGCGTGGAAGGCTTTGTGTTCAGCCCATCCAGCCCGATGGCCAATTATCTGGAGCGCTGCCGAAACCTCTTTGCCGAAATGGAGTCGGTGGCGACGCAATTTAAACTGTTCCTCGAAGACGGTGAAATCGACCACGAGGTAGCCGCCGCAGGAGCTGACCAGGTACGATATCGGACTATCCCGAGTACGTTGGTGGGAAAATACGCGTATCCGACGGACCACAATGAGATCCGCACCCTTCTGCACACCTTGTTCTCTGATCAGTCCTCTTTGACCTACGTCAATGAAGCCCTGAGAGGCAACAACGCCTTCGAACTGCTTCGGCGGAAGGAGGTCTCCTACGAATCGCTGCACGAATACCAACGGCCTCTCGTCGACAAACTGATCGAACACGGAGTCGCCGAGAATACGGGCGGGCGCATTCATCTTAAAAACCCCGGCCTTTTGCGCGTGCTGATGTCACTCGCCGACTACGAAGCCGTCGCCTACTACCATTTGAATGAGCGGTCTCGTACACAAGTCGACACGATGGTCGATGCGGGGTGGCTTGTCAGGCGATCGACGCTGCTCACCAATGCCGAGGCCTCCTATTTCAATTTCAACTTGAACTCTGTTGACTTCAGCAATGGCCCAAAGTTACGCAACAAATACCAGCACGGCGTCCAAGCAAAGGGCCATGGCGAAGCCCAGCATCAGGAGACCTACTACCGCGCGCTGCGACTGATGCTTGCGCTGACCCTCAAGATCAACGACGAATTTTGGCTCGTTGATGCGGAGAAGACGCGCGACTGAGGCGGTCGCCGCGGAGCCCTGCGGATGCCAGCCTCCTTGTGCCTGGTAGCGATGGCGGCATTGACCAGGACTTGTAGCACGAAGGCGGTACGAGGCGACGCTTCGGGTCGACCTGGACCTTGGTTTGCGAGCTGCGTAGGGATGTGCCTCCTCTCGCCGCCAGCGAAGTCGCGTCCGCGCACAGCGGAGGCCCGAGCATCACACTAACTACATCAGCCGCCAGGGCTCCCGCGCCTTCTCTCTGGAGGCCGGAGCAAGGATTCCTTGCTGACGGAGTTTGGTACCGGCCCATCGGATGTCGTACTGCCACGTGTAGAAGAGGTCTCCTGCCGCGCGCAGGTCGTCCTCGTGTCTCCGCCACACTGTCTTACAGACATCAAGCAAATCTGCCGAGCCGCCATGTTCCCGCAGGGCCTCGACGATCCACGGCCCCAAAACTGATTTGTCAGACATGGAGTGAGCTTCGCAGCTCCCTGGGAGAGAAGCTACTGCGACCCTCCTCCCGAGGGGTGCGTCACTTCCCGCGCGAGAGGTCGCCCTATTCCCCCGGTCGGGGCAGGAGGATCGTCGTGACCGAGACACTGGCGGTTGTGAGTCCGCCGTCCCCGAAGGAGAACGAGGACCAGGGGCTGGCTTCGCTCGAGCAGCAGGAACCGAGCAGGATCGTGGCCAAGTGGCGACACTCCTTGGTCAGCACCGCCGGTGCGTTCGGCGGTGCCGGGCTGGCCCACCCCGGGCACGAGAAAGGGTAGGAGCGGACCGCGGCTAGGGAGGTGAAACGGTCAGGGTCCGCCAATCGGCCAGCGATGATGCCGGTCAGCACGGGACTGGCATCGGGGCGGGGCGGACGCCCGACCAGGTCGACCTTCGGCATACAGGAGGGTGATCCGCTGATCCAGGTCGCTGGTGCCTCCGCCCCCACGCAATGGAGCGGGCGTACCCCACTCGTACCCCAGAAAAGTACTGCAACGCGGAGCCGTCACAGCGTACGGTGGCGCATCGCTATGTGCCCTGACGTGCGGGTTTGGATGCGCAAGAGTAGCTTTCGTGGACTTTGCGAGCAGGGGGTTAGGGGTTCGATCCCCCTCGCCTCCACCCTGTGCTGAGTCGGACCACAGGTATCACCTGAGTCGCGACATCAGTCCCGTCGTACCCCCGGGCCATCGGCCCGGGGGTCTTGCGTGTTTGCTCCAGTAGCCGCGGGTGGGGTTGATGGTGTGGGGGATCTCGCCGGTGCAAAGTTCGATGACGGTAGCGGTATTCGGGTCGAGGATGACCAGGATCTCCTTGCCGCAGTGGGCGTAGCCTGCGCCGAGGCGGTGCATGCGTGCGGCGCGTCGGATGCTGATCTTTGCCCCCGGCGGCCCGAGTTTCGAGCCATGGTGTCCTGGGTTTGGTGGAACCGTTCGGCCTTGCCCTGGGTCTGGGGGTGGCTGGGGCTGCCGTCCTTCAGCCTGATCCCCAGCGCGCTGAGGTATGCGGCGGCGTTGCGCCCGCCGCCGAACCGGGCGGTGTAGACGCGGGCCGCTACTGAGACCAGCGTTGGCAGGCCGCAGTCCGTACCGAGCGAGAACCGCGGCCGAGGCGGCGGGACGAGGTTGTGATGAACTTCGATGAGGATGACGAGGAAGTTGGCTGGACAACGGGCCGGACCGATAGCACTTGAGGTCATTCTGACCGTATCCGTGCTCGCAGTCCTGATCGGGCGACGGCGCTGGCTCACCGGCCGGTCGAAGCGACCTGAGTGCGGCGGAACCGCACGCAGCGTAGCCGCCAAGGCCCGGGTGGGTTGTCCGCGCCACGTGTCCCTCAGTCATGCCGACGCGTCAGTCGCCGGGTGGAGCCCGTCCAGGATGATTCGCAGTCCGTAGGCGAAGGTGTCGTCGTAGGAGGGTGCGAAGCCAGCGGACACAGCCTCGGCGACTGCGCGCAGATGGGGCAGATCGCCGACCGGCAGTTGGTCAACCATCTGGCTGGCCGCCTCCTGGGTGTCAGTGGGGGCGGACACTTGGTGCTGCTTTTCCTGCAGGACAAAGCCGTAGACGTAGCTATCCAGCACCGAGACGGCGAGAACCGCATCGACCGGTGACAGGCCTGCGCCGAGCACGATTCCCAGGACGGCGTTGTGGTGGTGCAGGCGATTGGGTCCGACGTGGTCTCGTGACTCGATCAGTCCGAGGACCCAGCTATGGCGGAAGAGAGCGCGCCGGGTCGAGGCGCAGCGCTTGTGCAGCGCCGTCTGCCAGTCATCCTCCGCGTTGGGGGCATCGATCTCGGCGAAGACCGCGTCGATGAGTCCATCCAGGAGGGCGTTCTTGTTGGGCAGGTGGTGGTAGAGCGCCATCGCTTCGACGCCGAGGACCTCCGCCACCCTGCGCATACTGACCGCGCCGACCCCGCCCCGGTCCGCCACCGCGAGGGCGGCCTCAATGATGCGCTGATGGCTGAGCGGTCGCCGGCCGGGCTGGCGTGGGGACAAGTGCGGCCTTCCGACAGGGGTGGATCGCTGACATTACAGGTGTATAGTAACGCGCGGGACGGCAACCTTACGAGCGTAAAGGTGATGACGATGCGGCAGCGAGCTGTGAGCGTGACGGCGGTTGTGTGGGGGAGACTGCGATGGGCAACTCGGCCTGGGAGGCGGGCAACCACCGTTGCGGGCGTGCTTGTGCTCGCGAGCTTCACAGCGGGGCTCCTCAGCGTGGTGCCGGTATTGGAGCAACCGGACTACATGACCTTGCTGTCCGCGCGCCAGAGCGAGGTTGTTTCCGGTGCGTTGTTCCAGACGCTGATGGTCCCGGCATACGCCGGCTTCGCCCTGGTGCTCTACCCGGTCCTGCGACGAGCGGACGCGACACTCAGTTTGGGGTTTGTCGGGTTCCGTCTGGTGGCCTGTGGATTCCACTTGCTCGCAGTGGTGATGCTGCCGTTGCTCCTGCACCTGGCTGACGGGTACGACGCGACGGCGGCCTCCTCCGGCGACGCGAGCATCGCGGAGGTCTTGCGGCTCGCCCGAGATCTTGTGAACCACGTCGTTGTCATCGTGACCCTGTGCCTCGGTGACCTGATGCTGTTCACCTTGCTCTTCCGCCGGCGACTGGTGCCTGCCTGGTTGTCGGTCTGGGGCATCGTCGGAGCCGCCCTGGCGATCCTCGGCAGCCTCCTTTTCCTGGCGCGCGCCGTGGACGTGGTCAGCGGCCCTTACCTATTGCTCAACGCACCACTCGCGCTGCACGGACTCGTGCTCGCGGGTTGGCTGATCGCTCGGGGACTCAACACGAGGTTTCTGACCGAGGCCGCCGACCTCTCATCGGCATCGGTGGCAGTCCCCAAGGCGAGCTAGCTAGCCTGGCTGATCTCTAGTCACGGCAGGACACGCCCAGGCGTGGAGGGGTCCGGAGGAGGGTCGGCACTCAGCCGGTGGGCCAGCACCACGTAGCAGGTCAGCAGCAGCGGGGGCGGCGCTGTCGCCCGACCTGCTGCGAGTCACCTCACGCACACGGCCCAGTTGAACCTTGGAAGGGGCTGCAGCCGGGGTGGACCACCGACGCGATCAGGTGGGTGGACTGCCCGCAGGGGGTTTGGGCTCGAGTCGTTCGCCTCCAGCGTGACGAGTGGCGAACCAGCTGGACTGGGTCGCGGCTCATCCTCTGAACGCGCCGCGGGTCGCTCAGACCAGGAACTGCTCCGGGTCGAACTGGTCGATCGGGATGACCCGCAGCCGCGGCAGCGGCGCGGTGAACGCCGCGACGTCATGCTCCAGGTCGAAGCTCTGCAGGCCCCTCTCGGCCAGGGCGGCCAGCCCGGAGCTGCAGAACTCCTGGAACGCCATCAGCCCGACCTGGCGGCCGTCCAGCAGCGCCGCCAGGTCCTCCCGGAAGTCGCCGTCGTGGCTGACCAGCATCACGTCGGCCGCGCGGGAGCGCAGCGCCTGCAGCGTGCGCTGCACGGCGATGTCGACGACCTTCTCCTCCGTGGTCCCCGACAGCGGGATCGCCTGGTAGCCCATCGCCCGCAGTGCCTGCACGAACGACATCGGCATGCCCTGGCTCGCGTTGAGGAAGAACAGCCCGCGGGCCTGCTGGCCCCACTGCTCCCGGACGAAGGTCAGCAGCCGGTCCCACCGGGGCCGCTCCTCCGGGTGCGGCCGCCGGCCCAGGATGGAGGTGCCGAGGGTGGCGTCGATGTTCTCGCCGTCCACCAGCAGGTAGGTCGGCCGGTCGGTCGTCAGCTCCATCGCGCAATCTCCTTGTGTCTTAACCAGCAACTAGACAGTGCAATATCGGGCTACTACTCGTAGACGAGCTTCTGCGGGCCCGGATAGATCCAGCTCAGCCCGTCCCGCAGCCGGTCGCGCCAGTTCTCCCAGGAGTGGCCATCGCGTGCCTCGACGTAGCGCACCGCCGCCCCGGTCGACTCGAACACCGGCACCATCGACCGGTTGGGGACGATGAGCGGCTCGTAGACGCCGCAGGACAGGTACATGTGGTCGGCCACCCGTCGGGGGCGGGCGCGGTAGCGGTTCATGAACCGCACCACCGGGTCGAACTCCGGCCCCCCGCCGTGGTCCTCGCCGATGTCGGTGAAGACGAACGAACCCGATTGCAGCAGCAGGTTCCCGTAGACGCCGGCGTTGCGGTAGGCGGTGGTCAGCGCGGCGACCGCCCCGAAGCTGGCGCCCATCAGGCAGCGCGCGTCCGGCCGGTCGATGAGGGGGAAGTCCTGCTGCAGCCGCGGCAGCAGCTCGCTGGTCACGTGGCGGGCGTGGCCGGCGTGGTTGGCGTACTCCCGGATCCGGTCGCCCGGGTTGCTGAAGGCCACGATCGTCTCGGCCATGTCGAGCCGGTGGATCAGGTTGTCCAGCACCGTGCCCATGGCCGCGTAGTTGAGGTAGTCGTCGCCGTCGTGCACGACCAGCAGCGGGTAGCGGCTGGTGGGCCGGAACCGGGGCGGCAGGTAGACCCGGGTGTGGGTCCACCGGCGCAGCGCCCGGGACTGCAGCGGCAGGTCCAGGAACTCCCCCTGCCGGGCGTGCGGGTCCGGGTGCGTCCACTCCGGGGTCGTGTAGCCGCTGGCGTGGCAGACCGAGGAGGAGCCGACCGGGCTGTGCGCGACCCGGGGGTTGAGCGGGTCGTTGACCTCCTCGGTGTGGTCCCCACGGCGCACCTCGAGCTGGTACTCCACCCGGGAACCGGCGGGGAGCTCGACGACCACCGCCCACAGCGAGGTGTCCTGCACCCGCCGCAGCGGCACCCGCTGCGGCTGGTTGACGATCCGGTGCCGCAGGTGCACCTCGTCTGCGTCACCGCGAAACAGAAACGTGCACCGGAAGCCCTCGACGATCGGGGCCTCGTTGCTGGCCAGGAAGCGGTCCACCGCCTCCTCGGTGAGCGGGCGCCGCTCCCGGAGCCGGTTGATGGCCAGCTTGCGCTGCCGGGCCTTGGTGCCCGGACCCGGCGGGGTGCCGGGGATGGCCAGGTCGAGGTCGTGCGGGCCGGGTGTCACGGTTGGTCCCGCCAGCCGGTGATGGCACCGTCCTCGCCCAGCACCGGGGTGCCGTCGGGCAGCCGGCCTCCCGCGTCGATCTCGACGCGGACCCGCTCGTCCAGCGGGACGCACCGGGCCGGGGCGAACCGCTGCTGCAGCAGCGCCATCCGCGCCCGGTCGCCCAGCGCCAGCCGGTCGCGGGCCGAGGGGAGGGCGACGACGTCGTGCACCATGCCCAGGCCGCCGGTGAACACCTCCGCGACGGCCGGGCCGTGCGCGGCCCGGTCGTGGAAGAGCACCACCCGGTCGGTGAGCGCCATCGCCCCGGCCCCCCAGGCGATGACCGGCAGGTGGGCGACCTGCGGCGCGACGTTGAACAGGTGCATCGCCCCGACCAGCACGCCGACGTGGCCCCCGGTGACGACCAGCGCCTCCACGCCGGCGAGGTCGGCCGCTACCTGCGCCCGGGCCTCGGCGAGCGCGGGCCGCTCGTGCGGTGGCCACGCACCCCAGAACTCGGCGTGCACCTCGGCCACCCGCTCAAGGTGCCGGGTGTCCATCCGCCGGATGATGCGGACCGCGTCGTCGCGCGCGGCCTCCACCAGGTCCGGGTGGCGGGCGTGGTGCTCGGCCAGGTCGGCGACGGCGTGCATGGCGTGGCCGAGCCCTCGCAGGTACAGCTCCTGCATCTCCTCCAGCCGGGCCCGGCGCCGGGTGTCGGCCTCGGCGAGCTCGGGGTCGGCCTCCCAGACCTGCTGCATCCGGTGCCACAGCCGCAGGTTGACCGCGTTGCCGCCCACGAGGTCGGCCAGCAGCTCGTCCTCGGGCTCGCGCTCGCGCCAGCCTGCGGTCACCATCCCCACCCGGCGGCCGCACAGCCCCAGGTCGCGCAGCACGGTGTCGACGGTGGGGTGGCGCTGCGGGCCCAGCAGCACCACCCGTGGCCGGCCCGCCCCGTGCCCGTCGGTGCCCGCTGGCTCCGGCGCGGGCGCCGTGGCGGTGCGCCCGGGGGACTCAGTGGGCATGGACCTGGACGGACTGCCCGACGTCGTCCAGCATCCGCCGCAGCTCGTCGTAGTCCGGGTGCCGCATCCGGATCCAGGCGTTGGCCATGTAGCCGGCCTCGACCGGCTGCGTCCCGGTGCCGGGCTCTGGCAGGTGGGCGTCGATCACCCACTGCCCGTAGCGGTGCTGGATGTCGTCCAAGCCGGAGTAGCCGCTGATACGGCCGTCGCGGTCCGGCCGCAGCGCGATGATGCCGGCCGCGTGGCTGCGCGAGGGCCGCTGGCCGACGTGGCCGTGCACCAGCGCGTCCGCCCAGGCCCGGTAGACGTCGATGTCGTTGCCGTTGGAGTACAGGTCCCAGCAGCCCACGCCGGGGGGCCGGGCGCCGATCTCGCTGAAGATGAGCCCCTTCGGGCCGTGGAACCACTCCATGTGGGTGGCCGAGGTCTCGATGCCCAACGCCTCCACCACCTGCTGACCCAGCCGGCGCATCTCGTCGTAGAGGCCGCCGCCGTCGATCCGGTTGGTGGAGACGTACTGCGGCGAGATCCACCGGTTGCGCATCGCCTCCAGCACCCCGGGGTAGTAGTGGCAGGAGAAGTCCAGCACCACGTGCCCGTCCAGGGTCAGCGTGTCGTAGAAGCCCTCGTGCCCCTCGATGAACTCCTCCACCGCGATCGAGGTCACCGAGGAGCCGAACGCCGCCAGCGCCTGCTCCAGGTCCGCCTCGGTGTCCACCCGGCTGGTCGACGCCGCGCCGGCACCCTCCCGCGGCTTGAGGATGAGCGGGTAGCCGACGCGGTCGGCGAAGCTGCGCACCTGGCTCGCGGAGTCCGCCGCGGTCGAGGCCGCGGTGCGGATGCCGGCCTCCCGCAGCGCCTCCTTCATCGACGGCTTGTCCCGGCACAGCCACGCGGTGCGCACCGAGGTGCCGGGGATGCCGGTGCGCTCCCGGACCACCGCGGCCGGGAGCACGTGCGCCTCGATGGTGGCCTCCAGCCGGTCCACCCACACCAGCCGCTGCAGCCGGCGCACCACGGCGGTCATCTCGTCGGTGTCGGTGACCGACCGGACCTGCTTGTAGTGGCCCAGCCAGGAGCGCAGCTGCTCGTCCAGGTACTCCGCGGGCGTCTCCCCGACGCCGAGCACGTGGGCGCCGGCCTCGGCGAGCGCCCGCACGAACTCGCGCTGGTTGCGCGGGAAGTGGGGCTCCACGAACACGATGTTCACAGTCGAGAGCCTGCCACAGCGGGCGCGGTCGCGTCGCCCGCGCGGGGCCGCGACCCCCGGCCGTCAGCCGCCGCGGGCGAGCGCGTCGAAGGCCTCGGCCGCCGCCTCGGCGTAGACGTGCATCCCGGGGATGTCCGGGTGCACCCGGTCGGACTGCAGGTCCTCGGGCCGTTCGGCGATGGCGCCGGCCCAGTCGCCGACGACCACGTTGTCGCGGCCCGCCGCGGCCTGCTCGATGGCCTGGTTCGACCCGGGCACGAACGTGCTGCTGGAGTACAGGTTCATCAGCACCACCCGGCGGTCCTCACCCAGCATGTCGAGGAACTCCTCCAGGACCGCCGCGTCGACCCCGGCGTTGGTGCCGAAGTGCACGATCACGTTGTCGCGCACCCGGTCCTCGGCCAGCGCCTGCTCCAGCACGCCGAGCGCGTCACGCCACTGCCGGTTCGACTTGGCCTCGAAGCTGATCCCGGGGAACCGGTGCTTGAGGCCGTCGGCGCTGGTGACCACCAGCGAGTCACCGATGGCGGTGATGTCCTCCCCGCGCGGCACCGCCAGCCCGTCGGCGTCCAGCCGCCAGCTCGCCGGGGCGCCCTCGGGCAGTCCCTCCGGTCGCTCGCGGCCGCCGTCACCCGCGTCGCTCTTGGCCTGGCCCGAGTCCTCCTCGGCGGCGCCGTCACCGTCCCGGCCCCCGTCCCGCTGGCCGGCCTCCCGGTCCTGACCGCCCTCGCCCTGGTCCGTCGAGCCCTGGTTGCGCTCGCCGTCGGCGCCCTCGTCCTGCGCGCCAGAGCCGCTGCCGGGCTCGGCCGCACCCTCACCGACGAGCTCGGCCTCGGAGGCCTCGATCGCGCGCTGGGTCTCCGACTTCTCGGGGGCGGTCGCGAGCGCGACCCCGGCGAGCAGCACCAGCACGCCGGCCGCGCCGGCGACCAGCCGGGGCAGCCGGTTGACCTGCCAGGGGGTGGTGAACCAGCCGGCCAGCCGGCGCAGCGAGCGCAGGAAGCCGTGCCGGCGCACCGGGGTCTCCACCAGGTGGTGAGAGAGCTCGGCCAGCAGCAGCGTCAGCAGCAGGCAGCCACCCAGCACCGTCCACCCGCGGGGCGTGTCCGGGGCGAACGGGAACAGCGCGGCCGCGATCATCAGCACCGGCCAGTGCCAGAGGTAGATCGCGTAGGAGCGGCGACCCAGCCAGGCCAGCGGCGCCAGCTGCATGAGCGTGCGCCACGGCCCGGGCGACTCCAGCAGGCCGGCCACCAGCACCACGGTGGCCAGGCACGCCAGCAGCATGCCGCCGCGGAACGTCCACGCGGAGGCCTCGCCGAGCACCCGCATCAGCCCGACGAGCACCAGCAGTGCGGTCACCACGGCCGCCCCGCGCCACCGCCGCCAGGTCCGGGTGCGCAACCACGCCCGGTGCGGCCCGGCCCAGGCCAGCGCCAGCCCCACCCCGAGCATCAGCCCGAACAGGTGGGTGTCGGTGCCGTAGTAGACCCGGGTGGCGTCCTCCCCGGGCGTGTAGAGCAGCGCCATCAGCAGCGCCGACCCGGCGGCCAGCCCGCCGGCGGCGTAGAGCCGCTGCCTGGTGTCGCGCGCCAGCGCCAGCAGCAGCACCAGGCCCAGCGGCCACAGCAGATAGAACTGCTCCTCGACCGCGAGCGACCAGAAGTTCACGAACAGCAGCGGGGAGGTGCTGTGGAAGTAACTGGCGCCGGCGTTGATCTCCAGCCAGTTGGTGGAGAACGTCAGCGCGCCGAGGGCCTGCCGCTCGATCGCCACCAGCAGGTCGCCGCCGACCACCCGGGCGGCTGCGACCGACACCACCACGACGGTGACCAGCGCCGGCAGCAGCCGGCGGGCGCGCCGCAGCCAGAAGCCCAGCAGGTCGATGCGTCCCCGGCCGTGGATGTCCCGCAGCAGCAGCGTGGTGATGAGGAAGCCGGAGACCACGAAGAACACGTCGACGCCGAGGAACCCACCCGGCAGCACGGTGGGCGTGAAGTGGAAGACCAGCACGCCGAGGATGGCCAGCGCCCGGATGCCGTCCAGCCCCGGGATCTGGCCGGGGCGCGGGCGCAGGTCGCTGGGGCCGTAGCGGCGGGGCTTGCGCGGGGTGGGCCCGGCGCCGCCGGC
>NZ_WIQI01000030.1 GCF_009602535.1 Ornithinicoccus halotolerans | reverse complement strand
ACGAGGTGGTCGGCCTCGGTCATCTCCCGACGCGTCTCGTTCCCGTCGTCGTCGATGAAGCACAGCTCCACCGCCTCGGCCACCTCCGAGAAGAGGGCGAAGTTGGTGCCGGTGCCGTCGTAGGTCGCGCCCAGGGGGTAGGGCTTGCCGGGCCAGAGGTCCATCGAGGTCCTGTCGTTGAGTGAGCACGTGCGGGCGGCCGGTGGGCCGAAAACCATAAGGCCGCCAGTCGTTCATTGTGACGTATCCGGGGAGCTGCCGCGGACGGCGACTCCCACACGCCGCTGCGGTGACCAGTCACCGACCGCCTCGGCCGTTAGGTTGAACGCGTGGTGAGACGCGGGTGCCGGGGCGCCGCAGCGAGCGCCATACCGTCGGGGGAGTGGCGGTGACCCTCCGCCGACGGGTGCGGCGCGTCCTGGAGCCGGTGCCGGGCGGGGTCCCGGCCGCCCGGCTGGTGGTGGAGACCGGCGGCATCGCGATGCGTTACCGGGTGACCGGCCTGGCGGCTGAGGCGGCCTTCTTCATGCTGCTGTCGCTGCCGCCGCTGCTGCTCGGGCTCATCGCCGGCGTCGGCTACCTGGGAGAGTCCCTCAGCCCGGACGCCGTCACCAACGTCAGCCGCGCCATCGAGACCTGGTCACTGCGCTTCCTGACCCCGGAGGTCGTGCAGGACATCATCGTGCCGACCGTCCGGGACACCCTGGCCGGTGGCCGGCCGGAGCTGATCTCGCTGGGGTTCGTGCTGTCGCTGTGGTCCGGGAGCCGGGCGCTGCACGTGTTCCTCGACACCATCTCGATCATGTACGGCCAGAGCGGAGCGAGAGGGGTCATCGGCTCCCGCGTGCTCAGCCTGTCGCTGTACCTGGCCACGCTGCTGGTCGGCAGCGTGATCTTCCCGCTCGTGCTGCTCGGGCCCTCGCTGCTGAGTGACTGGCTGCCCGGCGGGCTGGACGTCCTCATCGGCGGGTACTGGCCCACGGTCAGCCTGCTCGGCCTGCTCAGCCTCACCGGCCTCTACCACGTGGCCACCCCGCAGCGGTCACCGTTCGTCCGCGACATCCCGGGGGCCGTCCTGGTCGTCGTCATCTGGGTGATGGCCTCGATGCTGGTGCGCCGGTTCGCGGGCGAGGCCGTGGGTGGGCCCTCGATCTACGGGCCGCTGGCGACACCGATCATCGTGCTGATCTGGTTCTACCTGCTGGCGATCGCGGTGCTGCTGGGCGCGGCGCTCAACGCCGGGATCCGCCGGCTGTGGCCGCCGCCGGAGTACCGCGGGCCGGTGGTGCGGGCCGCGGACTGGTGGGAGCAGGTCCGGACGCCGGCGGACAAGCGGCGCACGCTGACCCCGGTGGAGCGGGGAGAGGACCAGCAGGGGTGACCCGATTTGTTCGGTGGCACGCTCGTCGGCTAATGTTCCTCGAGCCCGCGGGGACACCCCGAGGAGAGTTGCGGACGTAGCTCAGTTGGTAGAGCGCAACCTTGCCAAGGTTGAGGTCGCCGGTTCGAGACCGGTCGTCCGCTCGGAGGCACCACCGATGCCTCGCGGTGGAGTGGCCGAGAGGCGAGGCAACGGCCTGCAAAGCCGTCTACACGGGTTCGAATCCCGTCTCCACCTCGCAGCGGAGCCACTTCCAGCTCCACGACTCGGGCGATTGGCGCAGCGGTAGCGCGCTTCCTTGACACGGAAGAGGTCACTGGTTCGAACCCAGTATCGCCCACCAGAGAGAAGGCCCTCTGGCCAGCGCAAACGCATGCGTGCCCCGTTCTTGTGCCAGATACGTGCCAGATCCATGCCTGCGCAGCGGGGACTCAGGCGGGCCAATCGCACCAGCTCCCAGGTGCCCCACTGGCTCGAGTGTCGTGTGTGCTCGACGTACTGCGTCAGGTGGTGGCGGGCTGGCTCGTCAGTATTGCCCGGCAGGAGAGTGAGCCCTCAAGGTTAGCGACATGTCACAGGTTGTGTAACTTGCGGATAGCCGACCCCCAAGGGCGGCGTTGATAGCGGCCGCTACCGCCGGCGTCTCCAGTAGGGGGCAGGTACGTGTGATTTGCTGCAGCTATGTCGGATTGGGATGTCGAGGTTGGAGAAACCCTGCTGCGCAGGGAGCTTCACGACCGGTGGGGCGGTGGCCGCTACGGCGGCATGGAGCCCGCGGTGAAGGCGCAGAGCGTCTTCTTGTTTACGAATCCCAGCGCTGGCGAGGCCTTCGGTTACAAGTACGACGGCTGGCACTTGGACGGCAGCCTGCACTACACGGGTGATGGTCAGGTAGGCGACCAGTCGCTGTGGACGGGCGGCAACAAGTCGCTCATGGATGCGGAGCGTCTCGGGCGGACGGTCCGGGTGTTCCGTAGCGAAGGGCGCGAGACCACCTACCTTGGCGCGTTCGCACTGGCCGACCCGCCGTACTACCGGGCGGATGCCCTCGATCGCGAAGGCGAAATGCGGTCGGTACTGGTGTTCCGGCTGTCTCCGCTGGGGCACGTCCTCAAAGACTCGAAGGACGAGGCAGACCTGGACGCGGCGACTCCCGAGGAGCTTCCGGTGGAGGCAAGCAACGTCGACAAGTACGCCGCGCAGCGACCGGACGAGCCGAAGGCTGCCGTGCGCCGGGAGGCCAAGTTGGTCGCTCGGTACACGGAGTGGCTGAGGGCCCGGGGGCAGGCCACCGTAAGGCACCGTGTCCCGATTCCCGGGGGTGGCTACATTTTCACGGACATCTATAACAAAGCGACCGAGGAGCTGGTGGAGGCGAAGGCATCAGCAGCCCGCACCTACGTTCGTGCGGGGCTCGGCCAGGTGCTTGACTATGCGCGATTCCTCGACCACAAGTCGAAGGCGCTGCTTCTTCCGGTCCGCCCAAGCGATGACCTCATCGATCTCCTGATTGAGTACGACTGCGCCGTGGTCTGGGAGTGTCGGACGACCTTCGAACGGCGCGCTCCCTGAGTGCATGCCGTGGTGGCTCAGCGACCCGGTCGATTGGGTGGGCTCGCCCAGGGTGCTCCCAGCGACCCTTGAGGGTTCATTTAGGCGCTGTTAGCGTGGCGCGGGCCACTATCCATGCGACTACGAGGGGACTTCCATGCGACTTGGACGTACAACCATGACCTCTGCTCTGGCCATCACGGGCACGCTGATGCTGGCCGGTCCGGCTGTCGCCGACTCTCACACCGGTGACCTCGACTGCGCCGACTTCGAATCCCAGGCGGCAGCCCAGGCGGAGTATCTGTCGGACCCAAGCGATCCGCACGGCCTCGACGGGGACGACGACGGTGTCGCTTGCGAGAGCTACGCCGAGTACTCGGATCCGGCGCGCAACGAGACCCCCGTCGGCAGCGGGACCGCGGAAGAGGACGACGACGACCAGGTCACGAACGTGCCCTCTGGTGGCGTCGCCACCGGCGGCGGCTCGACCAGCGGCTTCGAGAACCAGGGGATGCTCGCTGGCGGCGCGCTCGCCCTGGCGGCCGGCGCCGGCGGTCTGATCCTGGCCGGTCGCCGCGAGGCTCGCGACTGAAGCAAGCCGACACCTACACGAAGAACGGCGCTGCCACCCTCTCGCGCGGGAGAGGGTGGCAGCGCCGTTGTTCTCTCTTAGGCCGTCGATACGAGTCGAGCGAACACCACGACGTTGTCGACGTGCGCCCGAGCGTCAGTGTCGTACTCGCCACCGCAGGTGATTAGCCGCAGCTCGGGCCGGTCGGTGTTGCCGTACACCGCCATGGTGGGAAAGGCGTCCTTGGGGAAGGAGTCGGCGGCGTAGACCTCGAAGACCGCTACGGAACCGTCCTCCCTGGTCACCCGCACCCGGTCCCCGGGCTCGAGCGCGCCCAACTCGAAGAACACCGAGGGAGTCGCGCCTTGACTTGTGACGTGGCCCTCGATGACCGCGGGCCCGATCTCCCCCGGGGTGGGAGAGCCGTCGTACCAGGCGGCCTCGTCGTAGCGCTCACCAGAGGGCACCTGCAGGGTGCCGTCGTCGTTGAGGCCCAATGAGTGCAGGGGCGAGCTGACGTCGATGGCCGGGATCTCGATCGATGCAGGCGCCGACCGGGGCATCGCCGCCACCTGAGGTTCGGGCTCGCGGTCGGGCCTCTTCGTTGCCGTGTCCGCGGTGGCGGCTTCTGTCGCGGGGCGAGACGTGGTGGCAGGCGCGGTAGACGGCTCTGCTGTCTGGACCGTCGACAGGCCGGTCGACCGAGGCGCCGGCGGGGCGGGCTCCTGGTTCAGCACCGCCCAGGTCACTGCGGAGCTACCGGCGGCAACCAGCACAGCCGACGCCGCCAGTACGATCCGGTTCCCCCGCCTGGCCATGATCCCCATTATGCGAACGACCGCAAGGGGAGCCTCAGCGTGGTTTCGTCGGTGTAACGAATCAGTAACGTTCCTTGCTTCGTTCCGATAACCCCTTCAGGCTCAGTCGTCAGGGGTCGCTACACCTAGAAACCTTCCAGGGGCTCCGCTGTGCTGCACTGCCGCCGGAGACCGGAGAGGGGCCACTGTGGGCGTCATCAAGAGCATCCTGAAGTGGGGCGCGATCGCCTTCGCGGGGCTTATCGCCTTCGTGATCGTGGTTGGGGTCCTGTTCGGGGGCGAGGACGACACGGTGGCCGCGCCGGACGCACCGGCGGAGGCAGCGGCCGAGGCAGATGCCGCGGAGACGGATGTCGACGCTGAAGGGGATGAGAAGCCTGAGGAGGCCAAGGCTGAGGCCGAGGCGGAGAAGAAGGCTCGGGCCGAGGCGCGGGCGCAGGCTGAGGCGGAAGCCGAGGAGCGGGCCAAGGAGGAGGCGCGGGCCAAGGAGGAGGCCGAGCGGAAGGCTGAGGCCGAACGGAAGGTTGAGGCCGAGCGGAAGGCCGAAGCCGAGCGGAAGGCCGAAGCCGAGCGGAAGGCCGAAGCCGAGCGGAAGGCCAGGGAGGACGCCGAGAAGCGGCAGACCGCGACGGTTACCAATGTCGTGGACGGTGACACCGTGGATCTGTCTAACGGCGAGCGGGTGCGGGTCATCGGAATCGACACGCCCGAGCGTGGCGAGTGTGGGTACACCGTGGCCACCGAGCATATGGAATCTCTTGTGCTCGGTAAGCAGGTGACCCTCGTGGCCGGGGCACGTGATGACCGAGACCGGTACGACCGCATCTTGCGCTACCTGGACTTCGGCAAGACCGACGCCGGACTTGCTCTGATCGAGAAGGGGTATGCCAACGCCCGGTACGACTCCCGCGACGGATACGGTGAGCATACCCGCGAGCAGCGCTACGTGAAGGCAGACGCCCGGGTGGAAGAGAACTTCGTGTGCACCGGTTCGGGGTCCACCAACTCCGGCTCGTCCTCAGGCTCTAGCAGCTCGAGCTCTAGCAGTTCGGGCTCTGGCAGCTCGGAGTCGTCGGGCTCGGGCAGCAACACCGGCGGGTCGGTCTACTACAAGAACTGCACCGCGGCCCGCGAGGCCGGAGCGGCTCCAGTTCGCCGGGGCGAACCTGGGTACGCAGGCCACTTGGACCGCGACGGCGACGGCGTTGGCTGTGAGTAGGGCCTGTTGACCAGCAAGCTTGGCAGGCGCCGAACTGGCCAGCCGCGGTAGCCAACGACAGGATTGAAACCCTGTCAGACTAGGACCGGTTCACCCACCCCAAGGAGCATGCCATGTCCAACCCTCTCGACCTCGGCTCGAGCCCGCCTCCGGAGGTAGAGAACGCCCTGGTGCTGGAGCCGCCGCAGCCGCCGGCGGAGGTGGTCGTTCACGAGCCGGAAAAGGTTGGCGGCATGGTCTTGGTCGATGCCGATGCGCAGCAGCGGCATGCTGATACCGCCGGGAAGTTCCTTGACGATTTGCTGGCTACCCCCCTGCAGAGCCCCGAGTTTCAGACCAAGCTGGCGCAGTTGACGCGGCTCGGTGAGGGAACGATGCAGCAGGCCGGTGCCTCCTCAAACAGGATGTTGAGGAGGCCCGCTGCGGCGCTGACATCCACTGGCGAGGATCCTGCGTCGCGTACCGGCAAGACGCTGGTCGAGTTGCGGCAGATCGTGACGGAGTTAGACCCTAAGCGTCATGATCTGACCGGCACGAAGCGCGTCCTGAGGTTTCTACCCGGCGGCAAGGCCGTCCAGCGCTACTTCATGAAGTATGAGTCCGCACAAGCACAGTTGAACGCCATCACCAAGGCACTTAAGGGTGGGCAGGACGAACTACGGCAGGACAGCGCTGCCATCCAGACGGAGCGAGACGCGCTGTGGGAGGCGATCGGGCAGTTGGCGAACTACGCTGTGCTGGCGCGTCACCTCGGCGACGGGCTGGAACGGCGAATCGCAGACCTCCGCAACGAGGGCGACGCAGAGGACGCTTCCACGCTAGAGTCAGAGGCCCTTTTCTACGTCCGCCAGCGGCATCAAGACCTCATGACTCAGATGGCGGTATCTATTCAGGGGTATCTAGCCCTAGATGTGGTCAGGAAGAATAACTCCGAGCTGATTAAAGGAGTAGACCGAGCGCTCAACACGACGCTGGCAGCGCTGCGAGTCGCTGTTATCGTGGCGCAGGCGCTGGCGCAGCAAAAGATCGTGCTGGCGCAGATCGACGCTTTGAACTCGACTACCTCGGACATGATCGTGTCGACGTCAGAGCTGCTCCGCACTCAAGGCGCTGCCATACACGAGAATGCGGCAAGGGCAACAATCGACCCTGCCAAGTTGCAACAGGCCTTTGATAACGTCTTCCAGGCGATGGACGAGATCGACCGGTACAAGGCCGAAGCGGCCCAGTCCATGAAACAGACAGTGCAGGTTCTTGAGGGGCAGGTCGGTCGAGCTCGAGCTCATCTGGAACGCAGCCATGCCTCTGATGCCGCGGCCATGCAGCCCCCCCAGGGTCGATGATGTCCCGCTTTTCTACAGGTAACATCATCAAGATAGTACTTGCTGTCGTCTTCTTTCCTTTTGTCGCCTTTCTTTTGCTGATCATAGGGGTAGGTGCCAAGCATAAGAGGGTTGCTCTTGAAGGAGCTGTGTACGCGTTCCTATTCTCAGTGGCGCTCGCTCTTCCAACGGGGACCGCATTGGACGGGCTCTCCGCCGTTCTAGGGCTGAGCTCTATGGGCGCATCGACGGTGCGCTCTTACCAGTTGCGCGACTTGTGGTTGAGTAGGAGAGGTTCACCAGTCCCCCCTGCGGCAACAGCGGAGCAGCAGCATATGACTGCCTCCGTTCGGCCCAGCCAGCCGCAGCAACCAGCCTTGCCGTCACGATCTTCTGCGGATGAGCTTTCACGCTCCTTGGCATGGGTTACGTCGCACGCAAAGCAGAACAAGCAGCGCCTCCCGGCTGATGCCTACGTATCGATTCTGGAGACGTCTCACACGCTAGACGCTGTCATCGACGCGGAAAGACAACAGTCGCTTGGGGATGCCAGATTCGAGTACGAACTGGAGGCCATGGTCAGGGAGTATCTGCCAGCAGTTCTTCAAGGGTACCTAGCCATACCGCCGAACATGGTGGAGAAGCAGCAGCCTAACGGGAAGACGCCAAACGAGGAGCTGGCCGATCAGCTACAGTTGCTCTCACACCAGGCCGATACGCTCCATTCCAATCGGCATCGACACACTTCGTCCGACCTCACTAGTACGGGCAACTTCCTGAGAGAGCGGTTTGGCCATCACCAGCGAGGCGGATTCGACTTCGGTATTGAGTAGGTGCGCGGAGCCTTTCCGGGCTCTCGCACAAGGTGGCACGATGAGGACAGGGTCGGCGGATGGCGCTCTCCTCGTTCCTCGCGATAGTGTGACCGCGGAGCGAAGCCTCGCTTTCTTCGTTATGTAGTACCTCGGAAGAGCCGGCGCCCTCGGATGTCGTACCACCAGGAGGGCGAACCCCGAAACCGTACACACCAAATTGCGCAGACCCCTGCGGTACTACCGGGGAGGGGGGTGGGGGTCCCCCGCCGGGGGGGTGGCCGGCGGTTTATGCGCTGGGCCCGTCGTGTCGGGTCTGTGCGCGGTCGCGCTGCCTGTTTTCGTACATGGTGCGGCCGCTCTTGACGGTCCGGTTGGGGTCGCGGCTGCTGGTGTCGCCGGGTGGTTCGGCGGCAGTGTTGGTTGCGCGGTCGGCGGTCAGCTCCCGGAGGGTGAGGCGGGCGCGGGCGTCGCCTCGGTGGGCGGCGTACCGGAGCCGGCCCAGGGTGTGCTTATCGCGGGGGTCCACCCGGTAGGGCTCGGGGAAGCTGAAGGGGTCCTGGGACATGGGTGCCTCCTCTATCGGGGGGTGGGGTCAGGCGGTGCGGGCGCTAATGCGTGCCGGGGTGGCCTTGTTGGTGGTGACCGCGCTGGCCAGGTTGGCCAGGCGGGCGACGCGGGCCTGTAGCTGGTCCAGGCTGGGAACCCAGGGGGTGATCTGGGTGGTGGCCAGCCACCGCCCCCAGGCGTCGTGGTCGGGGCGGTCGGGGTAGGGCGGGGTCAAGGTGATGCGGTCGCCGTGGGGGTCGGGCTTCCACCCACGAGCCAGGTAGTGGGCGAAGTCGTCAGGGTCCTCCCAGTGCCGCTCGGCGTCCGGGATGTAGGCGGCGTGTGTCCACGTGTGCTGCGCCTGGTCGCTGAGACCGGTGCCGCCCTTGGTGGCCGCCTGGCACAGCAGCCATTGGGCCTGCCGGGCGTGCCGGTAGGTGGTCAGCAGCTCGTGGCGGCGCTTCCACTGCTCGGAGTGCCCGGCCTCGGCTGCGGTGAGCGCGTCGTCGGGGACGGCGATGATGTCGGTGAGCTCGGCGATGGTCTCGGTCACCACGTCCTGCAGGTGAGTGAGGGCAGTGTCGGTGTTGGCCGTCACGGTGGCGTCACGCTGCTGGAGAAGTTGCGCCGCGAGGTGGGACAGCAAGGTCTGGGTGTGGACGTATGCCTGTCCCTGTGCCTGGCGGGCCGCGACGGTCTCGACCAGGTCGGCGGGGAGGGGCTTGCCGGCGGTGATGGTGGCGTGCAGGTCGGCGGCCAGGCTGGCCTCGACCGGCGGGTCCGGAATCGCGGCGAGCTGGGCCACCAGGTGGTCGTACGCGGTTTGGGCCTTGACGTAGGCGGGGATCGCACGCACGGCCTCGGCCAGGACGGGGTTGGTCCTGGTGGCCCGGACGGCCTTCGCGGCCTCGCCCTGGTTGGTGAGGGGAGCAATGAGCTTCTCGTTCAGCTTCATGATGGTCGTTCCTTTCGAAGATGGGGTTTCGGTCAGGCGGGCGGCACGGGCGGCTGCGGCCCGTGCCGGAGGGCCTCGGTCAGGTTGGTGCGGTGGTCGCGGTGGGCTCACTGCTCTCCGGCGTCCCGCGCCGGTGCCTCGGCCCGCTTGTGCCAGGGGCCGAGAATGGCCGGGGAGGCCAGCCCGCGCCGGACGAGCGACTCGGCCATCTGCGCCGTGGTCGGCGGCGCTTGTGACGGCCGCTGCTGCTGCAAGTTCGGGGGTAGCGACGCCGCATGGTGGCCCGGTACTTGTGGGTTGGCCAGCGGTGCGGAAGATCGAGCTTGCGGGGCATGGCTCCTCCTCGAGGCGGTGTGTGCGCGGTTGCTGGCTCACGTGTCGGTTCCGGTCCAGTCACGCCGTGGTGGCACCCCGGAGCCGGCTCGCACTCATCGCAGTGCATGAGTGCGTGGTGGATTCCGTCGCGGCAGGTCGCCCGCTGGCCGGGGCAGCCCCGGGCGTGGGTGATGCCCTCGGTAATGGGTTGGCCGGTGGATTCGGGACCCCCGCCGGAATGCAAGGGGGTGCGATGGCCTTGGGTTGCTCATGACGCGGCCTCCGTGCATGCGGGGTGGGTGTCCCAGCCTTCGGTGAGGGCGATGTCCGGGAGCGGGTATCCGCAGCCGTGGCAGTCCCTCCCCCTGTCCGAAGTGTCCGAGTGTCCGAATGGGAGGGGAGCGCCTTCCTGGGTTTCGGACATTCGGACGGTTCGGACACGGTTGGTGTAGACCCCGCGGCCGATCTTGGTGAGCTTCCCGGCGTCGGCCAGGCGCCTCATGTAGCGCCCGGCGTCGTCGTTGCTCATCCCGAGCGCGGCTGCCACGTCGGTGGGCTTCACGCCGTCCTCGTGCTCGGAGACGTAGCGGACGATCTCGGCGGATCTGTCTCCCAGGCCCTCGACTGCCCGCGCCTCCTGCGCCTTCCGGGCAGCGTCCGCCAGGGCGTCGCCGTCCAGCGTCCAGCTGCCCTGGGCCGTCGTGATCGCGTACTCATCCTCGGCCACGTCTCGGCCGGTGACCCGCAGGATGCCGGCGTCCTTGTTGCGGGGCCGGGACAGGTTGACGGTGAAGTCGGCCGCACCGTTGAGCCCGTTGGTGCCGGACGTGCTGTCCATCCAGTCCTCGGCGCCGGCCTTGCGGGTGTGGTGGACCACCAGCAAGCACGAGCCGGGGTGCTGGTCGACGCTGGTCTTGAGCACCGATCCGATCCGGTAGTCACGCTGGTAGGCGCCCTCCCCGGGGATCGCCGGCGGCATGACCTTGCCGAGCGTGTCCAGGATCACCAGGGGCCGCTCGTGGCCGTGGACCTCCAGCCACTCACGAATCAGCGGCACGACGTCGCCAGGGGTGCAGGCGGTGACGTAGTGCAGCTGGGGTGGGATCGGCTCCCCATCGACCAGCAGGTAGCGACAGCGGCCCTGCAGCCGGCGGTCGCCGTCCTCCAGGGCGAGCAGCAGCACGGGCCGCGGTTGCCCGGTGGGGACCTTGCCGAGCGCCTTGGTGCCGCTGGCGACGGCCAGGCCGATGCCGAGGGCGGCCCATGACTTGCCGGCCTTCGGTGGGCCAGTGAACAGCCCGAACCCCTCGGGGATCAGCCCGTGGACGGCCCAGGACATCGGCGGGAACTCCTGGGCGTCCAGCCACGCGCCGGTGCGGATGCGGTCCAGATAGCTCACACACCCCACCCCTCCCGCTGCCGGGCGGCATGGACGCCGATGTTCTCGCGGCCGAGCCGAACGGCCTCACGGCATGAGGCGTCGATGTCGGCCAGGACGTGCTCGCGGCCCTGCTCGCGGCCGTCGACCACCCCGACCTCATACCCCTCCAGGTACGCCAGGTAGATATCGAGGACCGGCAGACCCCATTCGTCACGCGGGAGTGTCGCCAGCGGCGCCGTGACAGGGTCCCCGGTGGTTTCGGGGTCACTAGTTCCCCACCCTTCCGTGACCTGGTGGCCCCTCGGTTCGCCCACCGGGGGGCCCACGCTGGTCGGGGGTGTGGGGGCAGTGGCTCCGACGCCCCGGTTCACGACTCGCCCCGTTGGTGCAGCACGTTTCGCACGGCGGTTTCCCCGGTGGGGTCGGCGTAGGTGATGACCCGCTGGACGTCGGGGTCGGCCAGGGCGCGGCGTCGCTGGTCGGCGTGGAGCTGGACGGCGTTGGCCAGGAAGTCGAAGAAGTTGAAGTTATTGCGCTCGACTCGCTCCGAGAACCGGACCACGAGGCGGTTGATGCGGTTCGGGCCCCACTGGACCCCGCAGTTCCACAGGATGGTCCGGGCCGCGACCTTGAGTTCTTCCCTGTGGTCCGTTCCGGCGAAGTTGTTACACCGGGTGCCGCGTGCCGCCTCCTCAGCGGAGTGATCAGCCCACAAGCGGACCGCCGCCCGCGGTGGGGAGGGGAGTGCCCAGCCGGTCGACGTCCTCAACGCGGACGCGGAGGACCCGGGGGCCGAACCGGACGGCCTCCAGGCGGCCCGCGCTCACCCACCGCCTGACCGTCTGGTGGTGGACCCCGAGCCGGTCGGCGGCGTCGTTGATCGACTCCCAGCGGGGCCGCGAGTGGGTGGAACGGGGTGCGCGTGCGACCATTGGGTGCGCCTTCCTGTGTGGGAGGTGTGGTAGGGCGTTCCCCCGGCCGTGTCTTGGAGGATTTCTGGCCGGGGGTTCGCTGTAGGTGAACGAGGTCGTTCCCTGTGCGGCGGGGCCGTGCCCCTTTGTGCTAGCTCGACGGTATGGGCGTCCACGCGATGGAACGCAACCCGCCCCGTGATCGCACCGGGACCCCCGTCTGGACCTCGTTGGACGCGATCACACCCCCGTTGGCACCCCGATGGCCCCCAGTTGGCCGCTGTTAGCACGCAGCTGCTACGTGCCCATTGGAGAGGTGCTTGCGGCCAAATGTGACCAAGGTCACGTCCCGGGGGCGCCCGGGGCCCCTCCCTCGCATCCCCTGACTCTGTCGTCCGAGAAGCCATGGCCGAGCGTGGTGTCCATGGCGGGGAAACAGCTCGGAGGCAGCAGTCACCAGGCCAGGTCACCGCGGGCGAGCGTCATCACAGCTTCACTGGGGGCCTTAGCAGTTACAGACCTCGGCATCACAGGCGCCGTAGTTCCCCCGGGATGACGCTCAGCCGTTCATGCCCCGCTTCTCTGGTCCTGTACCTGGCGGCTCATGGCAGCGGCGATCTGTGCGTCACGGCCCGCGGCGGAGTGCTGGTAGATCAGCGCGGCCTGTGGGGTCGTGTGGCCGAGGCGTGACATCAGGTCAGCCAAGGTGGCGCCGGACTGTGCGGCGAGCACGGCCCCGGTGTGGCGCAGGTCGTGCCAGCGCAGGTCGGGCCTGCCGGCGGCCTCCCTGGCGGGATAGAACACCTTGTAGAGCGTGGAGGGGGCCATGTGCGACTGTCCATCGCGTGCCGGAAACAGCAGCGCGGCGGGGGAGCGGTCGCCAAGGCCGGCCAGGTGGTCCTCGATCATGGGCAGCAGGTGCGGCGGGACTGCCACGTCCCGAACTCCGGCGTCGGTCTTGGGGGTGCCCACGATTACTTCCCCGCCGCTGCGGGTCACGCCACGCCGGACCCGGATCACGCCATGCCGGAGGTCGACATCGGCCCGTCGCAGCTCGACCAGCTCCCCGAAGCGCAGCGCACACCACGCGGCCAAGAGCACCATCGGGCGATATCGCTGGGGCATGTGCGCTGCGATGGCCTCGATCTCGTCGACGGAGGCGGGGCGGACCTTCTTCACCCGCTTCGCGTTCCCCGCGCCCCGGATCACCGCGGGGTTGGAGTCCAGCAGCCGGTCGTCTACCGCAGTCCCGAGGATCGTCCTCAGCAGCCCATAGGCATGCGCTCGGAGCGTCGGCCGGTCGGTGCCGAGGTCGGCGTGCCAGCGGCGGATCACGTCGGGGGAGAGGTCCGTCAGGGACAGCGCCCCAAGGGTAGGCGCGATCATCCTGTCAAGCAGTTGCCGGTAGTGGGAGCGGGTGGTGGGTTTGAGCTCGCGACCGGCCAGCCACCGCTCGGCGTACTCGCCCAGTCGGGTCTCATCACTCGGCGCGGGGCGCCAGCGCCGGCGAGCGATGTCGGCGCGTTGCATGGACAGCCACGTCTGCGCATCGCCCCGGGTGTCGAAGGTCGTCGGCGCGGTGTGGGTGCGCCCATCCGGGCCGGTGTACCGGGCCTGGTACCGCTTGGACGGCAGTCGCCGGATGCTGCCGAAGGAATCCTTGCGGCCCTTGTTGTTGCCGCCTCCACGCTGACTCACTGTCGCCTCCCTCGTGCCAGAATCGTGCCAGATCAGGAGCGTACCCATGCTCATACATGGGCACTAGAATGAGGCGCCAGTGTGTTATGTATCAGCAGGTCAACGGCCTATCTGTGCAGGTAGGGCCAGCATACCCTGACTGTGCGGGACAGTGGTTCGAACCCAGTATCGCCCACGAGCAAGAAGCCCCCTCTGACCAGTGTCGACCTGGCGGAGGGGGCTTCTTCTTGTTCGCACGGGGCGGTCTACGTGCAATGGCGGGGCCAGAAACGACGCGGTGGAGGTGCCTGAAGTTTCCGCGGCTGACCGATTCCCTTTCCGCCACGACGAAGCCCACTTGAGCGCGGGAAGGGATGGGTCAGCGGACCAACACCAGAGCGCACTGTCCACGGCACAGGCACCTCGTTGTGCTCCAGGCTCGAGATCGGGACCGGCCGGGACGGGGCCTTTACGCCGTACATCGCGGTCACTAGCCTTCGTCGCTCGAGGGGCGACAAGGGGGTCGCCCTGGGGATGAGAGGGAATGTGTGTGACACGTCGCACATGGACTCCACTCAGGATTCGACGCCAGCCGTGGGGGCTGCCGCTCCGTCGCCAAGTCCGCTGCTTCAGCGTCGGATGGGAGGTTGACGATTGTGCCTCTGTCCTCGCCGGAGATGGCCTCGTGGCGAAGAGACAGCCTTGGGCCCGACGCGCCATGAACCCCACTCTGGTCGTGAGCTCCGGCGAGAAGTCGCAGACCTACACCGGCGCCCACTTGGCCCGCCAGCTCTCATGAATTTGGGGCTCCGCCGCTCCTGGGCGGTACTCACCGCGATTGGCTCGGAGGATCGGGCACCGATGGTGGCCCTGGCCAGCGGATGTTCGAGCAATAGCCAATGTGGTAGCACCCACTGCCACCGCTGCACCTGTTACTCCTGGAACTACAGTTGCATCGCGTCGTGCTGCGGCCCGTGCGCTTGGACTTGCAAGGGCGGGCCATGGGCTTGTGTGTCGTGCGCCGCCCCCTGTTGTTCCTTCTGTGTCAGCGACCTCGTCAGCTCGTGCCGTCAGGGACGTAGGTGCACCGACCAGGCCGGGAAGTACCGCTGATGGCAGAGCGAACCTGGAAGCTCGTCGGCGCCACTGTTGCCGTCGTCCTCGGCGGCATCGCCCTGCAGCGGGGCCTAGGCACTCTCGGGGTTAGCGTCTGGACGGCCGGCGCTCTTGGGTGGGTGATGGCGGCGGGGCGGGATCGCGCGTATCGGTGGTTATCGCTGGCGCTCATGTCCGTCGTCGTGCTCGTATTCGGCCTTCGCTCTGGGCTGTGGACCTTCGCCGGGCCAACCCTGCTCGCCGTCGCCACTCAGTTACTGCTGGTCGTGCGCCACCAGGGAGAGAGTCGAGGCCGGTACAGGAGGGAGGACGCTGGCACGACGAGCCACTGGTCAGGTCAACGTCGTGACTGACGGGTACGCCACCCCGGGCACGAGTCCAGGCGAAGCGGACATCGCTGGCCTCGCGGAAGTGCGCGAGACCAGACTCAGGCAAGATCACCGTGTGACTCCGCAGCCTGCCAAGCTCACCCTGTACAAGCGGTGGCGGTTGCGCCAGGGGGTCGACCGCAGCACAGTCGTCGCGTTCGTCCGCGGCAGAGTTATCCCGCACTACGCACGGCTGGACCCGCAGGTCCAGCTCGAGCTGGAGCAGCTGGACGAGAGCACTCTTCTCGCCATCCAACGGTGGCCGAGCAGAGGTCGTCGCAACGAGGCCATGTCCGGTGATCGCTTCGAGCGTTGGTGGCAGCAGTATCTGCCCATCGTGGAGGAGTGGGACGCGATGCTCGAGTTCGACGCTGAATGGGAGGGAACCGTCCTGATCGATTGACCGGTCCGTCGCGGCAGCCCGTGCGACCAGCCGGAGGCATCGCGATGATGGTTCTGTGAAGGCCATCTACCCGGACGACGCGACTCCAGACCCAGCTGCGGAGCCAGGCGTCGCTCCAGAGCCCGAGATTGACCCGGACGTCCCATCAGTGACGCTCGAGGTCGACGGTGAGCTGTTCGCCATCCGACCAGAGCAGGCAGGCGGCACGGGGTACACGTGGCTGAGCGGGCCGAACCCTGGGTACGGATTCGGCCTTTCACCGGCGCGGAACCTGTCGTTGGACGAGCACCGCGCCAACATCCGTGACTTCCTCGCGAACATCGACCCCGCCACTGGCCACCTCAGCGAGGACTGACACGAGGCGTACGGGCAGTCAGTCGGCAAGCCCGGTGTCGTAGGCGAAGATGACCAGCTGCACGCGGTCACGGGCACCGACCCTTCCGAGAATCCTGCCCACGTGGGTCTTCACCGTCGACTCGCTCAAGAACAGCTCGGCGGCGATCTCTGCGTTGCTCTTGCCTCGGGCGATGAGTTGGAGGACCTCCGCCTCCCGCTCGCTGAGCCGCTGCAGTGCCGTCAGCTGTTCTGGTTGCGCCGCACGCTGCCGCTGCCGGTCCACCAGGCGGCGGGTGATACTGGGAGAGAGCCGCAGGTCGCCGGCGTGGACGGCGCGGATCGCGTCGACGAGCTGCTGGCGGGGCAAGTCCTTGAGCAAGAATCCGCTGGCGCCGCTGCGAAGTGCCTGGATGACCAGGTCGTCCTGGTCGAAGGTGGTGAGCACGACGACCCGCGTGGGCGCAGGCGTGTCGGCGAGCAGCTGCCGGGTTGCTTCCAGGCCGTCGGTGCCCGGCATCCGGATGTCCATCAGCGTCACATCCGGGTGGTGGGCGCGCGCCTGCCGCATGGCGTCAGCCCCGGTGGAGGCGGTGGCAACCACCGCGATGTCCTCCTGCTTGTCGAGGATCGACGCCAGGCCCTCGCGGATCAGGTCTTGGTCGTCGGCGACCAGGACGCGGATCACGCCTCCACCCGGTGAGTCAGCGGAACGCAGGCACGGACTCGGTAACCCGACTGATACGGCCCGGCCGCGACCTCGCCACCGAGGTCGGCAAGGCGTTCGGCCATCACGGTCACACCATGGCCGCCCGAGGCAAGCCCACGGGTCAACGAGGGTCCGGTGTCGGTGACGCTCAGCTCGACGACGGTGTCGGTGATTGCCACGTGGACGGTTGCTGTCTTCGTGGCGCTGTGCTTCATCACGTTCGTGAGTGCTTCCTGGGCAACCCGAAAGAGCTGATGCCCGACATCAGCGGGAACCGTCGAGCTGTCGCCACGGAACTGTAGCTCGACGTCGAGCCCCGACTCGGACACCACGGTGGCGAGCAGTCCGAGGTCGGCCAGCCCGGACGCGCCGATCGGGGCTTCGGGATCGCGAAGGACTCGCAGCACCGAACGCAGCTCAGACAGCCCACGTCGGGCAGCTTCCTGGATGGCCATGGCTGCGGACTTGGCGGCGAGTGGGTCGTTGTCGATCGCCAGCTCGCAGTTTTCTGCCTGCACGACCGCAACGGTCAGGGTGTGGGCGACTGAGTCATGCAGGTCTCTGGAGAGCCGCATCCGTTCGCCCGCGACGGCGAGCCGCGCGGTGGCATCGCGTTCGCGGGCCAACGCCTGGTTGAGCTCCCACAGCTGGCGCGCCTGCTCGCTCAGCCGCTTGACGACCGCCCCGATGACCGTCGCTGCAGACACGTAGAAGAGCGGGAAGACAAGCTCGGGTGCATCCTCGGGGAACCGGTCGCGAGTCCCCAGCATGAGCCCCAGCAGGATGAGACCAGCACCCAGCAGGGCCGCACGGGCGCTGGCGTGTCGGCCCACGGAGTAGGTGGCCACGAGGACGGCGACGAAGGACCCGAACGACAGGGCCCCGCCGAGGACCTCCTGGACCGGGAGTGCCACCGCGATCAGGGCAGCCGTCACCAACGGGTAGCGACGGCGGGCGACCAGCGGCGCCGCCTGCATGAGGCTCGTCAGCGCAAGGACGGCATCGGATCCGGTCCACGGCTCTTCGAGCCCCAGCTTGGTCTGCGACACCGCGGCCACGCCAATCACCGGCAGCCACAGGGTGATGGCGTCCCAGTCCCACGTTCGGGGGCGCGTGAGCTCCATTCCCGGAGGATAGAGCCACGTTCGGCACCCCGGGATCGTTCCGTGGTACTCCGTCGTCGGTACCTGCGAACGATCCACTCCGCCTCCCCGGCCGATGTGGGGACAGGTGGGCTGGGGCCAGTGTCGGGGTGCGGCGACAACAGGGTCGCCCACACGGTCCCCGGAGGGTGACATGAACGACCTTGGAATAGCAGGCTTCGTGCGGAGCGCAGGGCTCGCAGCGATCACTGGTGGCGTCCTGGCCCTGGCGGCACTCGTGACCGTCTTCGTGATCGAGGGGCGGGCCGAGGACAACATGATGACCTCGTCGGGGGCAACCGTGGCGGGCTGGGCGACCTTCGTCGCGGCCTCGTTGCTGGCCGTCGGCCTGCTCGGGGTGGTGGTGCGATACGTGGGCGTGCTCTCGGCTGTGGGGCGTGGCGCGCTGCTCGTGCTCGGGTTCAGCACCGCGGTCACCGTGGGTGCGGCCTCGACGCTGGCGCTCGTCGTGCCCCACCTGCTTGAACGGATGCCGGACCTGATCAACAACCCACCCGCGGCGGTGCCGCCGACCTTCATCCTCAGCGGCCTGGTCTCGGGGATCTGCGCCATCGTCCTGGCCGTGGCACTGCGCCGAGCCGGCCTGCGCGGGACCGCGACCAACCTGCTGATCGTCGGCGGGGTCGTGACGATGCTTCCGCTGCCGTCCCGATTCTTCATGCTCGCCATCGCGGTGGGTGTGCTGCTGCTTGGCCCCGGCGTCCGCGCTGAGCAACCCACCCCCGCATACGCATCCTGAATCCCGACGAGAGGGCGCCCCGCCGTCGCAGGCGGGGCGCCTCTCTCGTCGGACGCCACCCTCCGCAGGCCAGGCGGTGCCCAGACCGCCGGTGGCGCCGATCTCCGGTTCGGGTCCGCGGCTCAGCGCGGGTCCACGCCGGGGCCGATCGGTAGCCCGACGGCGTACCAGAGGAGGAAGAAGGCGGTCCACGTCGCGAGGACGGCGACCGAGACGGGCAGCGTCATCGACAGCAGCGTCCCGACGCCCGCGTCGCGCCGGTATCGCTGCAGGTAGGTCAGCATGAGGGCGAAGTAGACGTTGAGCGGGGTAATGATGTTGGAGGAGGAGTCACCGATGCGGAAGAGCATCTGGCTGACCTCCGGGCTGATCTCCAGCAGCATCAGGCCGGGCACGAGCACAGGCGCCATGAGGGTCCACTGCGCCGAGCCGCTGGTGATGAACAGGTTCAGCGTGTAGGTCATCAGGATCATGACGATGAACAGGACGACGGGCGGCACCCCCAGGGCTTCGATGAGGTCGGCACCGGAGACGGCGAGCACGGTGCCGATGTTTGACCACGAGAACCAGGCGATGAACTGGGCGGCGGCGAAGAACAGCACCAGGACCGGGGCCAGGTCCTTCATCCCCTTGACCATGAACTCCGGGACGTCGGACCAGCGTTCGATCGATCCCACGGTCAGCCCGTAGGCGACACCGACAGCGACGAACATCAGCGCGATGAGGATGGACACGCTCATCAGTCCGGGGCCGGTGAGGACCTCGCCGTTCTCCCCGCGCAGGGGCGAGCCCGGTATGGCGATCACGACCCCGAGCGCGACGAGGAACCCGACCAGGGCGAAGGTGGCGTTGCGCAGCCCACGCTTCTCCTCACCGCTCAGCCGCATGGACTCCAGGTCGGTGAAGTCGGCACCGGCGGGAGCGTCGTCCGCGGGGTCGCCGTCCGTGCCGTCGCCGGCGCCATCGGACTGCTCGCGCGCGGCCACCGCCTCCCCCTGGGCGTCGGCGGTCACCGCCGGGCCGTCCAGCTCCATGTCCTCCACGCGGGGCGCCACCCACTTCTCGAGGACCACGGTGATGACGGCGGCCAGGACGACGGAGGAGGGCACGGTGAAGAAGATGTTGGCCAGCGGGGAGACGACGTAGTCGGCTTCCACGATCTGCGCAGCGCTGGTGGAGATGCCCGCGAGCAGCGGATCGGTGGCGTTGATGATGAGCGAGGCGTTGAAGCCGGCGCTGACACTGCAGAAACCCACGGCGATCCCGAACAGCGGGCTGCGGCCGACCGCCAGGTAGGCCAGCGCCGCCAGCGGCGGCAGGACCACCGTGACCGCGTCGGACGCGATCGATCCGGTCACGCCGGTCAGGGCCACCCCGAAGGTGAGCCATCGGGCGGGCACCTTGGTGACCACGCAGCGCACGGCGGTGGTGATGGCGCCGCTGCCCTCGGCCACGGCTACGCCGAGCATGACCACCAGCACGATCCCCAGCGGCGGGAACCCGGTGAAGTTGGTGATGGCCTCGACGATGATGCGCCGCAGGCCCTCGACCGAGAGCAGGTTGACGACCTCCACCGGCTCCTCGCCGGTGGGGGAGCGCACACTGACCCCGGCGGCCGACAGCAGCCAGCTGAGCAGGAGCACGATCCCGCCGAGGATGAGGAACAACCAGAAGGGGTGGGGGATTCGGTTGCCCACCCGCTCGATGACGTCGAGCGCGCGGAGCATGACGCCCTTGTCCTCTGCCGTGTCCGCTCCCGTCGGCATGTGCCCGGTCCCTTCCCGTTGCGGTGCGGGCAGGATAGCGACGCGCACCGCATCGAGCCAGGCGAGCCGGGCGCTTCCGGACACCCCTGGCCCCTCCTGGTCCTGCAGCGTCTGTCCACCCGGCGGTTCCGAGGTTCCGCCCCTCGGGCCCCGGCCGAGCGGTCGCTGGTTTCCGGCCGATCGGTTGCCGGTTCCGGCCGATCGGCCGATGTGCCCGGGCCGCCTCTGCGCCGAGGCTCAACACATGAACGTCGAGTCGCCTACGGCCCTGCTCTCCACCGACACCCGCCCCGCCCGACTGTCCCGTCGGGACTGGCTCGTGCCGCTCGGCCTGCTGCTGCTCGCGGCCGTGCCCGTCGTGGCGGGCGCCGTCCGCGTCACCCAGATCACGTCCGGCGCCGCGGTCACCCCGGACAACGACCGGTTCCTGACCATGCCGCTCCCCGTGGTGCTGCATGTGGTCAGCGCGACCCTCTACGCCGTGCTCGGCGCCTTCCAGTTCTCGAGCGCGGTGCGCCGCCGCCACCTGCGCTGGCACCGCCGCGCCGGAGTCGTGCTCGTGCCCGCGGGCATGCTCGTCGCGCTCAGCGGCGCCTGGATGACGCTCGGCTACGACATGCCACCGCTGGATGCGGGCTTCCCGCTCACGGCCTCACGGATGGCCGTCAGCGTCGCCATGGCCGCCTGGCTGGTGCTCGCGGTCCAGGCGCTGGTCCAGCGCAACTACGCGGCCCACGGTGCCTGGATGATCCGCGCCTACGCGCTGGCCCTGGGCGCCGGAACCCAGGTCTTCACCCACCTGCCGCTGCTGGCCGTGGACGAGACCACGCCGCTGCTGCGGCTGGTAGCCATGGACGCGGGCTGGCTCATCAACGCCGTCGTGGCCGAGGTGGTGATCCGCCGGCGTCGCCGGTGACTACGCTCACTCCCGTGCGCAGGGGGCTGAGGGCGGTGTGGCAGCGTCCAGGCGTGCCCGATCCGCCGCCGGTGGGCTGGGGGGACGGGGCTGCCGTCGCCGTGCTGGCCATCGCCGCGGTCGCCGAAGGAGCGCTGCGACCATCGCTCACCTGGCCGGTGGCCAGCACCCTGCTGACGGTGGCCTTGCTCGGCACGCTGCTGCTCCGCCGGGACCGGCCGCTCGCGGCCGTCCTGATCGTCACTGCCGCCGGGACGGCGCTGGAGCTCGCCCGCCTCGCTGCGGAGGCACCTCCGGATCAGATGTTCACCTCGGGCGCCCTCATCGTGCTCCCGTACAGCCTGTTCCGGTGGGGCTCGGGCCGAGCCATCGTCACCGGCTCAGCCGTCCTGGCCGCCGGGATGTGGGTCACGCTGTCGATCCACCGGGAGTCCGTGGCGGACATCATCGGCGGGGTCGCGGTGCTGACGTGCTCCTGCGCGGCCGGTGAGATCATTCGCGGCCGGCGGGCGGCGCGGCAGCGGGCGATCGACCAGGCCCGGTCGCTCGAGCGGGAACGCATCGCCCGGGACCTGCACGACACGGTGGCCCACCACGTCACTGCCATCGCGCTGCGCGCCCAGGGAGGGGGTCTCACCGCAGCCAGGCTCGACGAGTCGGCGGCCGCTTCGGCCGTTGGCTCCGCCTTCGCGGTCATCGAGGCGGAGGCGCGCGAGGCGCTGCAGGAGATGCGCACCGTGGTCCGCCTGCTCCGTGAGGACGAGGCCCCGCAGCGTGCTCCGGAGCCGCCGGCCCGGCATGGCCTGCCGGAGATCCAGGCCCTCGCCGCGGACGGCCCGCTCCCGGTCGAGGTCACGGTCGACCCGGCGCTGGGGGAGCTGGCACCGGCCACCGGCGCGGCCCTCTACCGCATCGCCCAGGAGGCGGTCACCAACGCGCGGCGGCACGCCAGGGGAGCGACGGGCGTGACGGTGCTGGTCGCGCTGGAGGGTGACCGGGTGCGGCTACGGGTCAGCGACGACGGGGCGGCCACCTCGGCGGGCTCGGGGTTCGGGCTGCTCGGTATGACGGAGCGGGCCGACCTCCTCGGCGGCACCTGCCAGGCCGGGCCTGCCCCAGCCGGTGGCTGGCAGGTGGTCGCGAGCCTGCCCCTGGAGCGGACATGACGGTGCGGGTGCTGATCGCCGACGACCAGGAGATCGTCCGCACCGGGCTGCGGACGATCCTGGAGCTGCAGGGCGTCGAGGTCGTCGCGGAGGCCGCCGACGGCCGGGCCGCGGTGCGCCTGGCACGCCAGCACCGCCCGGACGTCTGCGTGATGGACGTGCGGATGCCGGTGCTGGACGGGGTCGCGGCCACCCGGCTGCTGGCCGGCCCAGACGTGGCCGACCCGGTCCCCGTGGTCGTGGTCACCACCTTCGACCTCGACGAGTACGTTGACGCCGCGTTCGCGGCCGGGGCGCGCGGGTTCCTGCTCAAGGACGCCGGGCCGGAGCTGCTGCTCCAGGCCGTCCAGGCGGCCGCCGCCGGCGACGCGCTGATCGACCCCTCGGTGACGGTGCGGCTGCTGCGCCACTTCGCGAGCGGTGCGCCTGCACCGCCCGAGCCGTCGGAGCCGCTGACCGAGCGGGAGCTGGCGGTGCTGCGGCTCGTCGCGGACGGGCGCACCAACGCCGAGATCTGCGCCGAGCTGCACCTCGCGCTGAGCACCGTGAAGACCCACCTGGCCGCCGTCATGGCCAAGACCGGCACCCGCAACCGCGTCGAGGTCGCCCGGTGGGCCTACCGGAGCGGGCTGGTGGGCGACGGCGGCTGAGTGGGGCTCACCGTCCCCGCAGCTCGTGGCGCCCCTCGCCACGCTGGGCGCTACCGGGCGGGTTCGTCCTGCTCCTCCTTGAGCTCCGGTTCCCGGCGCCGAAGCCAGGCACTGAACGGCGCCGTGGTGAGCCCGTGGAGCACCACCGAGAGGGTGATGGCCAGGGTGGCGTAGGTGAAGACCTCATGGTTGCCGGTGTGCCGCTCGGCCAGCGTGGCGTAGAAGAGCGCCGAGATCCCCACGGGAGCGAACCAGCTGAGGAACGTCACCTCCGTGCGGTCGTGGACCGTCTTCAGCAGCGGCCACAGCGCCCAGACGGTCACCAGCCGGCGCAGCAGCACGGCAGCCGCGATCACCACCGGGGCGGCCCAGCCGAGGGCGGACCACTCGGCGAAGGGCAGCGCGATGCCGAGCAGGACGAAGATCGGCAGGAGGAACAGCTGCGCCAGCGCGTCGTGGACCTTGTCCTCCTCGGCCTCGTCCCGCTGCGGGATGACCTGGCCGAACACTGCGGCACCGATGAAGACGACCAGGATGGCGTCGGTGCCCAGCAGCTTGCCCGCGCCGAGCAGGAGCAGCGCCAGCGGCAGCACGAAGGCCAGGTAGGCGCTCTCCTCCATGAGCCCACGGTTGCGGACCACAACGAAGAGCTTGCCTAGGAGGAAGCCAGCGGCCACTCCGACCGCTGCCGCTCCCAGCACCTCCCGGAGCAGGACCGTGGTCAACAGCTCGTGCCACGCCTGGTCCGGCTTGGTGATCAGCAGCACGGGAAGCATCACGAACAGGTACCCCAGCCCGTCGTTGATGCCGCTCTCGGCGGAGAGGTTGTGACGCACCCGCTCGGTGACCTTCTCCTCGGCCAACGACCCGGTCACGATGGGAGTGGTGACCACCGGGTCGGTGGGCGTGACGATGGCCCCCAGCAGCAAGGCGACCAACAGCGGGACTGGCAGTCCCCACCACGCCACCCCCGTGGCGACCAGGAACATCAGCGCCATGCCCAGGCCGATGATCACCGTGAGCCAGCGGGCGTTCTCCCGCCAGTAGCCGTGCGGCAGCCGCAGCGCGACCCCGGCCAGCCCCACCGCCAGCGTGACCCGGGCCGCCTGCTCGAGCAGGGTTCCCGTGGGCACGCCGAAGCCATGGACGCTCAGCAGGTCAAGGGCATGAGGTCCGATGAGCGCCCCGAACGCCAGGCACAGCAACGGCCCAGGCAGGCTCACCCGCTGCAGCACGGTCGAGAACGCGGCGAAGGCCAACAGCGCCCCGGCGAACAGCGCCAGTACCAGGTTGATGTCCACGGTCATCCTTTGCTCTGCGAGCGGTGGCGGGCGTGGAGCAGGAAAACCGGCTCCGCGCGCAGACGCTATAACGGGGCCGGTCCGTCCGACGACCGTCCTGGCGGGCGCGTCGGGCTACCGCTCGCCCTTGCGGTAGGGCGGGACGTCGTCGGCGGCGACGGCGCCGCGTGCCCCGGGAGGCTGCGGCGGCCCCACGGTCGAGTCGCGGACGGTCTGCCGTTCGGACTCGGCGTTGAGGGCCGCGCCGATGATGATGAGCAGCACGGTGAGCCAGAGCCAGAACATGCTGATCGCCACCCCGGCCAGCGAGCCGTAGGTTCGCTCGTAGGTGCCCAGGTTCCGCACGTAGGTGAACAGGCCCGCCGAGGCGGCCAGCCACACCACGGTGGCCACCACCGCGCCGACGGGGAGCCAGCGCCACTGCGCCCGCCCGCGACGGTCGGGCGCGAACCGGTACAGCACCGCCAGGCCGACCGCCATCAGCACCGCCAGGGCCACCCAGACCAGCGTCAGCGCGAGCACCCGGAGGGGGCCGGGCGCGGCCGAGAGGCCGCGCGAGACCAGCGCGCTGGCCGTGATCATGGCACCCAGCATGAGCGCGCCGCCGACGACGAACGCGAACGAGAGCCCGACGCGGCGGGGCACGCTGCGCGTCTCCTCCTCGCGGTAGGCCACGGTCAGCGCGTCGACGAGGAAGGCCATGGCCGTCATCGCCGTCCAGAGCGCGACCGCCAGCGCGGTGAGGCCGCGCACGGTCAGCAGCTGGGTGGAGGCGGCCGTGATCGAGGTGAGCTGGTCGGCGAGCACGTCCCCCAGGGCCGGCGGCAGCACGCCGACCAGGCCGGAGAGATGCTCCATCGCCCGGGCGGGGGTGTTCACCGCCCCGTAGACCGAGAGCGCGGTGATGAGGACCGGGGCCACCGAGAGCACCGCGAAGAAGGCGACACCGGCGCTGAAGAGCGGGAACCGGTCAGGGATCACGCGCGCTGCTACCCGCTGCAGGACCAGCAGCCAGCCGCGCAGCGGGATCTGGCGCGGGCCGTGCGCGCCGGTCCCGCGCGCACGGGTGCGCCGCGGAGTGAGGTCCGGCCGGTGCGGCATACCGACAGTCTGTCCCAGGATGCAGCGGCCGCACCTGCTGTGCGGGGCTCCTGGAGAGGGAAACGTACGGCCCGCTGTCACCGGCGCGAAACCACGGGGAAACCCACCCGGATAAGACTGCGGCCATGACCGACCAGGCTTCCGGTAGGCCCCGTGCCGACGACCTCTCGTGCGACGTCTGTGGCCACCTGCCCCGTCCGACCAAGACCCGGCTCACCCTCGCGAACGTGGCGGCGATGCTGCCCATCGAGCTCGCCGTGCACGCCATCGTCGTCCGCAGCGAGCTCAGCTACGTTGCCAAGGTGCTGGTGCTGACCCTCGCCGCGACGGTGCTGGTGATCTGGGTCGCTGAGCCGTCCGCGATGCGGCTGCTGCGACGGTGGCTGCACGCACCCGCGCTGAAGCAGCGTGGCCGGTTGAGCGCCGCGCCAGCGCTCTGGCGGCTGCGGACCGTCATCAGCGACGAGCCCGGCGCGCTGCAAGCCGTCACCGCAGAGCTGTCCCGGCTCGGGGCCAACATCCTGGACCTGCACGTCCACCCCGTTCCTGACGGCGCCGTGGACGAGCTGGTGGTCGCCACGACGGAGACGGTGTCCAGCGAGGACCTGCTGGCGGCCGTCAGCGCGGGCGGCGGCGTGGACACGCGGGTGTGGCCGACCACCGCGCTGGCGCTGGCGGACAGCCAGACCAAGGCACTGAGCCTGTCGGTGCGAGTCGCGGCCGACCCCTCCGAGCTGCCGCTGGCCGTGGCCGAGCTGCTGCGCGCCGACATCGTCACCGACCGGCTGAGCGCCCCACACCCGGGTCGCTCCGTCCCCGGCGACGGCACCGTCATGAAGATCCCCTCGCCCTGGCACGGTGCCTTCATGTTCTCCCGCCCCGGGGAGCCGTTCACCCCCGCGGAGTCCGCTCGCGCGCACCGCCTCGCCGAGCTTGCCGAGCAGGCCGAGCTCAGCGCGGCGCTCCGGGAGCGGTCGGGAGCCGCTACCCGGCAGCGCCCGGCCGCTCCAGGTGGACGGTCTTGAGCACGGTCATCTCCGCCAGCAGGTCCGGTCCGTAGCCGGCGCCGCCACCGCTGTCCCGGCGCGGGTCCGCCGACCCGCCCGGGGCGCCCCCGAAGACGCCGTTGACCTTGACCGTGCCCACCTCGAGCTCGTCCACGGCCTGCAGCGCGTGCGACAGGTCAGGGGTGAGCACGGTCGCGGCCAGCCCGTAGCGGCCGGCACCGGCCTGGCGCAGCGCCGCACCAAAGTCGGGGACCCGCACCACCGCCGCGACCGGGCCGAACGTCTCCTCGCGCAGCACGTCGGTGTCCTCAGGGCAGCCGTCGAGCACCGTGGGCGGGTAGAAGGCACCGCCCCGGTCCAGCCGGGCGCCGCCGACCAGGCAATGCGCCCCGGCGTCGACGGCCTGCTGCACGTGCCGCTCCACGACCGCCAGCTGCTCCTCGTCCACCAGCGGCCCGAGGTCGGTCTCCGGGTCGGTCGGGTCGCCCACCCGCATCGCGCGGGCGATGTCGCACAGCTCGGCCACCACGTCGTCGGCCACCTCCTGCAGCAGGTAGACCCGCTCCACGGAGGTGCAGATCTGGCCGGTGTTGGTGAACGCCCCCGTCGCGATCTGCTCGGCCGCCCAGCGCGGGTCCACCCCCCGGTCCACCACGATCGGGTCCTTGCCGCCGTTCTCCAGCAGCGCGGTGGCCCCGCGGGCGCCGACGGTGGCGCTGATCCGGCGGCCCGCGGCACTGGACCCCACGTGCGCGACCAGCGCGACCCGCTCGTCCTCGACGAGCGCCGCGCCAGTCTCCCCGGCACCGTCCACGACGCCGAGCACACCGGCGGGCAGGACGGCCGCGACCAGCTCGGCCATCGCGCGGCCGGCGCCGGGGCAGCGCTCCGAGGGCTTGTGCACCACGGTGTTGCCGGTGATGAGGGCGGCCCCCAGCAGGCCGGCCGCGGTGGGGAAGGGGTCGTTCCAGGGGGTGATCACCGCCACCACGCCCCGGGGCTCGCGCCGCACCGCGTCCAGGGCGGCAGGCGCACCGGCCAGGGTGCGCCCGGTGGCGCCCAGCCCGGTGGTCGCTGCCTCCTCCAGCAGGTCCGCGGCGACGCCGGCCGACTCCCGGGCCTGCACGAGCAGCCTGCCGGTCTCGCTGGTGAGCAGGTCACCCAACCGGTCGGCCTCAGCCCGGACCGCGGCGGCCGCCCGATCGGAGGAGCACCCGTCTGAACTCCTGTCACGCAATGATGCACTCG
>NZ_WIQI01000003.1 GCF_009602535.1 Ornithinicoccus halotolerans | reverse complement strand
CCGAACGCGAAGCCGTTGACCAGCACCCGGTCGAACCAGCCCTTGAGGATCGCCGGGACGCTGCCCCGCGGCACCGGCGGCCTGCCGGAGCGCCGGGTGGTCGTCGTGGACCACGCCCAGGACCGGGACCGGCTGGCCGGCTACGACCGGGTGTGCGGCTTCCCGCTGCGCGACCAGGTCCCGCCGACCTGGCTGCACGTGCTGACCTTCCCGCTGCAGCTGCACCTGATGACCGCCGCCGACTTCCCCTACCCGGCGGTCGGCATGGTGCACGTGGCCAACGAGATGTCGTGGCAGCGCCCGGTGACCGCCGACGAGCGGCTCACGCTCTCCTGCTGGGCCGAGGGACCGCGCCCGCACCGCAAGGGCGTCACCGTCGACCTGTGCGGCACCGCCGGCGTCGGGGACGACCTCGCCTGGCAGGGCCGCAGCACCTACCTGGTGCGCGGTGCCCGGATGCCGGACGGCAGCCACGAGGCGGGGCAGCCGGTCGGCGACCCGGCACCGGAGACCACCGCCGAGCCCCCGTCCCCGCTGCCCGACGCGGCTGGTCTGCTGCCCCGGGCCCGGTGGCGGCTGCCCGCGGACCTGGGCCGCCGCTACGCGGCGGTGGCGGGTGACATCAACCCGATCCACCTGCACCCGCTGGCCGCGAGAGCGCTGGGCTTCCCGCGCGCGATCGCGCACGGAATGTGGGCGCACGCGCGGGTGCTGTCCGCTCTGGCCCCGGCGTCACAGCTGCCGGCGGGGCGGGTGCGGGTCGGCTTCCAGGCCCCGTTGCTGCTGCCCGGCACGGCGCAGCTGGCGGCCCGGCCGGACGGGTCGGCGTTCGCCGTGACCTCCGCAGCCGGGGAGCGGACCCACCTGGCCGGGACCCTCCAGCCCGCGGATTTCACGAACCGGCCGCCGGCCGTGTAATGTCTGCGAAGCGCTGCCCGCGGGGGAGCTCCCAGCGGCGGCCCAGCCCCTATAGCTCAGTCGGCAGAGCGTCTCCATGGTAAGGAGAAGGTCAACGGTTCGATTCCGTTTGGGGGCTCTGGTGGTGCCTCGGCCGCGGCCGGGGGCAACCCCCGAGGCGGGGTAGCTCAGATGGTTAGAGCGCACGACTCATAATCGTGAGGTCGCGGGATCGATGCCCGCCCCCGCTACGACCGCGATTCGGTCGCCGACCGCCGATCGCGTACCCTGGTATGTCGCTGCCTGCGCCCCGCGCGGGCGCGGCACGCACCGCACACCCGACCGTCCCGAGAGCAGGTTGCCCCGTGGCTACGAAGAGCGCCGACATCCGCCCGAAGATCACCCTGGCGTGCACGGTCTGCAAGGAGCGCAACTACATCACCAAGAAGAACCGGCGGAACAACCCCGACCGCGTCGAGTTCGCCAAGTTCTGCTCCCGCTGCGGCAAGCACACCGCCCACCGCGAGACCCGCTGAGGCCGGTCCCCGGACCCGCGGAGCGCAAGGCCGCCACCCCCCTGGGTGGCGGCCTTCGTCATGCCCGGACCGGCCGGACCACCCCGCTAGGGTGAGGCGCCATGGGTGTCAACACAGCGTTCCAGGGGCGCAGCTACCCGCCCACCGAGCCGTACCTGGTGGAGCGGTCCCACGTCGCGGCGTTCGCGGACGCGGTCGGGGCCGGCAGCGACCTGCACCGGGACCCGGAGGCGGCCCGGGCGGCCGGCTACGCCGACGTGGTGGCGCCCCCCACCTACGCCGTCGTCGTCGCCCAGCGCTGCGACGCCCAGCTGGTGCAGGACCCCGAGGCCGGGATCGACTTCTCCCGGGTGGTCCACGGCTCGCAGGCGTTCGCCCACCACCGTCCCCTCGTCGCCGGTGACCGGGTCGTCGGCACGCTCCACGTCGACACTGTCCGGGAGGCCGGTGGCCACGCGATGGTCACCACGCGCAGCGAGCTGGCCACGCCCGAGGGGGAGCCGCTGTGCACCGCGACCTCCACGATCGTCGTGAGGGGGCAGTCCTGATGCGCCCCGCCGCCGTCACCGCGGCCGACCTCCAGGCCGGCACCGAGCTCCCCGGCCGAAGCGTGCCCGTGGACCGGCAGCGGCTGCTGGACTACGCCGACGCCAGCGGTGACCAGAACCCGATCCACCAGGACGAGCAGGTCGCCCGCCGGGTGGGGCTGCCCGACGTCATCGCGCACGGCATGTGGACCATGGCCGCCGCCGTCGAGGTGGTCACCGACTGGGTGGGTGACCCCGGCCGGGTGGTGTCCTACCAGACGCGGTTCACCCAGCCGGTGGTCGTGCCCGCCGACGGCGGCGCGCTGGTGGAGGTGACCGGGCGGGTCACCGCCGTGGACCGCCAGGCCGCGCGCGCCACCGTCGAGCTGCAGGTCACCAGCGCCGGGCAGAGGGTGCTGGGCCGGGCGCTCGCCGTGGTCGACCTTGGCTAGGCCGCTGGCGTCGCTGACGACGATGCGGGTCGGCGGGCCGCCCCGCCGGATGCTGCGGGCCGAGACCGAGGAGGACCTGGTCGCCGCCGTCCGGGAGGCCGACGCCGCGGGGGAGCCGCTGCTGGTGCTCGGCGGCGGGTCCAACCTGGTCATCGCCGATGACGGCTTCCCGGGCACCGTCGTGGCGGTGGCCACGACCGGAGTCCACGTGGAGTCGGCCGACGACTGCGGAGGGGTCCTCGTCCGGGTCGCGGCCGGGGAGAGCTGGGATGACCTGGTCGCCCGGGCCGTCGCGGAGAGCTGGTCGGGGGTCGAGGCCCTCAGCGGCATCCCCGGCTCCACCGGCGCCACGCCCGTCCAGAACGTCGGCGCGTACGGCCAGGAGGTCGCCCAGACCATCGCCCGGGTCCGGGTGTGGGACCGGGAGGAGGGGCGGGTGCGCACCCTGGCCAACGCCGACTGCGCCTTCAGCTACCGGCACTCGCTGCTGAAGGAGTCGCTGCTGGCCGGGAGCGGCTACACCCCCCGCTACGTCGTCCTCGACGTGACCTTCCAGCTGCGGCCCACGGCGCTGTCCCAGCCGATCGGCTACGCCGACCTCGCCGCCGGGCTGGCCGTCGAGCTGGGTGAGCGGGTGCCGCTCGCCGACGCCCGGGAGGCGGTGCTGGCACAGCGCCGCCGGCGCGGCATGGTGCTGGAGCCGGCCGACCACGACACCTGGTCGTGCGGCTCCTTCTTCACCAACCCGGTGCTGACCGAGGCGGAGTTCGACCGGCTGCGCCAACGCGCCGCCGCCCGGCTCGGTCCGGAGGTGACGCCGCCGCGGTTCCCCGCCGGCGACGGCCGGGTGAAGACCTCGGCCGCCTGGCTCATCGACCGGGCCGGCTTCGGCAAGGGGCACGGGCTGCCCGGACCGGTGGCGCTGTCCACCAAGCACACCCTCGCCGTCACCAACCGCGGCGCGGCCCGGGCCGAGGACGTGGTCGCGCTGGCGCGGGAGGTCCGTGACGGAGTGGCCGAGGCGCTCGGGGTGCGGCTGGTCAACGAGCCGGTCCTGGTCGGTCTCCGGCTGTGACGGCAGGAACCTCTCGCGTCGCCACCGCGTCCCACGGGTATCCCCAGCGGCAGGACGCCGGGGGTGCACCGAGGAGGTGGCCATGACCGCACGCCAACCGGGCCCCGTGCGCGGGCGCACGTCGGGGCGTCGTGGCAGCACCCGGCCGCCGGCGCTCACCCTGGCGCTGGCGGTCGCCGGAGCACTGGCGCTCGCCGGATGCGGCACGGCGAGCGAACCCGGCACCGATCACGGCGCTGACCCCGGCGGCGACGCCCCGGTGAGCGACACCGGCCCGGGCGGCGGTACCACCGCCACCGCCGGAGCCGGCCTGCCCTCCTGGAGCGCCCGGGACCCCGACCTGCTGCTCACCGGGCACGGACTCGTGCTGCAGCAGGAGGGGCAGCCCCCCGAGCTCTGCGTCGGCGGCGTGGCCGAGTCCTACCCGCCCCAGTGCGGTGGCCCCGAGCTCGTGGGGTTCGAGTGGGCCGACGCGCCCGAGCACGAGTCGGCCTCCGGCGTCACCTGGGGCCACGCCACCGTCGTCGGCACCTTCGACGGCGCGCGGTTCCGCCTCACCGAGCCCGCCAGCCAGGAGCCGCCGGAGAGCCGGGGGGAGCCGGACCAGACCGGGTTCCCGCAGCTGTGCGACGACCCGTTCCGGGACGGGGACGAGGACTGGCGAGGCGGCCCGGGCGCCGAGCAGGCGATGGCCGACCTGGGCCGGGAGCTCGAGGCGCTGGACGGGTACGTGACCTCCTGGGTCTCCAACGGGCACGACCTCTACAACGTCGTCGTCACCGGTGACCCGGAGTCCGCTCACCGGCAGCTGCGCGAGGTCTGGGCCGGTGGGCTGTGCGTCGAGCAGCGCGACCTGCCCACGCAGCAGCAGCTGCGCGCCGGCCAGGCCGAGCTGCAGGCGGTCAGCGACGACCTGGGCGTGCTCAGCAGTGGCGGCGGCGGCGCGGACGGCCTGCTGCACGTGGGTGTGCTGGTGGCTGACGGGCCGACCGTGGCCGCGGTCCGGGAGGCGGTCGCGCCGCACCTGTCGCCCGAGCACGTCGTCGTCGAGGGGGCGCTGCGTCCCGTCACCGGCGAGCGGTGACGGCGTCCGCCGGGCTGGTCAGCCAGTCCTCGATGCCGGCCAGGAGCCGGCGCCGCACCGGCTCCGGTGCGGTGGACCCGTGCACCGAGTCCCGCGCCAGCTCGGCCAGCGCGGCGTCGTCCAGCCCGTGCGCGGCGCGGGCCGCGGCGTACTGGTCGGCCAGCCGGGTGCCGAACAGCAGCGGGTCGTCGGCCGACAGCGCCACCCGCGCCCCCGCGTCCCGCAGCCGGTCCAGCGGCACCTGCGGCAGGGTCGGGTAGACGCCGAGCGCCACGTTGCTTCCCGGGCAGATCTCCAGGGTGATGCCGCGCCGCACCACCTCGGCCAGCAGCTCCGGGTCCTCGACGACGCGCACGCCGTGCCCCAGCCGGTGCGGCTGCAGGTGGTCCAGGACCGTGCGCACGTGGCCGGGGCCGAGCAGCTCCCCGGCGTGCGGCACCAGCGCCAGGCCGGCCCCGGCGGCGATCTGGAAGGCGCGCGCGAACTCCGTGGAGTCGCCGTGCCGCTCGTCGTTGGAGAGCCCGAAGCCGACCACGGCGCCCGGGCCCTCGCCGGCGTACCGCGCCGCCAGCCGGGCCAGCGTCCTGGCCTCCAGCGGGTGGCGCATCCGGCTGGCCGCCACGACCACGGCGACGCCGGTACCCGTGGCCTCGGTCGCGGCGCGGGCCTCGTCCAGCACGATCTCCAGCGCCGGGCTCAGCCCGCCGACGTGCGGGGCGTAGGACGTGGGGTCGACCTGGATCTCCAGCCACCACGACCCCTCGGCGGCGTCGTCCTCGGCGGCCTCCCGCACCACCCGACGCATGTCCTCCTCGCCGCGCACGCAGTGCCGGGCGGCGTCGTAGAGGCGCTGGAACCGGAACCAGCCACGGGTGTCGGTGGCGGTCAGCCGGGGCGGCCACTCCTCGGTGAGCGACCGGGGCAGCCGCAGGCCGTGCCGGTCGGCCAGGTCGCGCAGCGTGCTGATCCGCATCGAGCCGGTGAAGTGCAGGTGCAGGTGCGCCTTGGGCAGCGCGGCCACCGGTCGCGTCATGGCCCAAGTCCTACCACCCCGGCCGGCCGGTGGCAGGCCCCCAGGCTCCGCCCGCCGGTGCTGCCGACCGCCCCAGTTTCGCATAACTATGCGTGACCCCGTATGATTTTCCCGTGTCCAAAGTCCTGACGAACCTGCCTGTCGGTGAGCGGGTCGGGGTCGCCTTCTCCGGCGGCCTCGACACCTCGGTCGCGGTCGCGTGGATGCGCGACAACGGCGCCGTCCCGTGCACCTACACCGCCCACCTCGGCCAGTACGACGAGTCCGACATCGACTCCGTGCCGGACCGCGCCCGCGAGTACGGCGCGGACATCGCGCGCCTGGTCGACTGCCGTCCCGCCCTGGTGGAGGAGGGGTTCGTGGCGCTCGCCTGCGGGGCCTTCCACATCCGTAGCGGCGGCCGCACCTACTTCAACACCACCCCGATCGGCCGGGCCGTGACCGGCACCATGCTGATCCGGGCGATGATGGAGGACGGCGTCGACATCTGGGGCGACGGGTCGACGTACAAGGGCAACGACATCGAGCGGTTCTACCGCTACGGCCTGCTGGCCAACCCGAACCTGCGCATCTACAAGCCGTGGCTGGACGAGGCGTTCGTGCACCAGCTGGGTGGCCGCGACGAGATGAGCCAGTGGCTGCAGGAGCGCAACCTCCCGTACCGGGCCAGCAAGGAGAAGGCCTACTCCACCGACGCCAACATCTGGGGGGCCACCCACGAGGCCAAGACGCTGGAGCACCTGGACACCTCCATCGAGGTGGTCGAGCCGATCATGGGGGTGCCGTTCTGGCGCGAGGACGTGGCCGTCCCGACCGAGGACGTCACGGTCCGGTTCGAGCGCGGCCGGCCGGTCGCGATCAACGGGGACGACTTCGGCGGCGACCCCGTCGCCCTGGTCATGGCCGCCAACGACATCGGCGGCCGCCACGGGCTGGGGATGTCGGACCAGATCGAGAACCGGATCATCGAGGCCAAGTCCCGCGGCATCTACGAGGCGCCCGGGATGGCGCTGCTGCACATCGGCTACGAGCGGCTGGTCAACGCCATCCACAACGAGGACACCGTGGCCGCCTACCACGAGCAGGGTCGGCGGCTGGGCCGGCTGATGTACGAGGGCCGGTGGCTGGACCCGCAGGCGCTCATGATCCGGGAGTCGCTGCAGCGGTGGGTGTCCTCGGCGGTCACCGGCCAGGTCGTGCTCCGGCTACGGCGCGGCGAGGACTACTCGATCGTCGCCACCGAGGGCGCCTCGTTCAGCTACCACCCGGACAAGCTGTCGATGGAGCGGGTCGACCACGCCGCGTTCGGGCCGACCGACCGGATCGGCCAGCTGACCATGCGCAACCTGGACATCGCCGACAGCCGGTCCCGGCTGGAGCAGTACGTCGCCCTGGGCCTGCTCGGCACCGGCGACGGCGCCGAGGCCAATGCCCTGGGCACCGCCAGCACCTCGCTGGTGGGCGAGCTCAGCCCCGGCGGCGCCGACCGGATCACCGCCGGCGGCGTCTCGGCCGAGGACGAGGCGCTGGACCGGGTGGCCATGGAGGCCGGCAACGACTGAGCCCGTCGCCGAGCCGACGCCCGCGGGCCCGGGGTCAGCGGGCCTCGGCGAGCAGCTGCTGGATCCGGCCCACGCCCTCCTCCAGCTCGGAGTCGCCGAGGGCGTAGGACAGCCGCAGGTAGCCGCTGGGCCCGAACGCCTCGCCGGGCACCACGGCCACCTCGACCTCCTCGAGGATGACCTCGGCCAGCTCGACCGAGGTGCGCGGGGTGCGGCCGCGGATGCTCCGGCCCAGCACCCCTTCGACGTTCGGGTAGGCGTAGAACGCCCCGTGCGGGGTCGGGCAGGTGACGCCCTCGATCTGCTGCAGCAGGCCGACCATCGTCTGCCGGCGCCGGTCGAACGCCGCCCGCATCTCGTCCACGACCTCCAGCGAGCCCTGCAGCGCGGCGACGGCAGCGCGCTGGGAGACGTTGGCGACGTTGCTGGTGGCGTGCGACTGCAGGTTCGTGGCGGCCTTGACCACGTCGGCCGGACCGACCATCCAGCCGACCCGCCAGCCGGTCATCGCGTAGGTCTTGGCCACGCCGTTGAGGACGACGCAGCGGTCGGCGAGCTCGGGCACGACGGCCGGCATCGGCGGGGCGCTGGCCCCGTCGTAGAGCAGGTGCTCGTAGATCTCGTCGGTGACCACCCACAGCCCGTGCTCGGCGGCCCAGCGGCCGATCGCGGCCACCTGCTCCGGCGGGTAGACCGAGCCGGTCGGGTTGGAGGGGGAGTTGAACAGCAGCACCTTGGTGCGGTCGGTGCGGGCGGCCTCCAGCTGCTCGACGGTGACCAGGTACTCCTGGTCGGCGCCGGCGAACACCTCGACCGGGGAGCCGCCGGCCAGCTTGATGGCCTCCGGGTACGTGGTCCAGTACGGCGAGGGCAGCAGCACCTCGTCGCCCGGGTCCAGCAGGGCGGCGAAGGTGTTGTAGACCGCCTGCTTGCCGCCGTTGGTGACCAGCACCTGGGCGGGCTCGACCTCGAGGCCGGAGTCGCGCCGGGTCTTCTCGACGATGGCCGACTTCAGCTCGGGCAGGCCGCCGGCCGGAGAGTACCGGTGGTTGACCGGGTCCTGGCAGGCCGCGACGGCGGCGGCGACGATGTAGTCGGGGGTGGGGAAGTCCGGCTCCCCGGCGCCGAAGCCGATGACCGGGCGGCCCTCGGCCTTCAGCGCCTTGGCCTTCGCGGAGACGGCCAGGGTGGCCGACTCGGCGATGGCGCCGACGCGGGTGGACAGGCGGGCAGGGGCTGCGGCTGTCTCAGTCACCCCCTTATTGAATCACCGGCCGGGTTTCGCCAACCTGCCCGCCGTCGCGTAGAGTGGACGCTCGGGTGTTGACGGCACCCATGCTGGCGCCTGCCCACCGGGCGCCGGAGGGCAATAGCTCAATTGGTAGAGCACTGGTCTCCAAAACCAGCGGTTGGGGGTTCGAGTCCCTCTTGCCCTGCGCGACCGGTCCGACCAGGACGACGAGCACGAGGAAGGCAACCCGTGGCGAACACCAGCGCGTCCGGCACCCACGGTGCCGAGCGCTCCCGCACCGGGAGCGGGCAGCCGGCCCGCCCGGGCACCTACATCGCGCAGGTCATGGCCGAGCTGCGCAAGGTTGTCCGTCCGACCCGGCGGGAGCTGGTGACCTACACCATCGTGGTGCTGGTCTTCGTCTCGGTGGTGATGGCCTACGTGTTCGGCCTCGACCAGGTGCTGCAGCAGCTGGTCGGGTTCGTCTTCGCCGGCTGAGCCGCCACCGGGTGGTGACGCCCCCGCGCCGGGGAGCCCGGCGTGCCGGACCGCGCACGCGGTCGAACATCTGCCAGAAGTGAGGAAGTAGGTCATGTCCGAGCAGTGGACCAGCCAGCCCGACGGGGCCGAGGACGAGAGCCTCGCCACCCCCGCGGCCGAGGAGGCTGTCCCCGCCCCCGAGGGCGGCGCCGAGGGCGAGGGCCTGCCGGAGGGGACCGGGCAGGCCGCCGACGAGCCGGCCGGCCCGGCGGACCAGGCCGGGGAGCCCGAGGTCGAGGAGGCCCCGGTCGACCCGGTCGAGGAGTTTCGGGAGACGTTGCGCGGCAAGGTCGGCGACTGGTACGTCGTGCACTCCTACGCCGGCTACGAGAACCGGGTGAAGCAGAACCTGGAGAGCCGGGCGACCAGCCTGCACATGGAGGACTACATCTTCGAGGTGCAGGTCCCCATGGAGGAGGTCACCGAGATCAAGGGCGGCCAGCGCAAGCAGGTCCGGCGGGTCCGGATGCCTGGCTACGTCCTGGTGCGCATGGACCTCACCGACGAGTCCTGGGGCGCGGTGCGGCACACCCCGGGCGTCACCGGCTTCGTCGGTAACGCCCACCAGCCGGTCCCGCTGAGTTTGGACGAGGTCATCTCGATGCTCGCGCCGACGCTGGAGCAGCCGGCCGCCGCGGCAGCCGGCTCCTCCCGGGGCGGCGAGGGCGGCCAGGCCGCGGCCGCGCAGACCGCCGCCCAGGAGGTCGACTTCGAGGTCGGCGAGTCGGTCACCGTCATGGAGGGCCCCTTCGAGACGCTGCCCGCCACGATCTCCGAGATCCTGCCCGAGCAGCAGAAGCTCAAGGTGCTGGTCTCGATCTTCGGCCGGGAGACGCCGGTCGAGCTGTCGTTCAACCAGGTCGCCAAGATCTGACCGCCCGAGGGGCGACCCGCCCCCCGTGCACCCGCCAGCCATCCGTTGAACCTCCCGAGGCTCCGCCTCGGGACTGCAACCGGGTCATCGCCCACGGCGTCGGCCCACACCACGAGAGAAGGACACGCATGCCCCCCAAGAAGAAGGTCGCCGGCTTCATCAAGCTGCAGATCCAGGCCGGCCAGGCCACCCCGGCGCCGCCCGTGGGCCCTGCCCTCGGTCAGCACGGCGTCAACATCATGGAGTTCGTCAAGGCCTACAACGCCGCGACGGAGAACCAGCGCGGCAACGTGATTCCGGTGGAGATCACGGTCTACGAGGACCGCTCCTTCACCTTCATCACCAAGACGCCACCGGCCGCCGAGCTGATCAAGAAGGCCGCCGGCGTCAGCAAGGGCTCCGGGGAGCCGCACAAGACCAAGGTCGGCACGCTCACCCAGGACCAGGTCCGCGAGATCGCCGAGCAGAAGATGGCCGACCTCAACGCCAACACGCTGGACCAGGCCTCCCGCATCGTCGCCGGCACCGCCCGGTCGATGGGTATCACCGTCGAGGCCTGACCGGTCCCGATCCAACCTCCCCCGACCGGGGGAGCGTGGCAGGGCCAAGCGCTGGCCCGTACCACACCTCCACCGCACAGCAAGGAGCATCATGAAGCGCAGCAAGGCCTACCGCACCGCCGCCGCCAAGATCGAGGAGGGCCGGCTCTACGGCCCGGCCGAGGCGGTGCGGCTCGCCAAGGAGACCGCCACCACCACCTACGACGCGACCGTCGAGGTCGCGCTGCGGCTGGGCGTCGACCCCCGCAAGGCCGACCAGCTCGTCCGCGGCACCGTCAACCTCCCGCACGGCACCGGCAAGACCGCCCGGGTCCTCGTCTTCGCCACCGGCGACAAGGCCGAGGCCGCCCGCGAGGCCGGCGCCGACCACGTCGGTTCCGACGACCTCATCGACCGGATCGCCGGCGGCTGGCTGGACTTCGACGCCGTCGTCGCCACCCCCGACCTGATGGGCAAGGTCGGCCGGCTGGGCAAGGTGCTGGGCCCCCGCGGCCTGATGCCGAACCCGAAGACGGGCACCGTGACGATGGACACCGCCAAGGCCGTCTCCGACATCAAGGGCGGCAAGATCGAGTTCCGGGTCGACAAGCACGCCAACCTCCACTTCATCATCGGCAAGGCCTCCTTCGACGAGCAGGCGCTGCTGGAGAACTACACGGTGGCGATGGACGAGATCCTGCGGCTGAAGCCCTCGGCCGCCAAGGGCCGCTACGTCACCAAGGCGACGATGTCGACCTCGATGGGCCCGGGCATCCCGCTGGACACCTCCAGCCGCGCCGCCGCCGCCTGACCCGGCTCCGGGCAGCAGCGGGGCCGTGACCGCCCGCACCGCGCCCCGCCGGTCCTCGGACCGGCGGGGCGTCGTGCTGCCGCGGGCCGGCGGGGCGTCATGCTGCCGTGGGCCGGCGGGACGGCGTAGGTTCATCGGGTGCGTAACGCCCTGACCCGCGTCGAGGCCGGTCTGCGGGCCTGGGCCGACGCCCGGCTGGCCGGCCGGCGCGGCCCGCTGGTGGAGCTGCTCGTGTTCGCGGTCAAGCAGGCCTGGGCCGCGATCTTCGGTGGGCTCCTGCTGGGGCTGTTCCTGCTGCTGCGCCACTACCCTGCGGACGCCGTCGTCAGCCGGCCCGACCTGCTGACCCTGCTCGCCGTGGTCATCCAGCTGGCGATGCTGGTGCTGGGCCTGGAGACGGTGCGCGAGCTGCGGGTGGTGCTGCTGTTCCACGTCGTCGGCACCGTCATGGAGCTGTTCAAGACCGCCGCCGGGTCCTGGGCCTACCCCGCCGAGGGGGTGCTGCGGGTCGGGGAGGTCCCGCTCTACAGCGGGTTCATGTATGCCGCGGTCGGCAGCTACATGGTGCGGGTGCACCGGCTGTTCGACCTGCGGTTCGACCGGTGGCCGCGGCGCTGGCTGACCGCGCTGCTCGCGGCCGCCATCTACGTCAACTTCTTCAGCCACCACTGGTGGTGGGACGCCCGCTGGGTGCTGGTGGCGCTGGTGGCCGTCACCTGGGGGCGGTCGGTGATGCACTACCGGGTGCACGACCGCGCCCACCGGATGCCGGTGCTGGTGTCCTTCCTGCTGGTGGCGCTGGTCATCTGGCTGGCCGAGAACGTCGCCACCTTCGCCGGCGCCTGGTTCTACCCCGGCCAGGAGCTGGCCTGGGAGCTGGTGCACCCGGCGAAGATCTCCTCCTGGTTCCTGCTCATGATCATCTCGGTGGTGCTGGTGACCTGGGTGTACCCGCCACGGGAGAGGGCCGTCGCGGCGGCGGCGCAGGAGGCGACCGGCCAGCAGCCGGCCAGGGGCGAGGCCGGCCCGGCCCCCGCCCGCGATTTGGGCGAAGGCGGGGGCGTGCCGTAGCCTGGGGCCACCAATGACCGCCGGTTGTCGGCGTGCCCACGGGCGCGGCGACCGAAGGTCTCGCCATGAGGCGGGCAGCCTGCGCAGGTGATCCTACGCAATCCGGGCGTGCCGACGTGCGCGCCCGCGAAGCCCCGGAGCGCCTGCGCCGGGGCCTTTCTCATGTTCGGGGCCCGTGCCTGCCGGCACCCACGAACGAAGGAGGCCCCATGGCGACTGCCGAGAAGGCTGCAGCCATTGCCGAGATCGCGGACCGGTTTCGCGGCTCGGGTGCGGCCGTGCTCACCGAGTACCGCGGACTGTCGGTGGCGCAGATCTCCCAGCTGCGCACCAACATCCGCGAGCACGCGTCCTACGCCGTGGTGAAGAACACGCTCACCAAGCGGGCTGCCGCCGAGGCCGGGGTCACCGGCGTCGACGAGCACCTGCAGGGCCCGACGGCCATCGCCTTCGTCACCGGGGACCCGGTCGAGGCGGCCAAGGGGCTGCGTGACTTCGCCAAGGCCAACCCCGCCCTGGTGATCAAGGCCGGCGTCGTCGACGGCAAGCCGATGACGGCAGAGGACCTCACCAAGCTCGCCGACCTGGAGTCCCGCGAGGTCCTGCTGTCCAAGCTGGCAGGCGCGCTGAACGCCTCGCTGAGCAACGCCGCGTCCCTGTTCGCCGCGCCGCTGTCGCAGACCGCGCGCGTCGTCGAGGCGCTGCGGGCCAAGGTCGAGGAGGAGGGCCCGGCGGCCGAGTCCGCCGAGCCCGCCGCGGCCCCGGCCGAGTCGGCTCCCGCCGACGAGTCCACCGACGTCGCCGAGGGTGGCGACGACAGCTGACGCCCCCGGCGTCGGCACACCCCACACACCGCCACTCACGGCACCACAAGGAAGGAACGCCACCATGGCGAAGCTGAGCACCGAAGAGCTCCTTGACGCGTTCAAGGAGATGACCCTGATCGAGCTGTCCGAGTTCGTCAAGGAGTTCGAGGACACCTTCAATGTCACCGCCGCCGCGCCCGTCGCGGTCGCTGGTGCCGCCCCCGCCGCCGGCGGCGGCGACGCCGGTGCGGCCGAGGCCGAGGAGCAGTCCGAGTTCGACGTCGTCCTCGAGTCGGCCGGCGACAAGAAGATCCAGGTCATCAAGGAGGTCCGCGCGCTGACCTCGCTCGGCCTGAAGGACGCCAAGGACCTGGTCGACGGCGCTCCGAAGCCGGTCCTGGAGAAGGTCGACAAGGAGGCCGCCGACAAGGCCAAGGAGGCCCTGGAGGGCGCGGGCGCCACCGTCACCGTCAAGTGACCTCCCCCGGGGCAACGCCCCGGACGGCTCGAGGAGCCACTCTCGCCGCGGGCGGGTCGGGCCAGCAGCAGCTGGACCGGCCCGCCCGCGGTCGTCCGTGACGGACACGCCCGTCCCGGGCTTGACGCGCGGCCCGCGAACGGCGATTCTGTCGGCCGGGCCTGCAGCAGGGCCCGCCCGTCCCGCGGGGGGAGCGGGTCGGCGCGGCGATGCCGCCGCTGGCTGCTGGCGTCCGCTGGAGGGTTTGGCGGATGCGGGCGGCTCGTGTATGCTGTTTCTTTGCGCTGCCCTGTACCCGCCTGCTGCCGCCGATGACGTGTCTATGCCTCCCTCCTGCGCTGGACACGCGTGCGCGCCAGGTGGTGCCGGGTTGCTGACCCTGCCACCTTGTTAGGCCCGTGGAAGGACCATCCTTGGCTGCCTCGCGCACTGCGAAGAAGACTGTGTCCACCGCTCGGACGGCTTCCGGCCGGCTGAGCTTCGCGAAGATCCGCGAACCCCTGGAGGTCCCCGACCTCCTCGCTCTGCAGACGGAGAGCTTCGACTGGCTCCTCGGCAACGAGGCCTGGCAGGCGCGTGTCGCCGCCGCCCAGGCCGAGGGCCGCCAGGACGTGCCGGACCGGTCCGGGCTGGAGGACATCTTCGAGGAGATCTCCCCCATCGAGGACTTCTCCGGCTCCATGTCGCTGTCGTTCCGCGACCACCGCTTCGAGGAGCAGAAGTACTCCATCGAGGAGTGCAAGGAGCGGGACATGACCTACTCCGCCCCGCTGTTCGTCACCGCGGAGTTCATCAACAACACCACCGGTGAGATCAAGAGCCAGACGGTGTTCATGGGCGACTTCCCGCTCATGACCGACCGCGGCACCTTCATCATCAACGGGACCGAGCGCGTCGTGGTCTCCCAGCTGGTCCGCAGCCCGGGCGTCTACTTCGAGCGCTCCCTGGACAAGACCTCCGACAAGGACGTCTTCGGCGCCAAGGTGATCCCCAGCCGCGGTGCCTGGCTGGAGTTCGAGGTCGACAAGCGCGACACCGTCGGCGTCCGTGTCGACCGCAAGCGCAAGCAGTCGGTCACCGTGCTGCTCAAGGCGCTGGGCTGGACCGAGGACCAGATCCTGGCGGAGTTCGGCGACTACGAGTCGATGCGGCTCACCCTGGAGAAGGACCACGTCGCCAACCAGGACGAGGCGCTGCTGGACATCTACCGCAAGCTGCGCCCGGGCGAGCCGCCGACCCGCGAGGCCGCGCAGACGCTGCTGGACAACCTCTACTTCAACCCCAAGCGGTACGACCTGGCCAAGGTGGGCCGGTACAAGATCAACAAGAAGCTGGGCCTGGAGGCCCCGCTGACCGAGTCGGTGCTGGGGGTCGACGACATCGTCGCGACCATCAGGTACCTGGTTGCGCTGCACGCCGGCGAGACCACCGTGCCGTCGGTGCAGGACGGCCAGCAGACCGAGGTGCCGGCCGAGGTCGACGACATCGACCACTTCGGCAACCGCCGGCTGCGTAGCGTCGGTGAGCTGATCCAGAACCAGGTGCGGACCGGGCTGTCCCGGATGGAGCGCGTGGTCCGGGAGCGGATGACGACCCAGGACGTCGAGGCGATCACGCCGCAGACGCTGATCAACATCCGGCCGGTCGTGGCCTCCATCAAGGAGTTCTTCGGGACCAGCCAGCTGTCCCAGTTCATGGACCAGAACAACCCGCTGGCCGGGCTCACCCACAAGCGCCGGCTCTCGGCGCTGGGCCCGGGCGGGCTGTCCCGCGACCGGGCGGGCATGGAGGTGCGGGACGTCCACCCGTCGCACTACGGCCGGATGTGCCCGATCGAGACCCCGGAGGGCCCGAACATCGGCCTGATCGGGTCGCTGGCCTCCTACGGCCGGATCAACGCGTTCGGCTTCGTGGAGACCCCCTACCGCAAGGTCGACAACGGCCGGGTCACCGACGAGGTGGTCTACCTGTCCGCTGACGAGGAGGACCGCCTCGTCATCGCGCAGGCCAACGCCAAGCTGACCGAGGACGGCACCTTCGCGACCGAGCGGGTGCTGGTCCGGGCCCGTGACGGCGAGGCCGTCGACGTGCCGGCCGGCGAGGTCGACTACATGGACGTCTCGGCCCGGCAGATGGTGTCCGCGGCGACCGCGATGATCCCGTTCCTGGAGCACGACGACGCCAACCGCGCGCTGATGGGCGCCAACATGCAGCGCCAGGCGGTGCCGCTGGTGCGGGCGGAGGCGCCGCTGGTGGGCACCGGGATGGAGCACCGCGCCGCGCTGGACTCCGGTGACGTGGTGCGGGCCGAGAAGGCCGGCGTGGTCCAGGAGGCCTCCGCCGACCTGGTCACCGTCGCCAACGACGACGGCACCTACCAGTCCTACCGGCTGGACAAGTTCACCCGGTCCAACCAGGGCAACTGCTACAACCAGCAGGTCCGGGTCGAGGAGGGCCAGCGCCTGGAGGAGGGTGACCTCATCGCCGACGGTCCCTCGACCGACGGGGGCGAGATGGCCCTGGGCCGCAACCTGCTGGTGGCGTTCATGCCGTGGGAGGGCTACAACTACGAGGACGCGATCATCCTCAGCCAGCGGATCGTCCAGGACGACGTGCTCTCCTCGATCCACATCGAGGAGCACGAGATCGACGCCCGCGACACCAAGCTGGGCCCGGAGGAGATCACCCGAGACATCCCCAACGTCTCCGAGGAGGTCCTGGCCGACCTCGACGAGCGCGGCATCATCCGCATCGGCGCCGAGGTCCGCGACGGTGACCTGCTGGTCGGCAAGGTCACGCCCAAGGGCGAGACCGAGCTGACCCCGGAGGAGCGGCTGCTGCGGGCGATCTTCGGCGAGAAGGCGCGGGAGGTCCGCGACACCTCGATGAAGGTCCCGCACGGCGAGACCGGCACCGTCATCGGCGTCAAGGTCTTCGACCGCGAGGAGGGCGACGAGCTCCCCCCCGGCGTCAATCAGCTGGTGCGCGTCTACGTCGCCTCCAAGCGCAAGATCACCGACGGTGACAAGCTCGCCGGCCGGCACGGCAACAAGGGCGTCATCTCCAAGATCGTCCCGGTCGAGGACATGCCGTTCCTCGAGGACGGCACCCCGGTCGACATCGTGCTCAACCCGCTGGGCGTGCCCGGCCGGATGAACATCGGCCAGATCCTGGAGCTGCACCTCGGCTGGGCCGCGGCGCAGGGCTGGGAGATCCAGGGGGAGCCCACCTGGGCGGAGAACTTCTCGGCAGAGGCCCGCTCGGTGCCGCCGGGGACCCGGGTCGCCAGCCCCGTCTTCGACGGTGCGCTGGAGGAGGAGATCGCCGGTCTGCTGGACTCCACCCGTCCCACCGACGACGGCGGCCGGCTGATCGACTCCTCCGGCAAGGCGCGGCTGCTCGACGGCCGCTCCGGCGAGCCGTACCCGGACCCGATCGCCGTGGGCTACATGTACATCCTCAAGCTGCACCACCTGGTGGACGACAAGATCCACGCGCGCAGCACCGGGCCGTACTCGATGATCACCCAGCAGCCGCTGGGCGGTAAGGCCCAGTTCGGTGGCCAGCGCTTCGGCGAGATGGAGGTCTGGGCGCTGGAGGCCTACGGCGCCGCCTACGCGCTGCAGGAGCTGCTGACGATCAAGTCCGACGACGTGACCGGACGGGTCAAGGTCTACGAGTCGATCGTCAAGGGCGACAACGTGCCCGAGCCGGGCATCCCCGAGTCGTTCAAGGTGCTCATCAAGGAGATGCAGTCGCTGTGCCTGAACGTCGAGGTGCTCTCCAGCGACGGCAGCCACATCGACCTGCGCGAGTCCGACCAGGAGGTCTTCCGCGCGGCCGAGGAGCTGGGTATCGACCTGTCGCGGCGGGAGCCGAGCAGCGTCGAGGAAGTCTGAGCGACCGCCCGCCCCGGCGCGGCAGCGGCGGGGCGGGCGGGCCGCTACCTGACCTATCGACCACACACCACATGAGACTTCACGGAATCTCACGGAGAGAAGGACCCACGTGCTCGACGTCAACTTCTTCGACGAGCTGAGGATCGGCCTGGCCACCGCGGAGGACATCCGCCGGTGGAGCCACGGCGAGGTCAAGAAGCCCGAGACCATCAACTACCGGACGCTGAAGCCGGAGAAGGACGGGCTGTTCTGCGAGAAGATCTTCGGTCCCACCCGGGACTGGGAGTGCTACTGCGGAAAGTACAAGCGCGTCCGCTTCAAGGGCATCATCTGCGAGCGCTGCGGCGTCGAGGTGACCCGCGCCGGCGTGCGCCGCGAGCGGATGGGCCACATTGAGCTGGCCGCTCCGGTCACCCACATCTGGTACTTCAAGGGCGTGCCCAGCCGGCTGGGCTACCTGCTGGACCTGGCGCCGAAGGACCTGGAGAAGGTCATCTACTTCGCCGCCTACATGATCACCTGGGTCGACGAGGAGGGCCGGCACGAGGACCTGCCCTCGCTGGAGAACCAGATCCAGGTCGAGCGCAAGGAGCTGGAGAACCGGCGCGACGCCGAGGTGGAGGCCCGCGCCCAGAAGCTCGAGGCCGACCTGGCCGAGCTGGAGGCTGAGGGCGCCAAGGGCGACGCGCGCCGCAAGGTGCGTGACTCGGCCGAGCGCGAGATGAACGCCATCCGCCGCCGGGCCGAGCAGCAGATCGAGCGGCTGGAGCAGGTGTGGGACCGCTTCAAGAACCTCAAGGTGCAGGACCTGGAGGGTGACGAGGTGCTGTACCGCGAGATGCGCGAGCGGTTCGGCATGTACTTCGAGGGCGGCATGGGCGCGGCAGCGCTGCAGAACCGGCTGCAGAACTTCGACCTGGAGGCCGAGGCCGCCTCGCTGCGCGAGGTCATCGCCACCGGCAAGGGCCAGCGCAAGACCCGGGCCATCAAGCGGCTGAAGGTCGTCACGTCTTTCATGAACACCACCAACACCCCGGCCGGGATGGTGCTGGACTGCGTGCCGGTCATCCCGCCGGACCTGCGCCCGATGGTGCAGCTGGACGGTGGCCGCTTCGCGACCTCGGACCTGAACGACCTCTACCGGCGCGTCATCAACCGGAACAACCGCCTCAAGCGGCTGCTGGACCTCGGCGCGCCCGAGATCATCGTCAACAACGAGAAGCGGATGCTGCAGGAGGCCGTGGACAGCCTGTTCGACAACGGCCGCCGCGGCCGGGCGGTGACCGGCCCGGGCAACCGGCCGCTGAAGTCGCTGTCCGACATGCTCAAGGGCAAGCAGGGCCGGTTCCGGCAGAACCTGCTGGGCAAGCGCGTCGACTACTCGGGCCGCTCGGTCATCGTGGTCGGCCCGCAGCTGAAGCTGCACCAGTGCGGCCTGCCCAAGCAGATGGCGCTGGAGCTGTTCAAGCCGTTCGTGATGAAGCGCCTGGTCGACCTCGACCACGCGCAGAACATCAAGTCGGCCAAGCGCATGGTCGAGCGGGGTCGCTCGGTGGTGTGGGACGTGCTCGAGGAGGTCATCAGTGACCACCCCGTGCTGCTGAACCGCGCGCCGACGCTGCACCGCCTCGGCATCCAGGCCTTCGAGCCGCAGCTGGTCGAGGGCAAGGCCATCCAGATCCACCCGCTGGTCTGCACCGCCTTCAACGCCGACTTCGACGGCGACCAGATGGCGGTCCACCTCCCGCTGTCCGCGGAGGCGCAGGCCGAGGCCCGGATCCTGATGCTGTCCAGCAACAACATCCTCAAGCCCGCCGACGGCCGCCCGGTGACCATGCCCACCCAGGACATGGTGATCGGCCTGTACCACCTGACCGCCGAGTCCGGGACGGTGCAGGTCAGCAACGGTGACGGCCAGGCCCACGACCGCAGTTTCGCCTCGGTCGCCGAGGCCCAGATGGCCTTCGACGCCGGGGAGATCAACATCGGCACCCCGATCGTGCTGCGAGTGCGGGACACCGCGCCGCCGCTGGGCCTGGAGCTGCCCGAGGGCGTCGAGGTGGGCGAGGACGGCACCGCCTCGGTGTTCAGCCTGCGCACCACCCTGGGCCGGGCGCTGTTCAACGACGCGCTGCCGCCGGACTACCCGTTCATCAACGACGTGGTGGACAAGAAGCGGCTCTCCGGCGTCGTCAACGACCTGGCCGAGCGCTACACCAAGGTCCAGGTCGCCACGTCGCTGGACGGGCTGAAGGACCTCGGCTTCTACTGGGCGACCCGGTCGGGCACCACGGTGGCGGTCTCGGACGTCTCCACGCCCGAGCGCAAGCCGGCGATCCTGGAGTCCTACGACGCCAAGGCCGCCAAGGTGCAGACCCAGTACGAGCGCGGGCTGATCACCGACGACGAGCGCCGGCAGGAGCTCATCGAGATCTGGACGCAGGCGACCAACGAGGTCGCCAAGGAGCTGGAGACCTCGATGCCGCGGGAGAACACCATCTACCGGATGGTCACCTCCGGGGCCCGAGGCAACTGGTTCCAGCTGCGGCAGATCGCCGGCATGCGCGGACTGATGGCCAACCCCAAGGGTGAGATCATCCCGCGTCCGATCAAGTCCAACTTCCGGGAGGGGCTGTCGGTGCTGGAGTTCTTCATCTCCACCCACGGCGCCCGGAAGGGCCTGGCCGACACCGCGCTGCGGACGGCCGACTCCGGCTACCTGACCCGCCGGCTGGTGGACGTCAGCCAGGACGTGATCGTGCGTGAGGCCGACTGCGGCAGCGACCGCGGCTTCGTCATGCCGATCGCGATCGAGAACGCCGACGGCTCGCTGCGCGAGCACGACGACGTCGAGACCGCGGTCTACGCCCGCACCCTGGCCCAGGACGTCGTCAAGGACGGCGAGGTGCTGGCCGAGGCCGGCCTGGACCTCGGTGACGTGGTCATCGACGGCCTGGTCTCCGCCGGCGTGCGCGAGGTCAAGGTGCGGTCGGTGCTCACCTGCGAATCCCTGGTCGGCACCTGCGCCAAGTGCTACGGCCGGTCGCTGGCCAGCGGCAAGCTGGTCGACATCGGCGAGGCCGTCGGCATCGTCGCCGCCCAGTCGATCGGTGAGCCCGGCACGCAGCTGACGATGCGGACCTTCCACACCGGCGGTGTGGCTGGTGACGACATCACCCAGGGCCTGCCGCGCGTGGTCGAGCTGTTCGAGGCGCGCACGCCCAAGGCGGTCGCCCCGATCGCCGAGGCCACCGGCCGCATCCAGGTGGAGGAGTCCGACCGGACCCGGCGCCTGGTGCTGGTGCCCGACGACGGCTCCGAGGAGCACGCCTACCCGGTCAGCCAGCGGGCCCGCCTGCTGGTGCGCGACGGCGACCACGTCGAGGTCGGGCGGCAGCTGGTGCAGGGCGCCATCGACCCCAAGCAGGTGCTGCGCATCCTCGGCCCGCGGGCCGCGCAGCAGCACCTCGTGGACGAGGTGCAGGGCGTCTACCGGCAGCAGGGCGTGTCGATCCACGACAAGCACATCGAGGTCATCGTGCGGCAGATGCTGCGCCGGATCACCATCATCGAGGCCGGCGACACCGAGCTGCTGCCCGGCGAGCTGGTCGAGCGCGGCCGGTTCGAGATGGAGAACCGTCGCGTGGTCGCCGAGGGCGGCAAGCCGGCCTCCGGTCGCCCGGAGCTGATGGGGATCACCAAGGCCTCGCTGGCCACCGACTCGTGGCTGTCAGCGGCCTCCTTCCAGGAGACCACCCGGGTGCTCACCGAGGCGGCCATGCAGGCCAAGTCGGACCCGCTGCTGGGGCTGAAGGAGAACGTCATCCTCGGCAAGCTGATCCCGGCCGGGACCGGGCTGCCGCGCTACCGCAACCTCACCGTGGAGCCCACGGAGGAGGCCAAGGCGGCCGCCTACGCCGTGCCGGAGTACGGCGAGTTCGAGTACCCGGCCTTCGGGCCGGGCAGCGGCGAGGCCGTGCAGCTGGACGACCTGGCCTTCGGGGAGGAGCGCTACTGAGCGCCCTGCCCGAGCGGACCCGATGACGAGGGCGGGGTCCGGCGCTCCGGCGCCGGCCCCGCCCTCCGTCGTCACCGAAGAATCCGTGGTGGTGAGCCGGCCGGCCGGGACGGACCGGTCGGACCCGGCCCCACCTCCGGGACGATTTGGCCCGCTGCTGGCCGGACCGGTAGTCTTGACCGTTGTGTGTGGCATGCCCACACACCGGCGTGCCCGGCAACTCGCGCGCTCCCGAGGGAGCAGCGGCCGGGCAGCAGCCACCCGCTCCCGCCGGGCGTCCCGGTCGACCACCTCGCGATCTGCAACGGTCCGCGGTGCCGACCCGGGGAGTGCAGGGGGGAGGTCCCCGGACGACCTGAGGGTCCGGCGGGGACGAACACCAAGGAGTGTGACGTCGCCGACGATGGCGGCCCACACGGACAACACCGACTGATGGAGTGTCAGTGCCCACGATCAACCAGCTGGTCCGCAAGGGGCGGCAGGACAAGGTTCAGAAGAAGAACAGTCCTGCCCTCAAGGGGAACCCCCAGCGACGCGGTGTGTGCACCCGCGTCTACACCACCACCCCGAAGAAGCCGAACTCCGCGCTGCGCAAGGTCGCGCGCGTCCGGCTGACCTCGGGCATCGAGGTCACCGCCTACATCCCGGGCGTGGGCCACAACCTGCAGGAGCACTCGATGGTGCTGGTGCGCGGCGGTCGCGTGAAGGACCTGCCCGGCGTGCGCTACAAGATCATCCGCGGCTCCCTCGACACCCAGGGCGTCAAGGGCCGCAACCAGTCCCGGTCCCGGTACGGCGCGAAGAAGGAGAAGAAGTAATGCCTCGCAAGGGCCCTGCTCCCAAGCGCCCGCTGATCTCGGACCCCGTCTACGGGTCCCCGCTGGTCACCCAGCTGGTCAACAAGATCCTGCAGGACGGCAAGAAGTCCGTCGCCGAGCGGATCGTCTACGGCGCCCTCGAGGGCTGCCGCGCCAAGACCGGCACCGACCCGGTGCAGACCCTCAAGCGCGCGCTGGACAACGTCAAGCCGTCGCTGGAGGTCAAGAGCCGCCGCGTCGGTGGTGCGACCTACCAGGTCCCCATCGAGGTCAAGCCCGGCCGCGGCACCACGCTGTCGCTGCGCTGGCTGGTCGGCTACGCCCGGCAGCGTCGTGAGAAGACGATGACCGAGCGCCTGATGAACGAGATCCTCGACGCCAGCAACGGCCTGGGCGCCGCGGTCAAGCGCCGCGAGGACACCCACAAGATGGCCGAGGCCAACAAGGCGTTCGCCCACTACCGCTGGTGACGACGGGCCCCGCCCCCACGTCAGCGACCCACGTAACGCGACTGAGCAGAGAAGAGAGACTGTGGCACTCGACGTCCTCACGGACCTGAGGAAGGTCCGCAACATCGGCATCATGGCTCACATCGATGCCGGCAAGACGACGACCACCGAGCGGGTCCTGTTCTACACCGGGATCAACTACAAGATCGGCGAGACCCACGACGGGGCCTCGACGATGGACTGGATGGAGCAGGAGCAGGAGCGCGGCATCACCATCACGTCGGCCGCGACGACCTGCTTCTGGAAGGACATCCAGATCAACATCATCGACACCCCCGGGCACGTCGACTTCACCGTCGAGGTGGAGCGGTCGCTGCGGGTGCTCGACGGTGCGGTGGCCGTCTTCGACGGCAAGGAGGGCGTCGAGCCCCAGTCCGAGACCGTGTGGCGCCAGGCCGACACCTACAACGTGCCGCGGGTCTGCTTCGTCAACAAGATGGACAAGCTGGGCGCTGACTTCTACTTCACCGTCCAGACCATCAAGGACCGGCTCGGGGCCACCCCGCTGGTGGTCCAGCTGCCCATCGGCGCCGAGAACGACTTCATCGGCGTCGTCGACCTGGTCCGGATGCGGGCGCTGACCTGGCGCGGCGAGGTCAAGAAGGGCGAGGACTACGCCGTCGAGGAGATCCCGGCCGACCTGCAGGAGAAGGCCGAGCAGTACCGCGAGCAGCTCATCGAGCAGGTCGCGGAGTCCGACGACGAGCTGATGGAGAAGTACCTCGGCGGCGAGGAGCTGACCGAGGAGGAGCTGGTCGCCGGCATCCGGCGGCTCACCGTCAACTCCGAGGCCTACCCGGTGCTGTGCGGCTCGGCGTTCAAGAACAAGGGTGTCCAGCCGATGCTGGATGCGGTGGTCAGCTACCTGCCCTCGCCGCTGGACGTGCCCCCGATGGTCGGGCACGACCCCAAGGACGAGAGCGTGGAGCTGAGCCGCAAGCCCTCCGCCGACGAGCCGTTCTCGGCGCTGGCCTACAAGGTCGCCACCCACCCGTTCTTCGGCACGCTCACCTACGTGCGCGTCTACTCGGGCCGGGTGCAGGCCGGCACCCAGGTCATGAACTCGACCAAGGGCAAGAAGGAGCGCATCGGCAAGCTGTTCCAGATGCACTCCAACAAGGAGAACCCGGTGGACTTCGCCACCGCCGGGCACATCTACGCCTTCATCGGGCTCAAGGACACCACCACCGGTGACACGCTCTCGGACATGAACCAGCAGATCGTGCTGGAGTCGATGAACTTCCCGGAGCCGGTCATCCACGTGGCGATCGAGCCCAAGACCAAGAGCGACCAGGAGAAGCTCTCCACCGCCATCCAGAAGCTGGCCCAGGAGGACCCCACCTTCACCGTCCGACTGGACGAGGAGACCGGCCAGACCGTCATCGGCGGGATGGGCGAGCTGCACCTGGACATCCTGGTCGACCGGATGAAGCGCGAGTTCAAGGTCGAGGCCAACGTGGGCGCCCCGCAGGTCGCCTACCGCGAGACCATCCGCAAGCCGGTCGAGAAGTACGACTACACCCACAAGAAGCAGACCGGCGGGTCCGGCCAGTTCGCCAAGGTGCAGGTCACCTTCGAGCCGCTGGACACCAGCGAGGGCCAGCTCTACGAGTTCGCCAACGTGGTCACTGGTGGCCGGGTCCCCAAGGAGTACATCCCCAGCGTGGACCAGGGCATCCAGGAGGCGATGCAGCTGGGCGTGATCGCCGGCTATCCGCTGGTGGGCATCAAGGCCACCCTTGTCGACGGCGCCTACCACGACGTCGACTCCTCCGAGATGGCGTTCAAGATCGCCGGCTCGATGGTCCTCAAGGAGGCCGTCCGCAAGGCCAGCCCCGTGCTGCTCGAGCCGATGATGTCCGTCGAGGTGCGCACGCCCGAGGAGTACATGGGCGACGTCATCGGCGACATCAATGCCCGTCGTGGACACATTCAGTCCATGGAGGAGGTCAGCGGCGCCAAGGTCGTCCGAGCCCTGGTGCCGCTGTCGGAGATGTTCGGGTACGTTGGCGACCTGCGGTCCAAGACCCAGGGTCGAGCCAACTACACGATGCAGTTCGACTCCTACGCCGAGGTTCCCAAGAACGTCGCCGAGGAGATCGTCAAGAAGATCCGTGGTGAGTGACAGCGGTAGACTCACCGCGGTGACCACAGACTCGATCCAGTAACCAGACCGACGTCGTCGCCCACGCCCGAGGGTATCCATGGGGGCGACACGCACAACCAGTCCCGAGGAGGACACCAGTGGCTAAGGCCAAGTTCGAACGGAGCAAGCCGCACGTCAACATCGGCACGATCGGTCACATCGACCACGGCAAGACGACGCTGACGGCTGCCATCTCCAAGGTCCTGCACGACAAGCTGCCGGAGCTCAACCAGGCGTCTCCGTTCGACTCGATCGACAAGGCGCCCGAGGAGAAGCAGCGCGGCATCACCATCTCCATCGCGCACATCGAGTACCAGACCGAGAGCCGGCACTACGCCCACGTCGACTGCCCCGGTCACGCGGACTACGTGAAGAACATGATCACGGGTGCCGCGCAGATGGACGGTGCGATCCTCGTGGTGGCCGCCACCGACGGCCCCATGCCGCAGACCAAGGAGCACGTCCTGCTGGCCCGCCAGGTCGGCGTCCCCTACATCGTGGTCGCGCTGAACAAGGCGGACATGGTCGACGACGAGGAGATCATGGAGCTCGTGGAGATGGAGGTCCGCGAGCTGCTGTCCTCCTACGAGTTCCCGGGTGACGACCTGCCGGTCGTGCAGGTCTCGGCGCTCAAGGCCCTCGAGGGCGACCCGCAGTGGTCCGAGAAGCTGATGGAGCTGCTCACCGCGGTCGACGAGTACATCCCCGAGCCGCAGCGCGACACCGACAAGCCGTTCCTGATGCCGGTGGAGGACGTCTTCACCATCACCGGCCGCGGCACCGTCGTCACCGGCCGCATCGAGCGCGGTGTGCTGAAGGTCAACGAGGACGTCGAGATCGTCGGCATCCACGAGGGCCCCGCCACCAAGACCACCGTCACCGGCATCGAGATGTTCCGCAAGCTGCTCGACGAGGGCCGCGCGGGCGAGAACGTCGGCCTGCTGCTGCGTGGCGTCAAGCGCGAGGACGTCGAGCGCGGCCAGGTGGTCTGCAAGCCGGGGTCGATCACCCCGCACACCGAGTTCGAGGCCAGCGTCTACATCCTGTCCAAGGACGAGGGCGGCCGGCACACGCCGTTCTACGACAACTACCGTCCGCAGTTCTACTTCCGGACCACGGACGTGACCGGCGTCGTGCACCTGCCCGAGGGCACCGAGATGGTCATGCCCGGCGACAACACCGAGATGCGCGTCGAGCTGATCCAGCCGATCGCCATGGAGGAGGGCCTGCAGTTCGCCATCCGCGAGGGTGGCCGGACCGTGGGCGCCGGGCGGGTCACCAAGATCATCAAGTGACCCCTCCCCGGGGCTGACCCGGGACCCACGCACGGGACCGAGCCCCCGCAGCCGACCGGCTGCGGGGGCTCGGTCGTTCCCGCTGCCCGGTCGCGGCCGGGGGCGCAGCCGGGCGCCGCCGCCGCTACGCTGGGCGGCCGGAGGAGCCCTCGCGGGGGAGCGAGGCTCCTCACCGAACCATGGCCCGAGGGCGTGCTGTGGCCCACCACCGCACCGACCCGTCTGCGAGGCCCTTGCCGTGTCCTGGACGCTCCGTCCCCGACCGCCCGTGCCCGCCACCGAGGCGCCGCCCGGCCGGCCGCCCGGTGCGCGGGAGCCCGGTGGCTTCTACGGGTGGCACGTGGTGGCGCTGGCCGCGGTGGCGCTGGCGATGACCGGTCCCGGTCAGACGGCCGGGGTCTCGGTCTTCATCGACCCGTTGGTGCGCGACCTCGGCGTCAGCCGGGAGACCATCTCCACCGCCTACCTCGTCGGCACCCTCGCGGGCACCCTCGTGGTGCCGTCCGTGGGCCGGCTGCTGGACCGGTGGGGCGTGCGCCGCACCATGCTGCTCATCGGGGCCCTGTTCGGGGCGGTGCTGGTCGCCTCCGCCACGGTCGCCGGCGTGGTCGGCGTCACGCTGGCCTTCGTCGGGATCCGCTCCCTGGGTCAGGGCGCGCTCGGGCTGTCGGCGACGACCGCCGCCGCCCGCTGGTTCGAGCGGCGGCGCGGCACCGCGATGGGCGTCGTGTCGGCTGCCGGGACCTGCGGGATCGCGCTGACCCCGCTGCTGGCCGACCTGCTCATCGCCGCCCGAGGGTGGCGCGTGGCCTGGGTGGTGCTGGGGCTGCTGGTGTGGGTGGTTGTGCTGCCGCTGGCGCGCTGGGGGCTGCGGGACGACCCCCGCGACCTGGGGCAGGTGCCCGACGGCCGCCCGGTTCCGGGGCAGCAGCCGGTCGAGCCGTGGGGGATGACGCGGCGCGAGGCGGTGCGGCAGCCGTGGTTCTGGGTGATCGTCGCCGGCGTCGCCGTCTCCGGGATGTTGTTCACGGCGGTGGCCTTCCACCAGGTGAGCCTGCTGGGGGAGCGGGGACTGAGCTCGACCGAGGCCGCGGCCAACTTCCTGCCGCAGTCGGTGGCCGGGGTGGTGGCCACGCTGGCCGCCGGCCGCATGATCGACCGGCTGAACCCGCGCTGGGTGGTGGTCTCCTCGATGCTGGTGCACGTGCTGGCCCTGGGGTGGGCCACCATGGTGAGCCCGGGCTGGAGCGCGGTCGGCTTCGGTGTCGCCATCGGCTCCGGTGGCGCGATGATCCGCGCCACCGAGGCCGCCGCCGTGCCGCACTACTTCGGCGTGCTGCACATCGGCGCGCTCCGGGGCGTGGTGGCCGCCGTCAGTGTCGGCTCCACCGCGTTCGGGCCGCTGCTGTTCGCCGCGGCGCACGGGGCGACCGGCAGCTACGCCCAGGTCCTCTGGCTCAGCACGCTGCTCCCGCTGGCGGTCGCCGCCGCGGCGGTCGCCGTGCGCCCGCCACGGGCTCGATTTGGGTCTGTCGAGGAGCGCGTGGCACACTAGAGCGGTTGCTTGACGCGCGGTGCCGTCCCCATGGCGGTGCCGCGGCCGATCGGGACCCACCGACACCGGTGGGACGCACCGGGGATTACCCCCGGGGCGGGTCGGGACCGGACGCTCGCGCGGCCGTCCCGAGGTTCTCGTGGCAGCGCAAGCCCCGGCCTCCCGCCGGGCTCGGACACCACGCCCAGATCGAAGCGGACCTGCGGTGTGCCTGGGGACAGGGCGACACGCCCGACCTCGGGGGTCAGAGCCCGCGCCGCAGGGCGCCGGGACTAACAGGCAGATGGACGACGAGAGAGAGTCAGACAAGCGATGGCGGGACAGAAGATCCGCATCCGGCTGAAGTCGTATGACCACGAGGTCATCGACAGCTCGGCGCGCAAGATCGTCGACACGGTGACCCGTGCCGGCGCGACCGTGGTCGGCCCGGTGCCGCTGCCGACGGAGAAGAACGTCTTCACTGTCATCCGGTCGCCTCACAAGTACAAGGACAGCCGCGAGGCCTTCGAGATGCGGACGCACAAGCGTCTCATCGACATCGTCGACCCGACCCCCAAGGCGGTCGACTCGTTGATGCGTCTCGACCTGCCCGCTGACGTCAACATCGAGATCAAGCTGTAAGGGCACCACCAATGACTGCTACCACTGAGCGCAGCGTCAAGGGAGTCCTCGGCGAGAAGCTCGGCATGACCCAGGTGTGGGACGCCGACAACCGCCTGGTCCCCGTGACCGTCATCAAGGCCGGCCCCTGCGTGGTCACCCAGGTCCGCAGCGACGAGAAGGACGGCTACAACGCCATCCAGATCGGCTTCGGGCAGGTCGACCCGCGCAAGGCGACCAAGCCGCTGAAGGGCCACTTCGAGGCCGCCGGCGTGACCCCGCGGCGTCACGTCGCCGAGGTGCGCACCAGCGACGCCGGCGACTACCAGCCGGGCCAGGAGCTGACCGCGGAGACCTTCGAGGCCGGGCAGACCGTCGACGTCACCGGCACCTCCAAGGGCAAGGGCTTCGCCGGGACCATGAAGCGGCACGGCTACGCCGGTGTCGGGGCCTCCCACGGCGCCCACCGCAACCACCGCAAGCCGGGCTCGATCGGTGGCGCGGCCACCCCGGGCCGGGTCTTCCGCGGGCACCGCATGGCCGGCCGGATGGGCGGCGTGCGTCACACCACCCAGAACCTCACGATCCACGCCGTGGACGCCGAGAAGGGCCTGCTGCTGGTCAAGGGCGCCGTCCCGGGGCCGCGCGGCAGCGTCCTGCTGGTCCGCACGGCGGCGAAGGGGGCCTGACGCCATGACGACCATCACCATCACCCAGCCCACCGGCGGCTCCGCCGGCACCGTCGAGCTGCCCGCCGAGATCTTCGACGTGCAGACCAACGTGCCGCTGATCCACCAGGTGGTCGTGGCCCAGCTCGCGGCCGCTCGGCAGGGCACGCACGCCACCAAGACCCGCGGCGACGTCCGCGGCGGTGGCCGCAAGCCCTACCGCCAGAAGGGCACCGGCCGCGCCCGGCAGGGCTCGGTGCGGGCGCCGCAGTTCGCCGGCGGTGGCACCGTCCACGGCCCGCAGCCGCGCAGCTACAGCCAGCGGACCCCGAAGAAGATGAAGGCCGCCGCACTGCGCGGTGCGCTGTCGGACCGGGCCCGCAACGGCCGCATCCACTGCCTGTCCAGCGTGGTCGAGGGCGAGAACCCCTCGACCAAGACCGCCGCCCAGCTGCTGGGCTCGCTCACCGAGCGGGCCAACCTGCTGGTCGTGCTCGACCGCGGCGACGAGCTGGCCCTGAAGAGCCTGCGCAACCTGGCGGACGTGCACGTGCTGTTCGTCGACCAGCTCAACACCTACGACGTGCTCTGCGCCGACGACGTGGTCTTCACCCAGCCGGCGCTGACCGCCTTCATCGAGGGCCGGCAGGCCGGCGAGCGGCAGACCGAGGAGGAGACCAAGTGAGCGCCACCACCGCCAAGGACCCGCGCGACGTGCTGCTGAAGCCGGTCGTCTCCGAGAAGTCCTACAACCTGCTGGACCAGGGCAAGTACACGTTCCTGGTGGACCCGCGGGCCAACAAGGCCGAGATCAAGCACGCCGTCGAGGACATCTTCGGCGTCAAGGTCTCCTCGGTGCACACGATGAACCGGCCCGGCAAGGCCCGCCGCACCCGGTTCGGCACCGGCCGCCGCAAGGACACCAAGCGGGCGATCGTCACGCTCCGTGAAGGCACCATCGACATCTTCGGCACGCTCTGAGCCGGTAGTCGAGACGACGAGAACCGAGGACTGTAACCACCATGGCAATCCGTAAGCACAAGCCGACAACGCCGGGCCGTCGCGGCTCGAGCGTGGCCGACTTCGTCGAGGTGACCCGCACCACGCCGGAGAAGTCGCTGGTTCGCCCGCTGTCCAAGTCCGGTGGCCGGAACGCCTCCGGTCGGATCACCACCCGGCACATCGGTGGTGGCCACAAGCGGGCCTACCGCGTCATCGACTTCCGCCGCGCGGACAAGGACGGCGTGCCGGCCAAGGTCGCCCACATCGAGTACGACCCCAACCGGACCGCCCGCATCGCGCTGCTGCACTACGCCGACGGCGAGAAGCGCTACATCATCGCGCCGAACCGGCTGCGGCAGGGTGCCACCGTCGAGAACGGCCCGTCCGCCGACATCAAGCCCGGCAACAACCTGCCGCTGCGCAACATCCCCACCGGCACCGTGGTGCACGCCATCGAGCTGCGCCCGGGCGGCGGGGCCAAGATCGCCCGGTCCGCGGGTGCGCGCGTGCAGCTGGTCGCCAAGGACGGTCCGAACGCCCAGCTGCGGATGCCCTCGGGCGAGATCCGCAACGTGGACGCCCGGTGCCGCGCCACCATCGGCGAGGTCGGCAACGCCGAGCAGACCAACATCAACTGGGGCAAGGCCGGCCGGTCGCGCTGGAAGGGGCGTCGCCCCACGGTCCGCGGTGTCGTCATGAACCCGGTCGACCACCCGCACGGTGGTGGCGAGGGCCGCACCTCCGGTGGTCGCCACCCGGTCAGCCCCTGGGGCCAGCCGGAGGGCCGTACCCGTCGTCCGAACAAGCCGAGCGACAAGCAGATCGTGCGTCGCCGCCGCACCGGCAAGAAGCGCTGAGTAGGGAGCTAGCGAAGCATGCCTCGTAGCCTCAAGAAGGGCCCCTTCGTCGACGACCACCTCGTCAAGAAGGTGGACGCCCAGAACGAAGCCGGCACCAAGTCCGTCATCAAGACCTGGTCCCGGCGGTCCATGATCACCCCCGAGATGCTCGGCCACACGCTGGCCGTGCACGACGGCCGCAAGCACGTCCCGGTCTTCGTGACCGAGTCGATGGTCGGCCACAAGCTCGGTGAGTTCGCCCCGACCCGGACCTTCAAGGGTCACGAGAAGGACGACCGGAAGGGCCGCCGCCGTTGAGGCGGCCGGCCGAGACGAGCCGATACATCCGATGAGTTCGCACGAAAGTAAAGGGACAGCGATGGAAGCCAAGGCGCAGGCGCGGTACGTCCGTGTCACGCCCATGAAGGCCCGCCGCGTCGTGGACCTGATCCGTGGCAAGCGCGTGACCGACGCCGTGGCGATGATGCAGTTCGCCCCACAGGCGGCTAGCGAGCCGGTGCTCAAGGTGCTGAACAGCGCCGTGGCCAACGCGCGCTACCAGGCCGACCAGACCGCGGAGGCCTTCGACGAGCGTGACCTGGTGATCACCGGCGCGTACGTCGACGAGGGCCCGACCATGAAGCGGTTCCGGCCGCGCGCCCAGGGCCGCGCCGCCCGCATCCTCAAGCGGACCAGCCACATCACCGTGCTGGTCGGCGCCCAGCAGACCGTCAAGGGAGGTGCCCGCTAATGGGGCAGAAGATCAACCCGAACGGCTACCGCCTGGGGATCACGACCGAGCACAGCAGCCGGTGGTTCGCCGACTCGACCAAGCCGGGACAGCGCTACCGCGACTACGTCAAGGAAGACGTGGCGATCCGGGAGCTGCTCTCCACCGGGATGGACCGCGCCGGCATCTCCAGGGTGGAGATCGAGCGCACCCGCGACCGGGTCCGGGTCGACATCCACACCGCCCGGCCGGGCATCGTCATCGGCCGCCGCGGCGCGGAGGCCGACCGGATCCGCAGCGAGCTGGAGAAGCTCACCGGCAAGCAGGTGCAGCTGAACATCCTCGAGGTCAAGAACCCCGAGGTGGACGCCCAGCTGGTCGCCCAGGGCATCGCCGAGCAGCTCGCCGCGCGAGTGACGTTCCGTCGGGCGATGCGCAAGGGCCTGCAGACCGCGCTGCGCGCCGGAGCCAAGGGCATCCGGATCCAGTGCTCCGGTCGACTGGGCGGGGCCGAGATGTCCCGTTCGGAGTTCTACCGCGAGGGCCGGGTGCCGCTGCACACGCTGCGCGCCAACATCGACTACGGCTTCTACGAGGCCCGCACCACCTTCGGCCGCATCGGCGTGAAGGTGTGGATCTACAAGGGTGACCTCACCGCCCGGGAGCTCGCCCGCGAGCAGGCCTCCCAGGCCCCGTCCCGTCCCGGCCGGCGCCGTGACGGCGACCGGCCCAGCCGTGGCGGCCGGCGCGGTGAGCGTCGCGGTGGTCAGCAGCAGACCGACGCGCCGGCCCTGGAGGCCCAGGAGCCCGCGGCCGAGGGCGCCTCCGTGAGCAGCACAGAGGGAGAGCAGTCCTGATGTTGATTCCCCGTCGAGTCAAGTACCGCAAGCAGCACCACCCCACCCGGGGCGGCACCGCCAAGGGCGGCACGACCATCGCCTTCGGTGACTACGGGATCCAGGCGCTGGAGCCGTCGTACGTCACCAACCGGCAGATCGAGTCCGCGCGAATCGCGATGACCCGTTACATCAAGCGTGGCGGGAAGGTGTGGATCAACATCTACCCGGACCGCCCGCTGACCAAGAAGCCCGCCGAGACCCGGATGGGCTCCGGCAAGGGCTCCCCGGAGTGGTGGGTCGCGAACGTCAAGCCGGGCCGGGTGATGTTCGAGCTGTCCGGCGTGTCCGAGGAGATCGCGCGGGAGGCCATGCGCCTGGCCATGCACAAGCTGCCGATGAAGTGCCGCTTCGTCGCGCGTGAGGGTGGTGAGAACTGATGGCGGTCGGAAGCAAGAACCTGACCCCCGAGCAGCTGCGCGGCCTGGAGGACCAGCCCCTGCGGGACGCGCTGGCCGAGGCCAAGAAGGAGCTGTTCAACCTCCGGTTCCAGTCGGCCACGGGCCAGCTGGAGAACCACGGCCGGCTGCGCGCGGTCCGCAAGGACATCGCCCGCATCTACACCGAGATGCGCGAGCGCGAGCTCGGGATCGGCCGTCCGGGGACCGCGGCTGCCGCTGAGGAGCCGAGCACGACCGAGACCGAGACCGAGAAGGTGGGCTGACATGAGCGAGAACACCGCCGAGGTGACCGAGGAGGCCACCGGCTCGTCCGCCGCGCGCAACTACCGCAAGACCCGGCAGGGCTACGTGGTGAGCGACAAGATGGACAAGACCGTGGTCGTCCTCGTGGAGGACCGCGTCAAGCACGCCCTCTACGGCAAGGTGATGCGCCGCAGCCACAAGGTGAAGGCGCACGACGAGGGCAACGCCGCCGGGATCGGCGACCGCGTGCTGATCATGGAGACCCGTCCGCTGTCGGCGACCAAGCGCTGGCGCGTGGTGGAGATCCTCGAGAAGGCCAAGTAAGCAACCAACCCACAACGTTCGGCAAGGCTCGCCCGGCTCACGGGCCGGGCGAGAACCCGCTCGACGACAGGAGTTCGACAGTGATCCAGCAGGAGTCGCGACTGCGTGTCGCGGACAACACCGGGGCGAAGGAGATCCTGTGCATCCGCGTGCTCGGTGGCTCCGGGCGCCGGTACGCGGGCATCGGTGACACCATCGTCGCGACCGTCAAGGACGCGATCCCCGGCGGCAACGTCAAGAAGGGCGACGTCGTCAAGGCCGTCATCGTGCGCACCCGCAAGGAGCGTCGCCGCCCGGACGGTTCCTACATCCGCTTCGACGAGAACGCCGCGGTCATCCTCCGCAACGACGGTGACCCCCGCGGGACCCGCATCTTCGGCCCGGTGGGCCGGGAGCTGCGCGAGAAGCGGTTCATGAAGATCGTCTCGCTCGCCCCGGAGGTGATCTGAGCATGGCACGCAGCAAGATCCGCAAGAACGACCTGGTGCAGGTGATCTCCGGCCGCCGCCAGTCCAAGGGCGGCGACCTGGGCAAGCAGGGCCGCGTCATCGAGGTAAACCGGGAGACCAACCGGGTGCTCGTTGAGGGCGTCAACCGGGTCACCAAGCACACCCGTGCTGGTGGCCAGCGCGGCGTCAACACCGGCGGCATCCAGGTCACCGAGGCGCCGATCCACGTGAGCAACGTGGCGGTCGTCGACCCCGAGACCAAGAAGCCGACCCGGATCCGCACCCGGGTGGAGACGCAGACGGACGACCGCACCGGTCGTCAGAAGACGCAGCGCACCCGCGTCGCGGTGCGCTCGGGTAAGGACCTGTGAACACGATGACCACTGCCACCACCGAGTCCACCATGCCGCGGCTGAAGGCTCGCTACCGCGAGGAGATCCGCGCGGCGCTGAGCAGCGAGTTCGGCTACCGCAACCCGATGCAGGTGCCGGGCCTTGTCAAGGTCACCGTCAACATGGGTGTCGGCGAGGCCGCGCGCGACAGCAAGCTCATCGAGGGCGCCATCCGCGACCTGGCCACCATCACCGGCCAGAAGCCGGCCGTGACCCGGGCCCGCAAGTCGATCGCGCAGTTCAAGCTGCGCGAGGGCATGCCGATCGGCGCGCACACCACGCTGCGCGGCGACCGGATGTGGGAGTTCCTGGACCGGCTGCTGTCGCTGGCGCTGCCGCGGATCCGTGACTTCCGCGGGCTGTCGCCCCGGCAGTTCGACGGCCACGGCAACTACACCTTCGGCCTGAATGAGCAGTCCATGTTCCTCGAGGTCGACCAGGACCGGCTCGACCGCGTCCGGGGGATGGACATCACCGTGGTCACCACGGCGAACACCGACGACGAGGGTCGCGCGCTGCTGCGCCACCTCGGCTTCCCGTTCAAGGAGAACTGATCGTGGCCAAGACCGCTCTTGTCCAGAAGGCCAACCGCAAGCCGAAGTTCAAGGTCCGCGCCTACACCCGCTGCCAGCGGTGCGGCCGGCCGCACTCGGTCTACCGCAAGTTCGGCCTGTGCCGCATCTGCCTGCGGGAGCTGGCGCACCGGGGCGAGCTGCCCGGCGTGACCAAGTCCAGCTGGTGAGCCGGCTACCCATCGACCACCCACGAAGCACTACATCGCAGGTCGACCCGGTCCGCCGGGTTGAAACCGCGGTGAGGAAGGGCCGTTAGCCCAATGACAATGACCGACCCGATCGCGGACATGCTGACCCGCATCCGCAACGCCAACTCGGCGCACAAGGACGAGGTCAGCATGCCGTTCTCGAAGCTGAAGTCCCACATCGCCGAGATCCTGCAGGCCGAGGGCTACATCGCCGGCTGGAGCGTCGAGGACGCCGAGGTGGGCAAGACGCTGCGGATCGACCTCAAGTACGGGCCGAACCGCGAGCGCTCCATCGCCGGTGTGCGCCGGGTGTCCAAGCCCGGGCTGCGGGTGTACGCGAAGTCGACGAACCTGCCGCGCGTGCTCGGCGGGCTGGGTGTGGCGATCATCTCCACCTCCTCCGGCCTGCTGACCGACCGCCAGGCCAACGAGAAGGGCGTGGGCGGGGAAGTCCTCGCCTACGTCTGGTGAGCAGGAAGGAGCAATAGGCATGTCCCGCATCGGAAAGCTTCCTGTCACCGTGCCCTCCGGCGTGGAGGTCACCATCGACGGCCAGACCGTCGCGGTCAAGGGCCCCAAGGGCCAGCTGCAGACGACCGTGGCCGAGCCGATCACCGTCGCCAAGAACGACGAGGGCGCCATCGAGGTGTCCCGTCCCGACGACGAGCGCGAGTCCAAGTCGCTGCACGGCCTGAGCCGCACCCTGGTCGCCAACATGGTCCAGGGCGTCACCGAGGGCTACACCAAGCGGCTGGAGATCCACGGCACCGGCTACCGGGTGCTGGCCCGCGGCAGCGACCTCGAGTTCGCGCTGGGCTACTCCCACCCGGTCCTGGTCAAGGCCCCGGAGGGCATCACCTTCCAGGTGGAGAACCCCACCCGGTTCTCCGTCACGGGCATCGACAAGCAGCAGGTCGGCGAGGTGGCGGCCAACATTCGTAAGCTGCGCCGCCCCGACCCCTACAAGGGCAAGGGCGTGCGCTACGAAGGCGAGCGCATCCGCCGCAAGGTCGGAAAGGCTGGTAAGTAAGCCATGGCAATGATCGTCAAGCGTGCCAAGGGCAAGAACGCGTCCCGGGCGCGCCGCCACCTGCGGCTGCGCAAGAAGATCTCCGGGACCGCAGAGCGCCCCCGTCTGGTGGTGAACCGCTCCTCGCGGCACGTCTTCGTCCAGCTGGTCGACGACACTGCCAGCCGCACCCTGGCCTCGGCCTCCACCATGGAGCCGGACCTGCGCGGGCTGGCGGCCGACAAGACCGCCAAGGCGCGCCGCGTCGGCGAGCTGCTGGCCGAGCGCGCCACGGCGACCGGCGTCTCCGCGGCCGTCTTCGACCGGGGTGGCAACCGCTACGCCGGACGGGTCGCCGCGATCGCCGAGGGCGCCCGAGAGGGAGGGCTGTCCCTGTGACCACCACCACCGTCTACCCGAAGAAGAGGATCCTCTGATGGCTGATCGGGACAACCGTCGCAGCCGCGACCGTCGCGGAGGCCGCGACGAGGAGCGAAACCAGTACCTCGAGCGCGTGGTCACCATCAACCGCGTCGCCAAGGTCGTCAAGGGTGGTCGTCGCTTCAGCTTCACCGCGCTGGTCGTGGTGGGCGATGGCGACGGCACCGTCGGTGTCGGCTACGGCAAGGCCAAGGAGGTCCCCTCGGCGATCTCCAAGGGCGTGGAGATGGCGAAGAAGAACTTCTTCCGCGTGCCGCGTGTCGGCGGCACCATCCCGCACCCGGTGCAGGGCGAGGACGCCGCCGGCGTCGTGCTGCTGCGCCCGGCCAGCGCCGGTACCGGTGTCATCGCCGGTGGCCCGGTGCGTGCGGTCCTGGAGTGCGCCGGCATCCACGACGTGCTGAGCAAGTCGCTGGGCTCGGACAACGCGATCAACATCGTCCACGCCACCATCGCCGCCCTGAAGGGTCTGGAGCGGCCGGAGGCCGTTGCCGCCCGTCGCGGGCTGCCGCTGGAGGACGTGGCCCCCGCGGCGATGCTGCGGGCCCGTGCCGAGGCGGGTGCCTGATGGCGCAGCTGAAGGTGACCCAGACCCGTTCGATCATCGGCGCCAAGGTCCAGCACCGCGAGACGCTGCGCTCGCTGGGGCTCAAGCGCGTCGGTGACAGCGTCGTGAAGGAGGACCGCCCCGAGTTCCGGGGGATGGTCCGTGCGGTCGCCCACATGGTGACCGTCGAGGAGGTTGACTGACCATGGCTGACACCACTGCCAAGACCGAGCGCCGGGCGGGGTCCGGTGCGCTGAAGCCGCACCACCTGCGTCCCGCGCCCGGCGCCAAGACCGCGCGCACCCGCGTCGGTCGCGGCGAGGGCGGCCGCAAGGGCAAGACCGCCGGCCGCGGCACCAAGGGCACCAAGGCCCGCTACCAGGTGTCGGCGGCCTTCGAGGGCGGCCAGACCCCGCTGCACATGCGGCTGCCCAAGCTGCGTGGCTTCACCAATAGGTTCCGCACCGAGTACCAGGTCGTGAACCTGGACCGGCTCGCCGAGCTCTACCCCGACGGCGGCGAGGTCACCGTCGCGGACCTGGTCGCCAAGGGCGCGGTCCGCAAGGGCCAGCCGGTCAAGGTGCTCGGCACCGGTGAGCTGTCCGCAGCGCTCACCGTGACCGCCGACAAGTTCTCGGCCTCCGCCAGGGAGAAGATCGAGGCGGCCGGGGGCACGGCCACCCAGGCCTGAGGCCCAGGGCCGGCGCGCCCGCCGTGACCACGCCCCGGGACGCCACCACGGCGGCCCGGGGCGTCGTCGTCCCGGACGCTCACGGGTCGCCGACCCGGCGAGTGTTATCGTCACCCGGTTGCCGCATCACCCGCGTCACCGGGGCCCATCCAGGGAGGATCCGCCAGTGCTTTCCGCCTTCGGGCGAGCGTTCAAGACGCCCGATCTTCGCAGGAAGATCCTGTTCACGCTCGCGATCATGGCCCTGTTCCGGCTGGGGTCGCACATCCCCGCCCCGGGCATCGACTACGGCCTGGTTCAGCAGTGCCAGGACATGGCTCAGTCGACCAACTCCGCGCTGGGCATGATCAACCTCTTCAGCGGCGGCGCGCTGCTCCAGCTGTCGATCTTCGCGCTGGGCATCATGCCCTACATCACCGCGGCGATCATCACCCAGCTGCTCACCGTCGTCATCCCGCGGTTCGAGGCCCTCAAGAAGGAGGGCCAGGCCGGGCAGACCAAGATGACCCAGTACACGCGGTACATGACGATCGGGCTCGCCGTGCTGCAGGCCTCCACCCTGGTGACCTTCGCGCGCAACCCCTCCACGCTGTTCGGGCCCACCTGCTCGTCGGTGATGCCGGACGACTCGGTCCCGGCGGTGCTGCTCATCGTGCTCACGATGACCGCCGGCACCGGCCTGATCATGTGGCTGGGCGAGCAGATCACCGAGCGGGGCGTCGGCAACGGCATGTCGCTGCTGATCTTCACCGCCATCGCGGCCGGCTTCCCCGGATCGCTGGCGGTCATCCAGCAGCAGTCCTGGCTGACCTTCGCCCTCGTCATGGCGCTGGGCCTGGTGATCGTCACCATCGTCGTCTTCGTCGAGCAGTGCCAGCGCAGGGTCCCGGTGCAGTACGCCAAGCGGATGATCGGCCGCCGCCAGTACGGCGGGACCTCCACCTACATCCCGCTGAAGCTGAACATGGCCAACGTCATCCCCATCATCTTCGCCAGCTCGATCCTGATGCTGCCGACGATGGTGGCCCAGTTCAACACCCCCGCGGACGGTACCGCCCCGCCGCAGTGGGTCACCTGGGTCAACACCTACCTGGGGATGGGGATCACCGGCCAGGACACCCACTGGGTGTACATGCTGGTCTACGTCACGCTGATCCTGTTCTTCACGTTCTTCTACGTGTCGGTGACCTTCAACCCGGTGGACGTGGCGGACAACATGAAGAAGTACGGCGGCTTCATCCCCGGCATCCGCGCCGGACGGCCGACGGCGGAGTACCTCGACTACGTGCTCACCCGCGTCACGACGGTCGGTGCGATCTACCTGGCGATCCTGTCGCTGATCCCGCTGATCGCCTTTAACATGCTCGGCACCACCCAGGACTTCCCCTTCGGCGGGGCCTCCATCCTGATCATCGTGGGTGTCGGCCTGCAGACCATCAAGCAGATCGAGTCCCAGCTCCAGCAGCACGACTACGAAGGGTTCCTCCGCTGATGCGCATCGTCATCCTCGGGCCGCCCGGGGCCGGCAAAGGCACCCAGGCCGCCGCCATCGCCGAGTCGCGCTCCATCCCCGCCATCTCCACCGGCGACATCTTCCGGGCCAACATCAAGAACGAGACCGAGCTCGGCCAGCAGGTCAAGGAGATCCTCGCCTCCGGTGGCTACGTGCCCGACGAGGTCACCAACGCCATCGTGCGGGACCGGCTGGTGCAGGACGACGCCCGGCACGGGTTCCTCCTGGACGGCTATCCCCGCACCCCCGGCCAGGTCGAGGCCCTGGACGAGATGCTCGCCGAGCAGGGAGTGGTCCTGGACGTGGTGCTCGAGCTGACCGTCGACACCGACGAGGTCGTGCAGCGGCTGCAGCAGCGGGCCCGGGACCAGGGCCGGGCCGACGACACCGAGGAGGTCATCCGCGAGCGGATGGCGATCTACGTCGAGGAGACCGCCCCGCTGGCCAGCATCTACCGCGAGCGCGGCCTGCTGCGCCAGGTGGACGGCATGGGCACGGTCGAGGAGGTCCGCGAGCGGATCTCGGCCGCGCTGGACCGCGACCGCCCGCAGCGCTGAACGGCCCCGCCATGTCCTTCCTGCGCCGTGACCGCATCGAGGCCAAGAGCCACGACCAGCTGCTGCTGATGCGCCAGGCCGGTCTCGTGGTGGCCCGCACCCTGGACCTGGTCGTCGCCGAGGCCCGGGCGGGCACCACCACCGGCGAGCTGGACCGGATGGCCGAGGAGCACATCCGCGACAGCGGAGCGGTCCCCTCCTTCAAGGGCTACCACGGCTTCCCCGGCTCGCTGTGCGTCAGCGTCAACGAGGAGGTCGTGCACGGGATCCCCGGTGACCGGGAGCTGCACGACGGGGACCTGGTCTCCATCGACTGCGGCGCGATCGTGCAGGGCTGGCACGGGGACTCCGCCAGGTCGCTGGTCGTCGGCGGCCGCGCGGCCCCCCGCCCGGAGGATTTGGCGCTGATGGACGACACCGAGGCCGCGATGTGGGCCGGCATCGCCGCGCTGCGCGCGGGCGGACGGCTGCACGCCGTGGGGGAGCAGGTGGAGGCCGCCGCCACCGCGGCGCAGGAGCGCCGCCAGGCCGAGGGCCTGCCGCTCAGCTACGGGATCGTGGAGGACTACGTGGGCCACGGCATCGGCCGGGAGATGCACATGGACCCGCACGTGCCCAACTTCGCCGTCACCAGCAAGGGACCAACCGTGCCGGCCGGGGCGACGCTGGCGATCGAGCCGATGCTCACCCTCGGCACCATCGAGACCCGCACCCTCGAGGACGACTGGACCGTCGTCACCAGCGACGGGACCCGCGCCGCCCACTGGGAGCACACCGTGGCGGTCACCGCCGGGGGGCTGTGGGTGCTCACCGCCGTGGACGGCGGGCAGCAGCCGCTGGCCGCGATCGGCGCCGCCTTCGCCCCGGCCGGCTGAGGTCGGCCGCTACACCTCCGGCGGGCGCCAGGTCAAGGACCTGGATTGGTGTCGGGTGGCGCCCGTGGCGTAGACTGTCGTGTCGGTCATGTGCGGGTTCGCCCAGTGCGACGCCCGGCCGGGCCGACATCGTGCACGCAACCTTGGAGTCGACACCCTCACCACGGGTGACGGCTGCTCAGAAATGTGGAGGACATGGCGAAGAAGGACGGCGTCATTGAGATCGAGGGCACCGTGGTGGAGGCCCTCCCGAACGCGAACTTCCGGGTCGAGCTGACCAACGGTCACACCGTGCTGGCTCACATCTCCGGGAAGATGCGTCAGCACTACATCCGGATCCTCCCCGAGGACCGGGTCGTGGTGGAGCTCAGCCCGTACGACCTCACTCGCGGCCGGATCGTCTTCCGCTACCGCTGAGCAGCCCGGGGACCCGCGCCCCGGACTGCCGCGTGCACACCCAGACCCTGACCACCCAGAGATCGAGAGACGGCAGCGAACGCATGAAGGTTCAGCCGAGCGTCAAGAAGATCTGCGACAAGTGCAAGGTGATCCGCCGGCACGGCCGGATCATGGTGATCTGCGACAACCTGCGCCACAAGCAGCGCCAGGGCTGAGCAGCTCCCGACCAGCACGCGTCGCGGATCCTCGCGAGCGCCATACCTGAAGAGAAGCAGGCAGCACCCGCCCCCCGACAGGCGGGACGTCACCCTCGGCACGGAGGCCGAGGACCGCACGGGCCCCCGGGCCCCCGGGCCCACCAGAGGACGCGGACCGGTGCTGCACCAGACCTCCGCACGACAACAGGAGAACCGCCAGATGGCACGTCTCATCGGAGTCGACCTGCCGCGCGAGAAGCGCGTCGAGGTCGGCCTCACCTACATCTTCGGCGTGGGACGCACCCGCGCGAAGGAGACGCTGGAACAGGCCGGGGTCGACCCGTCCACCCGCGTCAAGGACCTGACGGACGAGCAGCTCATCGCGCTGCGTGACCACCTCGAGGGCAACTACCGCCTCGAGGGTGACCTGCGCCGTGAGGTCGCGGCCGACATCCGCCGCAAGGTGGAGATCGGCAGCTACCAGGGCCTGCGGCACCGCCGCGGACTGCCCGTGCACGGCCAGCGGACCAAGACCAACGCGCGCACCCGCAAGGGCCCCAAGCGCACCGTCGCCGGCAAGAAGAAGGCCGGCCGGTAAGGCCGGCGCTGCCCCGATTCGTCAGGAGTAACTGAATGCCCCCCAAGAGCCGTAGCACGGCCAGCACCCGCAAGGTGCGCCGCAAGGAGAAGAAGAACGTCGCCTACGGGCAGGCTCACATCAAGAGCACGTTCAGCAACACCATCGTGTCCATCACCGACCCGTCCGGCGCGGTGATCGCCTGGGCCTCCTCGGGCCAGGTCGGGTTCAAGGGCTCGCGCAAGTCCACCCCGTACGCCGCCCAGATGGCCGCCGAGGCCGCCGCCCGCCGCGCCATGGAGCACGGCATGCGCAAGGTCGACGTGTTCGTCAAGGGCCCGGGCTCGGGCCGGGAGACCGCGATCCGTTCGCTGACCGCGGCCGGCCTGGAGGTCGGCGCGATCCAGGACGTCACCCCGCAGGCCCACAACGGCGTTCGCCCGCCGAAGAAGCGTCGAGTCTGAGCGCGGGAAGGTAGAGGAAGACATGGCTCGTTACACCGGACCCATCACCAAGAAGTCCCGCCGCCTGAAGACCGACCTGGTCGGCGGCGACAAGAACTTCGACCTGCGTCCGTTCCCGCCCGGCCAGCACGGCCGGCGCCGGACCCAGGAGAAGGAGTACCTCACCCAGCTGCAGGAGAAGCAGAAGGCCCGCTTCACCTACGGGGTGATGGAGAAGCAGTTCCGCCGCTACTACGAGGAGGCGGCCCGCCGCCCCGGCCAGACCGGTCACAACCTGCTGACCATCCTGGAGTCCCGGCTGGACAACGTCGTCTACCGCGCCGGCCTGGCCCGCACCCGCCGGGCCGCCCGGCAGCTGGTCACCCACGGCCACTTCATGGTCAACGGCAAGCGCGTGGACGTCCCGTCCTACCGGGTGGAGGCCTACGACATCATCGAGGTCCGGCCGCAGTCGGTCGAGCTGTTCCCGTTCGAGCTGGCGCGGCAGACCTACGGCGACCGCCCGGTCCCGGCCTGGATGAAGGTCGTGCCCGGCTCGCTGCGGATCCTGATCCACCAGCAGCCCACCCGGGAGCAGATCGACACGATCCTCACCGAGCAGCTGATCGTCGAGCTCTACTCCAAGAACTGACCATCCGGTAGCGGCGCGCCCACCTCAGCTGGGTGGGCGCGCCGCTACCGCACCACCGGCGGCGCGGACCGAGCCGCCGCCGGTCGGCGGGACATGGTCCCGTCAGCTCACGAGGCGTCATATGGCGGGCGCCCGTGGAAAGGAAGAACACCGTGCTGATCGCTCAGCGTCCCACCCTCTCCGAGGAGGTCGTCTCCGACTCCCGGTCCCGGTTCTCCATCGAGCCGCTGGAGCCGGGCTTCGGCTACACCCTCGGCAACTCGCTGCGCCGGACCCTGCTGTCCAGCATCCCCGGCGCCGCCGTCACCAGCATCCGCATCGACGGCGTGCTCCACGAGTTCTCCACGATCCCTGGGGTCAAGGAGGACGTCACCGAGATCATCCTCAACCTCAAGGACCTGGTCGTCTCCAGCGAGCACGACGAGCCGGTCGTGATGTACCTGCGCAAGCAGGGCGCCGGCGCCGTCACCGCCGCTGACATCGCCCCGCCGGCCGGGGTGGAGGTCCACAACCCGGACCTGCACGTCGCCACGCTGAACGACTCCGGCAAGGTGGAGATGGAGCTCACCGTCGAGCGCGGTCGCGGCTACGTCTCCGCCCAGCAGAACAAGTCGGCCGAGCAGGAGATCGGGCGCATCCCGGTCGACTCCATCTACTCGCCGGTGCTGTCGGTGACCTACAAGGTCGAGGCGACCCGTGTCGAGCAGCGCACCGACTTCGACAAGCTGATCGTCGACGTCGAGACCAAGAACTCGATGGCGCCGCGGGACGCGCTGGCCTCGGCCGGCAAGACCCTGGTCGAGCTGTTCGGCCTGGCCCGTGAGCTCAACGTCGAGGCCGAGGGCATCGAGGTCGGCCCGTCGGCCGGCGACGCGGCGCTCGCCTCCGACCTGGCGCTGCCCATCGAGGACCTGGACCTGACCGTCCGCTCCTACAACTGCCTCAAGCGCGAGGGCATCCACACCGTGGGTGAGCTGGTGGGCCGCAGCGAGGCCGACCTGCTCGACATCCGCAACTTCGGTGCCAAGTCGATCGACGAGGTCAAGGAGAAGCTGGCCGAGATGGGCCTGGCCCTCAAGGACAGCCCGCCCGGGTTCGACCCGAGCCAGGCGGACTACCGCGAGGACCCGGTCGCGGAGGACGAGGGCGACGCCGCCTTCGCCGAGGACGAGCAGTACTGACCGTTCGCTAGGAGATACGACCCATGCCTACCCCGAAGAAGGGCCCGCGCCTCGGCGGCGGTCCGGCGCACGAGCGCCTGATGCTGTCCAACCTCGCCACCGCCCTGTTCGAGCACGACCGCATCACCACCACCGAGGCCAAGGCCAAGCGCCTGCGGCCGCTGGCCGAGCGGCTGGTCACCTTCGCCAAGCGCGGCGACCTGCACAACCGTCGCAAGGTGCTGGCGATCGTGCGCGACAAGGCAGCGGTGCACCGGCTGTTCACTGAGATCGCGCCGGACATGTCCGAGCGCAACGGCGGCTACACCCGCATCACCAAGGTCGCGCCGCGCAAGGGCGACAACGCCCCGATGGCCGTGATCGAGCTGGTGCGTGAGCCGGTCGCCCGCAAGCAGGTCGTGCAGCAGGCCGAGGGCGCCACCCGGCGCTCCTCCCGCGACCAGTCCTCCGAGGAGTCCCGGGAGGAGGCCAACGCGGCCGCGGCCGCGCAGGCCGCCGAGGCCGAGGGGCTGACCGCCGAGGAGGAGCAGGCCGCCGAGGACACCAGCGACGTGGCCGCCCCGGCCGAGACCGTCGAGGTCAACGAGGAGCCGACCGAGGACGAGGACGTCACCGAGGCTGCCAACACCAAGTCCGAGGACCCCGTCGACAGCGGCGAGGCGAGCGAGGGCGAGGCCGGCTCGCAGCAGCCGGCGTCCGAGGAGTCGGACAAGGCCTGAGCGGCGCAACCACCCGGCACGTCCCGGAGCCCGGCACCGTCACGGTGCCGGGCTCCGGTGCGTCCGGACCGGGAGCGCCGTGTCAGCGCCGCCGGTCGGCGATACGGTCGAGGGGTGCGCATCCGCATCGACCTCGGCTACGACGGCACCGACTTCAGCGGCTGGGCGGCCCAGCCCGGCCGCCGCACCGTGGAGGGGGAGCTGGCCGCGGGGCTGGGCACGGTCCTGCGCACCGACCCGCCGCGGCTGACGGTGGGCGGCCGCACCGACGCCGGGGTGCACGCGCGCGGGTCGGTGTGCCACGTGGACGTGCCCGACGCGCAGTGGGCCGCGCTGCCGGGGCGCTCGTCGCGCACCCCCGAGGAGGCCGCGCTCACCCGGCTGGTCGGGGTGCTGCCACCCGACATCGTGGTCCGGCACGTCTCCCGGGCCCCCGAGGGCTTCGACGCGCGGTTCTCCGCGCTGCACCGCCGCTACTCCTACCGGTTGTGCGACCACCCCGCCGCCGCCGACCCGCTGCGCCGCCGCGAGACGGTGCGCCACCGTCGGCCGCTGGACGAGCGCGCCATGACCGCCGCCGCGGCCGCGCTGACCGGGCTGCACGACTTCGCGGCGTTCTGCAAGCCCCGCGAGGGCGCCACCACGGTGCGCACCCTGCTGGAGTACCGCTGGGAGCGGCAGCCGGACGGGATCCTGGTCGGGACCGTGGTCGCCGACGCGTTCTGCCACTCGATGGTGCGGGCGCTGGTGGGCGCGGTCGTGCCGGTGGGGGAGGGCCGCCGCGACCCGGAATGGCCCGCCCGGGTGCGGGACGCCGGGCGGCGCGACCCCGCCGTCACCGTGATGGCGCCGCACGGGCTGTGCCTGGAGGAGATCACCTACCCGGCCGCCGAGGACGTCGCCGAGCGGGCCCGGCAGGCCCGCGCGGTGCGCACCCTCGAGGAGGAGTAGCCGCACCCGCCCGGGCCGGTGCGTCCCCGCCGGCAGCCACCGGGGAGGATAGCGCCCATGAGCCTGCTGTTCGATCCCCTCACCCTCCGGGGGCTGACGCTGGGCCACCGCGCCTGGGTCGCCCCGATGTGCCAGTACTCCTGCGACCTCGCGACCCGGGCACCGTCACCGACTGGCATCTGGTGCACCTGGGCGGGTTCGCCACCGGCGGGGCGCCGCTGATCCTCACCGAGGCCGCGGCCGTCACCCCGGAGGGGCGGATCTCTCCGTGGGACGCCGGGCTGTGGGACGAGGGGCACGTCGCCGCCTGGCGGCGGGTCGTGGACTTCGTGCACGCCCGGGGCAGCCGCATCGGTGTCCAGCTGGCCCACGCCGGGCGCAAGGGCTCGGCCTGGCCGCCGTTCAGCCCGCAGTCGGGCACCGTGCCGGCCCGGGAGGGTGGCTGGGAGCCGGTCGGGCCGACCACCGAGCCGTTCGAGGGCTACGCCGCCCCCCGTGCCCTGGCCGAGGACGAGGTGGCCGCTGTCGTCGCCGCGTTCGGGAACGCCGCACGGCTGGCCGTCGACGCCGGCTTCGACACCGTGGAGGTCCACGGGGCGCACGGCTACCTGCTGCACCAGTTCCGCAGCCCGCTGGTCAACACCCGCACCGACCGCTACGGCGGGGACGACGCCGGCCGCGACCGGCTCACGCTCGAGGTCGTCGACGCGGTGCGCGCCGCCGTGCCGGACTCGATGCCGGTGCTGCTGCGGGTGTCGGCCACCGACTGGTCCGCGGAGGCTCCCGGCGGCGTCGAGGGTGACCTGGTCCGCACCGTCGAGCTGGCCCGGCGGGCCGCCGAGCGCGGCGTGGACCTGGTCGACGTCTCCTCCGGCGGCAACCTGGCCAAGCCCGACATCCCCATGGGTCCGGGGTACCAGACCGGGTTCGCCGAGCGGGTCCGGCGCGAGGCCGGCGTCGCCACCGGCGCCGTCGGCATGATCACCGAGCCGCACCAGGCCGAGCACGTGCTGCGCTCCGGCCAGGCCGACGCGGTGCTGCTGGCTCGCGGCGCGCTGGCGGACCCGCGGTGGTGGCACCGCGCCGCGGTGGCGCTCGCCGCCGAGGGCGCGGTCAGCTGGCCGCCGCAGTACGCCCGGGTCTCCGACCGTCGCCTCTACTGACGGTCCGCCTGGGACGGCCGGCGCGGTGGCATGCTGGGCCGATGAGGCCGTCACAGCTGGAGGAGGCGCTGCGCGCCAAGGAGACCGAGCTGCTCGCCGAGATGGAGCAGCTGACCCGGCCGCAGCAGGACCTCGGCGCCATCTCCTTCGGCAAGCGGGTCGGGGACGGCACCGCCATGGCAGTGGACCGGCTCAGCGCGGTGACCGCCCACGACAACCTGGCCGCCATCCTCGAGAAGGTCCGTCGGGCGCTGGCCAAGCTGGAGGACGGCAGCTACGGTCGCTGCGACGAGTGCGACGGGCCGATCGGGGAGGCCCGGCTCGAGGCCCGGCCGTGGGCCACCCGGTGCCTGCAGCACAGCTGAGCCGCAGCGGCCGCCACCTCCCAGCCGCGGCCGCGCGCGGCCTCAGCGCCCGGCCAGCCGCTCCTGCAGGTCGGCCATCCGCCCGATCTCGGCCTGCTGCTCGGCGTAGACGCCGAGCGCCAGCTCGCTGATCACCAGCTCGGCGCCGGACTCGGTCTGCTCGCTGGCCATCACCAGCCCACCCTCGTGGTGGGCGGTCATCAGCTCCAGGAACATCCGGTCCGCGGCCGCTCCCTCGGCCGCGGCGAGGTCGGCCAGCTGCTCGGGGGTCGCCATGCCCGGCATCTCCGCGTGCCCCCCGCCGTGGTCGCCGTGGTGGTCACCATGGCCGCTGTCACCGCTGTCACCGCTGTCACCGCTGTCACCGCTGTCACCGCTGTCACTGCCGTGCGCCATCGGCTCGGCGCCCAGCTCGGCCAGGTCCACCCCTGCCTGCTCGGCCGCCTCCGGCACCGGGGCGTCGTGCTGGGCCAGCCAGCGGGCCATGGTGTCGATCTCGGGCGCCTGGGCGGCACGGATCCGGTCGGCCAGCGCCGCCACCTGCGGGTCGGTGAGCCGGCCCTCGACCAGGTCCACCATCTCCAGCGCCTGCAGGTGATGAAGGATCATGTCCTGCGCGAACCGCACGTCGGCCTCGTTGGCCTCCGGCACCGCCACCTCCGGGGCGGCGGTGTGGGTGGTGTTGGCCTCGCCGGGGCGTCCCGGCTGCAGCACCGTCCCGGAGCTGTCCGGCTCCCCGGGGGAGCCGGACGCGGCGGCCTCGCCGGTGGTGCCGGCGGCGCTACCGGCTCCCTCGGGGGCGGGGTCGTCCCCGCCGGAGCAGCCGGCGAGGAGCGCGGTGCAGAGCAGGCCGGTGCCGAGCAGGCGTCGAGGGGTAGCCACGGGGCCAGCCAATCACGAGCCTCCCGACGGGCCCGTTCTTCCCCGGGTAAAGGTTCGGTTCGGCTTCGGTCACGGACCTGGGAGCGGGGCCGTGCCGCTACTAGCGTCACCCGGTGGAGGGGGCCGCGCGCAGAGGTCCCCCGAGATGACGGGAGGACACATGAGCCGCAGACGCGTGCACACGCTGCTGTCCGCTGCCGCCGGCCTGGCCCTGGTGGCCAGCGGGGCAGGCGGCGCCTGGGCCGACGAGCACGAGCTCGAGGTCGACGAGGTGGCCCACAGCGACAACGTCGAGCACCTGGCCAACGTGCCGCACGAGGGCGCGCTGGCCGAGGCCTACGGCAGCGACCTGGCGTTCCAGGACGGCAAGGCGTTCGTCGGGAACTACAACGGGTTCCAGGTGTTCGACCTGGCCGACCCGGCCAACCCGGAGCGGATCGCACAGGTGGTGTGCCCCGGCGGCCAGGGCGACGTGAGCGTCTACGGCGACCTGCTGTTCCTGTCGGTCGACTACGCCCGGACCGACGACTCCTGCACCAGCGAGCCCGGCAGCTACCGGGACCCGGAGCGGAACTGGGAGGGCATGCGGATCTTCGACATCAGCGACGCGACCGAGCCCCAGTACGTCGGCGCCGTGAAGACCGCATGCGGCTCCCACACCCACACGCTGGTGCCTTCGAAGAACGGCAAGACCGCCTACCTCTACGTCTCCAGCTACAGCCCGAACTCGAGCTACCCGAACTGTCAGCCGCCGCACGACTCCATCTCGATCATCGAGGTGCCCGTCGACGACCCAGCGGCGGCCGAGGTGGTGGCGACCCCGAACCTGTTCGCCGAGGACGGCGGCGGCAACGCGGGCGACAACTACTCGCGGCAGACCACCGGCTGCCACGACATCACCGCCCTCCCGGGACGGAACCTGGCTGCCGGGGCGTGCATGGGTGACGGCATCATCCTCGACATCACCCACCCGGAGAGCCCGCAGGTCATCGAGCGGGTGCGGGACACCGAGAACTTCTCGTTCTGGCACTCGGCGACGTTCAACAGCAAGGCCAACAAGGTGGTGTTCACCGACGAGCTCGGCGGCGGCTCGGGCGCGACCTGCAACGAGGCGACCGGCCCGGAGCGCGGCGCCAACGCGATCTACGACCTGGACGCGCGCGGCCAGCTGTCGTTCGCGAGCTACTACAAGATCCCGCGCCACCAGCAGGCCACCGAGAACTGCGTGGCCCACAACGGCTCGCTGATCCCGGTGAAGGGCAAGGACATCATGGTCCAGGCCTGGTACCAGGGCGGTGTCTCGCTGTGGGACTTCACCGACTCGGCCAACCCGGAGGAGTTCGCCTGGTTCGAGCGCGGCCCGCTCAGTGACGAGCAGCGCATCCTCGGCGGCTCGTGGTCGGCGTACTACTACAACGGCTACATCTACTCCTCCGACATCCGCAAGGGCTTCGACGTCATCGCCGTCGACGACGAGCGGGTGGCCGGCGCGGAGAAGGTGCGGATGGACGAGCTCAACGTCCAGTCCCAGCCGCGCTACGTCGGCAACGGCCAGTAGCGGCCAGTCACCCGCCGTGCCGGCGGCCCGGGGCACCCGCCAACCGCGGCGGCCCCGGGCCGCTGGCTGTCCCGGGCAGGTGGCGTCAGCGGCTCGGCGGCGTCAGCGGCGGGGCGGGTCCACCGGCAGCGCGCAGGTGTAGACCACGACCCGCCGGGCCTGCGGGTTGCCCTGCCCGAGCCGCCGGTAGCGCGCCAGCACCTCCAGCAGCTCGGCCCGGAGCGCCGCCAGCTGTTCACCGGTGACCTGCACCTGGTGGTCCTCCAGCCCGCACAGCGCGGGCCACGGCGCCGGCCAGCCGTCCCGGTCGTGCACCCAGGCCGCGACCCGGCCGTGGAAGTGCTCGGCATAGTCGAGGGCCAGCCACTGCGCCGCTGCCTGGTCGTCCTCGTCCAGCGGGGGACCGGAGTCGTCGGCGACCGGATCGCCGGCGCCGGGGCTCGCGCGCCACACCCGGCGCCGGCCGGTCCCGGTGCCGGTGTCCTCGACCAGGCCCACCTCGGCCAGCCGCCGCAGGTGATAGCTGGTCGCGCCGGTGTTGGTGGCCAGCGCCGCGGCCAGCTCGGTCGCGGTCGCCTCCCCGTGCACCCGCAGCTCGGCCAGCAGCCGGGACCGCAGCGGGTGGGCCAGCGTGCGCAGCGCGCTCGAGCCCGTCGCCGGCGCGGAGGAGGACTCGGGCACGGGCCCACCGTAGCCGCTCGGGCGCAGAATGCACACTCTCTGTGCACAGAACCTGGGTACCGGCGCGCCAGCACGCCAGCGAACCCGCACTGACCTGCGCGTTCGCGTGATTTGGGGGCGGCAACCGCCCCCCGTAGAATGGACTGCTGTTGCCATCCGAGACGACTGACGAGGATTCACCGTGCGCACCTACACCCCGAAGCCTGGCGACGTGACCCGAGCCTGGCACGTCATCGACGCCACGGACGTCGTGCTGGGCCGCCTGGCCTCCCAGGCCGCGTCTCTGCTGCGCGGCAAGCACAAGACGATCTACGCCCCCCACATCGACACCGGCGACTTCGTCATCATCGTCAACGCCGACAAGGTCGTCCTCACCGGCCGCAAGCTGGAGCAGAAGCGCGCCTGGCGCCACTCCGGCTACCCCGGCGGGATCAAGAGCATGGGGTATGAGGAGATGCTGGCCAAGCACCCCACCCGCGCCGTGGAGCGCGCCATCCGCGGCATGCTCCCCAAGAACTCGCTGGGCCGCCAGCAGCTGAAGAAGCTGAAGGTCTACGCCGGCGACACCCACCCGCACGCGGCCCAGAAGCCGGTGCCCTACGAGATCTCGCAGGTCGCGCAGTAAGTCCGGCCACGGACGCCCCTGCCCCCCAGAGCCAACCGAGGAGAGACGTGGCTGACATGACTGTCAACGACACCGACGCCGAGTTCGACGAGAACACCCTGTCCGAGTACACGACCGAGTCCACCACGACGGTGGAGCAGGCCGCCCGGCCGTCCGCGAGCGCTCCGGGCGCCGGGACCGGTCGCCGCAAGCAGGCCATCGCCCGGGTGCGCATCGTCCCGGGCACCGGGGAGTGGCGGATCAACGGCCGCACCCTGGAGGAGTACTTCCCCAACAAGGTGCACCAGCAGATCGTCAACGAGCCGCTGGCTGTGCTGGACCTGCAGGGCTCCTACGACGTCCTCGTGCGCGTGCACGGTGGCGGGCCCTCCGGCCAGGCCGGCGCGGTCCGGCTGGGCGTGGCACGGTCGCTGAACGCCGTGGATGCCGAGCTCAACCGCCCGGCCCTGAAGAAGGCCGGTCTGCTCACCCGTGACCCCCGGGTCCCGGAGCGCAAGAAGGCCGGCCTGAAGAAGGCCCGCAAGGCCCCGCAGTACAGCAAGCGCTGAGCTGCCGCGGCCCCTGGCCGCTCCCGACGGTGGCGACCTGCCCGGCCCCCGGCCGGCGGTCGCCACCGTCGCGTGTGTCGGGGGCCGTTCGGCGCCGGGTCGGTGCGGTCCCGACGACGCCGTGGCGAGGCTGCGGCATACTGCGATGCGGCGCTGCCGCACGATCCCCTCAGAGGAAGGCACGACCCTGATGGCTCGACTGTTCGGCACCGACGGCGTGCGGGGCACGGCCAACGTGGACATCACGGCCGAGCTGGCCCTGGACCTGGCGTCCGCGGCGGCCCGGGTGCTCGCCGAGCACGGCACGTTCGAGGGGCACCGGCCCCGGGCGATCGTGGGGCGGGACCCGCGGGCCTCCGGGGAGTTCCTGTCGGCCGCCACCTCGGCCGGACTGGCCTCCGCCGGCGTGGACGTGTCGGACGTGGGGGTGCTGCCGACGCCGGCGGTGGCCTACCTGACCAAGGCCACCGGTGCCGACTTCGGCGCCATGCTGTCGGCCTCCCACAACCCGATGCCCGACAACGGCATCAAGTTCTTCGCCCGCGGCGGTCACAAGCTACCCGATGAGGTGGAGGACGAGATCCAGGCCAGTCTGGGCGCGGACTGGGAACGGCCGGTGGGGGCCGCGGTGGGCCGGATCCAGGACTACAGCGACGGCGCCGAGCGCTACCTCGCCCACCTGCTCACCTCGCTGCCGCACCGGCTGGACGGGCTCCACGTGGTGATCGACGCCGCGCACGGGGCCGCCAGTGAGGTGGGCCGGCAGGCGTTCCGGCGCTCGGGCGCGCACGTCACCCTCATCGGCGGTGAGCCCGACGGGCTGAACATCAACGACGGGCACGGCTCGACCCACCTGGAGCCGCTGCAGGCCGCTGTCGTCGAGCACGGTGCCGACTTCGGGGTGGCCTTCGACGGCGACGCCGACCGCTGCCTGGCGGTCGACCACACCGGGGCGGTCGTGGACGGCGACCAGATCATGGGCATCCTGGCCATCGCGATGAAGGAGACAGGTCGGCTGCACCGCGACACCCTGGTCGCCACGGTGATGAGCAACCTGGGCCTGATCCAGGCGATGGAGCGTCACGGCATCCGGGTCGTCCGGACCGCCGTGGGCGACCGGTACGTGCTGGAGGAGATGCGACTGCGCGGCTACGCGCTGGGTGGCGAGCAGTCCGGGCACGTCATCATGCTCGGGGTCGGCACGACCGGAGACGGCGTGCTGACCGCGCTGCACCTGGCCGCATGGGTGGCGCAGACCCGCCGTCGGCTCGCCGACCTGGCCGCCGGGATCGCCCGGTTGCCGCAGGTGCTGATCAACGTCAAGGACGTCGACAAGGACGCCGTCGACGACGACCCCGCCGTGCAGGCGGAGGTCGCGGCCGTCACCGCCGAGCTGGGCAGCGCCGGGCGGGTGCTGCTGCGCAAGTCCGGCACCGAACCGGTGGTCCGGGTCATGGTCGAGGCCGACACGGCCGAGCGCGCCCAGCAGCAGGCCGATCGGCTGGCCGGTGTCGTCCGCCAGCGACTGGCGCTGCAGCGCGCCTGAGGCGGCGGTGCCGCCGGGTCAGAGCAGCTGCTCGAGCCGCCCGGTGTCGACGTCGTAGCGGAAGCCACCGACCTCGGCCCGGTCGCCGATGAGGGGGTGGCTGGTGACCCGGCGCACGTCCGCCACCAGCGCCGCGTGCTGGTCGGGCACCACGCCGAAGCTCTGCCACCAGGCGTCCTGGCCAGCCAGCTCGGTGATCCGCTCCCGCAGCTCCTCCTCGGTGAACCGCGTCATCGCGCAGCGGGTGTGCGGCACGACCATCACCCGGCGCACCCCCAGCAGGTGCACTCCGAGCACCAGCGCCTCCAGCGCGGCGTCGGTCACCCGGCCTCCGGGGTTGCGGAAGATCTTGGCGTCACCGTGGGTGAGCCCCACCATCTGCAACGGCTCGATGCGGGAGTCCATGCAGGTGACGATCGCCACCCCGGCATGAGCGACACCGTCGAAGCCGCCGAGGGAGAAGTCCTCGGCGTAGGCGGCGTTGGCCGCCAGCAGGTCCTCGAAACCAGTCATCTCAGTCCTCACTCCCAACCCGGGGCTTGCCGATGGTTCTCGCCCGGCCACGCTCTGCCACACCTCGCCATGCCCGGCGCCGCGTCCGCCGGCCATCGACGGCGGGAACGCCACCGTGCCCATCCACGGGCGCGCCCTCAGCGTAGTGGGGCACGTCCGGGCGGCCGCACCCAGTCAGCCGGCCACCAGCTCCTGCCGGGTCGGGGAGTACGCGCCGGCCCGGGAGACGGTGAGCGCGGCGCAGGCCAGCCCGCGCCGGACCGCGGCCAGCACGCGACCGGCGTCCCCCTGCGCCAGCGCCTGCCGCGCGCCGGAGCGCCCGAGCAGCCCGGCGTCCAGCAGCCCGGAGACCAGGCCGGCCATGAACGAGTCGCCCGCCCCGACGGTGTCCACGACCTGCACCGGCGGCGCCGGCGCTGGGACCGGTTCGGCCTCTCCGACCTGGACCAGGGCACCGGACCCGCCGCGGGTGACCACGACCGCCGCCGGGCCGGATCGCCGCCACCGCTGCATGACCTCGGTCAGCGATGCCCCCGCGTAGAGCCAGGCCAGGTCCTCGTCGCTGGCCTTGACGATGTCGCTGCGGCGCACGTAGTCCTCGACCCGGGCCCGTACCTCGTCGGCGCCCCCCATGATCCCCGGCCGGGCGTTCGGGTCGTAGGACACCGTCGCGCCGGCCGCGCGGGCCCGGTCCAGTAGCGCGAGCACCTGCGAGCCGCCGGGCTCCAGGGTGGCCGCGATGGAGCCGGTGTGCAGGTGACCGACGCCGTCCAGCGGAACCTCGCCCAGCCGCCACTCGAGATCGAAGTCGTACCCGGCGGCTCCGCCGGCGTCCAGCCGCGCGGTCGCCACCGAGGTGGTGGCGGAGCGGTCGGTGCCGGCTGACAGCCGCACCCCGTGGGCCGCCAGGTGGTCGGCGATCTGCTGGCCGCGCTCGTCCGCCCCCAGGTGGGTGGCGAGCTCGACCGGGTGCCCGAGCCGCGCCAGTCCGGCCGCGACGTTGGCCGGGCTGCCTCCGACGTGCTCCCCGACGACCGTCCCGTCCCGCTCGATCCGGTCGATGAGGGCCTCCCCGACGACGAGGACGTCGGTCTCGGCCGGGTCCGCCATCACCGCCCGGTCGGGGCGTAGCGATCGGCCAGTGCGGCGACCTTGTCCAGCCGGTGGTGGGCCTCGACGAGCCGGATGGTGCCGGACTTGGAACGCATCACCAGCGAGTTGGTGGTGGCGGTCCCGGCGCCGTACCGCACGCCGCGCAGCAGCTCGCCGCTGGTGATGCCGGTGGCGACGAAGAAGCAGTTCTCACCGGTGACGAGGTCGTCGGTCGACAGCACCGCGGAGAGGTCGTGCCCGGCGTCGATGGCCCGCTGGCGCTCCTCGTCGTCCTTGGGCCACAGCCGGCCCTGGATCACCCCGCCCAGGGCCTTGATCGCGCATGCGGTGATGATCCCCTCGGGTGTTCCGCCGATGCCCAGCAGCATGTCCACGCCGCCCTCCTCACGGGCCGCGGCGATCCCCCCGGCGACGTCACCGTCGGTGATGAACCGCAACCGGGCGCCGGCCTCGCGCACCTGCTGGGCCATGTCCTCGTGCCGCGGCCGGTCCAGCATGATGACGGTGACGTCGGCGCGGTCCTTGTGCTTGGCCTTGGCCACCCGCCGGATGTTCTCGGCGATGGGCAGCCGGATGTCGACGTCCTCGGCTGCCTCCGGCCCGGTGACCAGCTTGTCCATGTAGAACACCGCGCTCGGGTCGTACATCGTGCCTCGCTCGGAGACCGCCATGACCGCGATGGCGTTGTCCATCCCCTTGGCGGTCAGCGTGGTGCCGTCGATCGGGTCGACCGCGACGTCGACGCCCGGGCCGGTGCCGTCACCCACCTGCTCGCCGTTGTAGAGCATCGGGGCCTCGTCCTTCTCGCCCTCCCCGATGACGACCGTGCCGTCCATCGCCACCCGCGAGATCACCTTGCGCATTGCCTCGACCGCGGCGCGGTCGGCGCTGTTCTTGTCACCGAGTCCGACCCAGCGGCCGGCGGCCAGGGCGGCGGCCTCGGTGACACGGACCAGCTCCAGGGCCAGGTTCCGGTCCGGGATGACCGCCTCGCGGGAGGCACTGCCGGTGGGGTCGAACGCCATGCCTTGACTCCTGCTCTCCTGGACCGGCGGCCCGGGTCATGGGCGCCGCGGTCTCCGGGTTCGGGTTGCGACGGTGCAGCCCGACGATACCGCCCGGCCAGAGATGGGACGATGGCACCGTGACTGCACCGCCGTCGGACCAGCCCCGGCCGCAGCCGGAGTCGGCTGCCAAGCGCAGCCGGCAACGGCTGCGGTCCTACTCGACCAAGAACATGGTGTACTCCATGCTCGCGGTGCTGGCGCTCGTGTTCGTGGTCTGGGCGATCCAGCCGGCGGACAGCGAACAGCTGCAGCGGCAGCCGGTCGAGGTGGTCTCCCCGGCCCGCTACGCCCAGGAGCAGTCCGGCTGGCCGCTGTGGGTGGCCGGTGAGCTGGAGCAGGGCTGGACGGCGACGTACGCCCGGTACAGCGCCGTGGCGCAGGTGCGCTCCTGGCGCGTGGGCTGGAGCACCCCCGAGGGTGAGCACGCGGCCCTGGACCAGACCGGAGCCTCCGGCTCGGCCCTGGCCGGCTGGCAGCGGGCGCTGGTGGGGGAGGACGCCACCCAGGTGGGGCGGAGGGAGATCGATGGGCCGGAGGGGACGGCGAGCTGGCAGGTGTGGCAGGGCAGCGGCGCGACCTCACTGGTCCTTCCGCCCGCACAGCCGGGAGCCGGCCAGCAGGTGACCACCGTGGTGCACGGCACGGCCGAGCTGGCGGAGCTGACGCGGCTGGCCGAGTCGCTGCAGCCGCTCCCGGAGTGACCGGTCAGCCGCCCTGGCCCTGCTCGCCGGCGGCGGTGGCACTGGCCCGGTCCAGCTGCTCCTGCGCCTGGTCCAGGCAGGCCTGGCAGTGGGCGGCCAGCTGCTCGCCGCGCTCCCACAGGCGCATCGACTCCTCCAGCGGCGCCTGCCCGCCCTCGATGCGGGACACGATGGCCACCAGCTCGTCGCGGGCCTGCTCGTAGCTCAGCTCGGAGACGGGGGTCTGCTCGCTCTGGTCCTCGGCCATCGTCCCAGCCTAACGGCCGGTGACGGGATGCACCGCGAAGTCACCACGGGCGACGGTGACCCGGAGCAGCTCCTCCGGCTCCACCTCCGCCACGTCGCGGACGATGCCGCCGGCGGCGTGGCGCACGACGGCGTAGCCGCGTTCGAGGGTGTGCTGCGGGGAGACGGCCCGCAGGTGCCGGGCCAGGTGCCCGACCCGGTCCCGCTCCCGCTCCAGTCGCGCGCGCAGGCCGTCCCGGCCGCGGTCACGCGCGCCGGTCACCTCCGCGCGGTAGGCCGCGACGACGGCACCGCGGTCGGTCATCACCGGGCGGGACAGCAGCGCCGCAAGCCGCTCCCGCTCGGCGGCGACCCGGCGTCCCAGCGCGGTGCGGCCGCGGCGGGTGACGGTGGCCAGGCCGGCCAGCTCGTCGGCGCGGTCGGGCACGATGCGGCTGGCCGCGTGGGTGGGCGTGGAGGCGCGCAGGTCGGCGACGAAGTCCAGCAGCGGGGTGTCGGACTCGTGGCCGATGGCGCTGACCACGGGGGTACGGCAGTCCGCGACCGCGCGCACGAGCGCCTCGTTGCTGAACGGCAGCAGGTCCTCGAACGACCCACCGCCGCGGGCGACCACGATCACGTCCACCTCCGGGTGGGTGTCCAGCTCCGCGAGTGCCGCGCTGACCTGCGGGACGGTGTCGGTGCCCTGCACCGCTACCTGCCTGACCTCGAACGAGACCGCCGGCCAGCGGCGGCGGGCGTTGGTGACCACGTCGCGCTCGGCGGCCGTGGCCCTGCCCACCACCAGGCCCACCCGTCGCGGCAGGAACGGCAGCGCGCGCTTGCGGTCGGCGTCGAACAGGCCCTCGCTGCGCAGCAGCTGCTTGAGGTGCTCCAGCCGTGCCAGCAGCTCCCCGACGCCGACGTGGCGCAGCTGCCGCGCCTCCAGCTGCAGCGTGCCGCGCCGGGTCCAGAAGGTGGGCTTGGCGTGCACGACCACGCGGGCGCCCTGGTCGACCGGGCCCATGGCGTCCAGCGCGGGGACCGGCACCGCCACCGACAGCGACATGTCGACGTCGGTGTCACGCAGCGTCAGGAAGGCGGTGCCCATCCCGGGGCGCCGGTTCAGCTGCACGATCTGGCCCTCCACCCACAGCGGGGACATCCGGTCCACGTAGTCGGCGATCTTCATGCTCAGCGTCCGGACCGGCCACGGCCGCTCGGCGCTGGTCTCGCGGGCGGTGGCGGGCAGGCGCCGCCCCGGCCCCTCGGGCGCAGGCTGGCTCACGCCGCCTACCTTAGGAGCCATGGGCCGGCCGCGGGTGGTGCTGCTGCACGGCACCCGGATGACCCGGGCGCAGTGGGCCGGGTACGACCGGCTGCTGCCAGCGGCGGAGGTGGTGGCCCCGGACCTGCCCGGGCACGGGGCCCGCACCGGTGAGGAGTTCACGCGGACGTCCGCGCTGGCGACCGTCGACGCTGCCGTCGCCGCCGCTCCTCGCGGTCAGCCGGTGGTGCTGGTCGGGCACTCCCTGGGCGGCTACCTGGCGATGCTGTGGGCCGCGCGGCACCCGCAGCGGCTCGCCGCGCTGGTGCTGGTGGGTGCCTCGGCGGTCCCGACCGGCCCGGGCGCGGCGCTGTACCGGTGGTTCGCGGCGCTCGTCCCGCGGGTGGGGCCGGAGCGGATGGCGCGAGGCGTCAACGCGGTGATGCGCTGGCTGGGGGCGCGCGGTGAGGCCGCGGCGGCGCTGCCGGGCGGGGAGGCCTACGCCGCCACCGGCGCGGCCTGGCAGCTGGTGATGGAGGAGTGCCGGCCCGCCCTGCTCGCCGGCCTCGACTGCCCGGTGGTGCTGGTCAACGGCCAGCTCGACCAGATGCGGCTGCACGCGCGCCACTACGCCAGGGCCGGCCGGCAGGTCCGGGTCGTGACGGTGCCGCGCGCCACCCACCTGCTGCCGCTGACGCACCGGGAGCAGCTGGCGGGCGTGCTTCGGGAGGAGCTGGCGCGGCTGGGCGCCGGACGGCAGCCGCCCCCGGGCACGGCTGGCTAGCCGGCGGCCGCCCGGAGCCTGGAGAGCAGCTCGGGGGCGACCTCCTCGAGGAACTGGTCGACCCGCTCGTCGCCGACCTGCACCAGCGCCACATCGGTGTAGCCGGCCTCCCAGAACGGCCGCACCGACTCCACGATGGCATCGAGGTCGGGACCGCAGGGGATCGTGGCCGCGACGTCCTCGGGCCGGACGAACTGGGTGGCGCCGGCGAAGCCGCGCGTGCTCGGCAGGTCCGCGTTGACCCGCCACCCGCCGGCGAACCACCGGAACTGCTGGTGAGCCCGCTGCCGCGCCCGCTCGGCGTCCGGGTCCCAGCAGATCGGGATCTGGCCGATGGCCCGGGTGCTCCCTCCGGGACCACGGCCGCCACGCGCCTCCGTCCACGAGGCGACGAGCCCGGCGTCCGGCTCGGTGGCGATGAGGTGGTCGGACAGCGGCGCGAACCGTTCGACCGACCGGTCACCGCTGACGGCGATCCCGAGGGGGACGCCGTCAGCGGGCAGGTCCCACACCCGCGCGGAGTCGACCCGGAAGTGGTCACCCTCCCAGGTGACCAGCTCGCCGGTGTGCAGCTCCCGGATGATGTGCACCGCCTCCTCGAGCATGGCGTGCCGGACGTCGACCGAGGGCCAGCCGACCCCGACGACGTGCTCGTTGAGGTTCTCGCCCGCGCCCAGCCCCAGCAGGAACCGCCCCTGCGCGAGCAGCTGCATCGTCGCCGCCTTCTGCGCGACGACGGCGGGGTGGTAGCGCAGGATCGGGCAGGTGACGAAGGTGGCCAGGTCGACCCGCTCGGTCACCTGGGCGACGGCCCCCAGGACGCTCCACACGTAGGGAGCGTGGCCCTGGGCCGACAGCCACGGGAAGTAGTGGTCGCTGGCCACCTCGAAGTCGAACCCCGCCCGCTCGGCCGCACTGGCGTGGCGCACCAGGTCCCGAGGGCCGCTCTGCTCGGTGAAGAGGGTGTAGCCGAACCGTGTCATCCCGTCATGCTCGCGGCCTGGCCCGGAGGCCGCCACCGCAGCCAGGACGGCTCAGAGTCGCGCCAGCTCGGCTCGCAGGTCGTCCAGGCCGAGGGCGCCGAGGGAGAGCGCCTTCATGTGCCAGTCCTTGAGGTCGAAGCCCACCCCACGCTCCTGGTGTGCCCGGCGCGCGGCCTCCCGGCCCTCCAGCCAGGTGCGCTCGCCCACCTTGTAGCTGATCGCCTGCCCGGGCCAGCCCAGGTAACGCACGATCTCGGAGGCGATGAAGTCGGCCGAGCGGCCGGAGTGGGCGGCGAAGAACTGCTCGGCCAGCTCGGGCGTCCACACCTGGCCCGCCCCGATCGGCGAGTCCTCCGGCACCGGCAGCCCCAGGTGCATGCCGATGTCGACGACCACCCGCACCGCGCGCATCATCTGGCAGTCCAGGTAGCCCATCCGCTCCTCGGCGTCCAGGTAGCCCAGCTCGTCCATCAGCCGTTCGGCATACAGCGCCCAGCCCTCGGTCGCGCCGCTGGAGGAGCCGAGGGTGGCCTGGTAGATGGACAGCTGCGGCGCGACGTAGACCCACTGCGCCAGCTGCAGGTGGTGGCCCGGGACGCCCTCGTGGTACCAGGTGCTGACCAGGTCGTAGACCGGGAACCGGGTGCGTCCCAGCGTCGGCAGCCAGGTGCGACCGGGACGGGAGAAGTCCACCGACGGCCGCGTGTAGTACGGCGCGGCGGCGCTGCCGGACGGGGCGATCATCGCCTCCACGGTCCGCAGCGGCTCGGCAATGTCGAAGTGGGTGCCGTCCAGCTCGGCAATGGCCTTGTCCATCATCGACTGCAGCCACAGCCGGACCTCGTCGACGCCCTCGACCGCCCGGCCGTGCTGGTCCAGGTGCCGCATCGCTGCCACCGGCGTCGACCCGGGCAGGATCTGCTCGGCCAGCTCGCGCATCTCGGCGCCGATGCGGAGCACCTCCTGCCAGCCCCAGGCATAGGTCTCCCGGGGGTCCAGGTCGGCGCCCGTCCAGCGGCGCACCCCCAGCCGGTAGCGCTCCTCGCCGACCGCGTCGGGGGTGCCCTCGGTGGCGGGCAGGTAGGCCTGGCGGAGGTAGTCCCGCAGCTCCGCGGTGCCCTCGGTCGCCGCGTCGGCTGCGCGGTTCAGCTCGGGCAGCCGCTCAGCGGGGCCGCCGCCGACGAAGTCGCGGAACCAGCCGGAGTCCACCCACTCGGCCAGCTGGTCGGCGAGCGTGGTGACCTGCCGCGGCGCGGCGAGCAGACCGCGGCGCCGGCCCTCCTCCAGTGACTCGACGTAGGAGCGGAAGGCCTCCGGCACCCGGGCCATCCGCCGACCCACGCAGGCCCAGTCCTCGTCGGTGCTCGTGGGCATCATCGCGAACATCTGCCGGACCGCCTGCGGCGGGGCGAACAGGTTGCGCACCGCCCGCAGCTGCTCGCCGGCCTCGTGGGCCTCCAGCTCCACCCCCAGCCGCTCCCGGAGCAGGGTGGCGCACCGCTGCTCCTGCTCGTCCCATCCCTGCGGCCCGGCCTCGCTCTCGAGGCGGTCCAGCTCGGTGAGCACGCCGCGGGCCAGGTCGGCCCGGGCCCGGTGCCCGGCCGGGGAGAGGTCCGGCACCCGGTCGTCGTGCGGCCGCAGCCCCAGCCCGGTCGCCACCTGCGGGTCCAGGTCGGCCAGATCGTTGACAAAGCGGTCCGCCAGCTGGCGGGGCGTCGTGACAGCGCTCATGCCCGCATCCTGGCAGGCTGGTTCCGTCGTTGCGCGTCGGCGCTCGACCCGCAGCAGCTGTCGCCGGGCCCCGTGACCGGCTGGGGTCGGCGCGCTCGGGCGCCTACCATGGAGGGCGTGACTTCCCCCAGCCAGCAGGTGACCGTGGCCACGCCCGCCGACGACCCGGCGGGCGGCAAGCGCGTGCTGCTCGCCGCGCCACGCGGCTACTGCGCCGGTGTCGACCGTGCTGTCGTGACCGTCGAGAAGGCGCTGGAGCTGTACGGGCCGCCGATCTACGTCCGCAAGCAGATCGTGCACAACAAGCACGTGGTGGCGACGCTGGAGAGGCGGGGTGCCGTCTTCGTGGACGAGACCGACCAGGTGCCCGAGGGCCAGACCGTCATCTTCTCCGCGCACGGGGTCTCCCCGCAGGTGCACCAGGAGGCCAGCGCGCTCAACCTGACCACCATCGACGCCACCTGCCCCCTGGTCACCAAGGTGCACCGGGAGGCGACCCGGTTCGCGAAGGAGGACCACGACATCCTGCTGATCGGGCACGCCGGTCACGAGGAGGTCGAGGGGACCTCTGGCGAGGCGCCCGAGCACATCACCCTCGTGCAGAGCCCGGAGGAGGCCGAGCAGGTGGAGGTCCGCGACCCCGAGCGGGTCGTGTGGCTCTCGCAGACCACGCTGTCGGTGGACGAGACGATGGAGACGGTGCGGCGGCTGCGCGAGCGGTTCCCCAAGCTGCAGGACCCGCCGAGCGACGACATCTGCTACGCCACCCAGAACCGGCAGGTGGCCGTCAAGCAGATGGCCGCGGACTGTGACCTGATGCTGGTCGTCGGGTCGCGCAACTCCTCCAACTCGGTACGGCTGGTCGAGGTGGCGCTGGAGCACGGGGCTCGCGACGGCCACCTCATCGACTACGCCGAGGAGATCGACCCGACGTGGCTGGCGGGCGTGCGCACCGTCGGTGTCACCAGCGGCGCCAGCGTGCCCGAGATCCTGGTGCGCGACGTGCTGGACTGGTTGGCCACGCAGGGCTTCGAGGACGTCGAGCCGGTGGTCGCGGCCGAGGAGTCGCTGCTGTTCGCGCTGCCGAACGAGATCCGACGGGACCTGAAGAAGCGGGACGGTCAGGACGCAAGGTTCCGCCACGACGCCGGCGCGCGGCACTGACTCCGCCGGTCGCGGCTCGGCTCACCCGGCCTGCTCGCCACCCCGGCGAGCGGTCCCGGGAGGGTCGCTCAACTGCAGCTCCGGGCGGGTGTCCTCGGCGACCGCCTCCAGCAGCTCCACGGCGGTGAGCGGCCGGGGCGCCGCGTGGACCGGCGACACCGGATCCAGCCGGTCCGCGACCAGGTCCAGGTCCTGCATCCGGCGCGCCGTCACCAGCACCCGGGACTCCAGCGCCCCGACCAGCTGGTTGTAGGACTCCACCGAGCGCTGCAGCGCCCGGCCCATCGAGACGGCGTGGCCGCCGAGCGTGGCGAGCCGGCCGTACAGCTCCTTGCCCAGCTCCATCAGCTCCCGGGCATGGTCGGTCAGGGCGTCCTGCTGCCACGTGAACGCCACCGTGCGCAGCAGCGCCAGCAGGGCACCCGGCCCCACGAGCACCACCCGCTTGGCCATGGCCTCCTCGTGCAGCCCCGGGTCGCGGGCCAGCGCCACCGACAGCATGGCCTCGGTCGGCACGAAGCACACCACCATCTCGGGTGCGGACGCGAAGGCGGTCCAGTACTCCTTGGCGGCCAGCGCGGACACGTGCGAGCGCAGCGCGGCCGCGTGCTCGTCCAGCAGCCGCTCGCGGGCCGCACCGTCGGTCCCGTCGGCCTGGGCGTCGAGGAAGGCCCGCATCGGCGCCTTGGCGTCCACGACGAGGTGCTTGCCGCCTGGGAGGGACACGACCACGTCGGGCCGCACCCGGTTGCCGTGCCGCGCCGTGGCGGCGACCTGCTCGTCGAAGTCACACCGGCCCAGAAGCCCGGCGTGCTCCAGCACCCGGCGCAGCTGCACCTCGCCCCACGCCCCGCGCACCGAGGAGGAGTTCAGCGAGCCGGCCAGGGACCGGGTCTGCCTGCCCAGGTCCGACGTCGCCGCCTGGACATGACCCATGGTGGCCTCCAGGGCGGCGAACTGCCGGGTGCGGTCCCGCTCCAGGGTGCCGACCTGCTGCTCGACCCGGGTCAGCGCCTCCCGCAGTGGCGCGAGCGCCGCGGCGGTCTGCGCGTCGTCGCCCACCGCGGCCTCCAGGTCCACCACCCGCTCGCGCAGCAGGTCACGCTCGGTCACCAGCGCGGCCGAGCGAGCCGCATACCCCCAGCGGCAGAGCAGCCAGCCCAGCACCCCGCCGGCGGCGAGGCCCAGCAGCAGCATCCACGTCTCCATGGCGACCACCGTGCCAGTTCCCACCGACAGGTCCGCTCAGCCGGCGGTGAGGACCACGACCACGCCCAGGGCGTAGAACCCGAACAGGGCGACGCTCTCGAAGCCGATGCGACCTGGCCCCCGCTCCTCGCGGCGGATGAGGCCCATGAGCAGGAAGCCGGTCATCAGCGTGCCGAGGGCGGTCCAGAAGACCACCGGGCTGGAGACGGCGTGGTACACCGACCCCTCCCGGTAGGCGATGTCGGAGAAGGCGGCGAAGAGGGTGTCGAAGGCGTTGCCGCCGATGATGCCGGCCACCGCGAGGGTCAGCGCCCCGCTGCGCACCGCGGAGAGCGTCGTCACGAGCTCCGGCAGCGAGGTGGCCGTCGCGGTGAAGAGGCTGCCCACCACGGCGTGGCCCATCCCGGTGTCCTCGGCGATCACCGTCGCGCTCTTCTCCAGGGTCCAGCCGGCCAGCGCGATGGTCACCGCGAGCACCGCGAAGCTGCCCAGCAGCCGGCGGAGCGACAGGGTGGCGTTCTCCTCCTCGGGGACGTCCTGCTTGGTCTCGGCCGTCCGGGAGGGCGCCCACATCGGCCTGCTCTGCGTGGTGCGCACCAGCCGCACGCTGTACACGTAGGAGCCGAGCAGCGCCGGCGTCACGACGTGGACGTGAGCGATGGTCCACTCGGGCATGACGAAGGCGATCATCAGCAGCGACATCTGGGACACCAGCAGTGCGGCCTGCATCATGTTGCCCAGCGACGCCGCGGCGTGCTCCAGGTTGGCGCGCCGGTAGGTCACGTCGGCGACCGCGAGGAAGAGCGTCTGGACGGCGATGCCGCCCACCGCGTTGCTGAGCGCCAGCTCGGCGTTGCCGGACCAGGCGGCCGACACCGAGAGCACGCTGCCGCTCAGCGAGGTGGCCAGCCCCAGCAGCACCGCGCCGGCGACCGCCTCCCCGATGCCGGTGCGGTCCGCGAGCGCGTCCACCACGCGGGCCAGCCGGGTCCCGACGACGCCGATGACGGCGGCGCACAGGGCGAACACCACCGTGGCCGGCCCCAGTGCCATCGTCTCCAGCGCAGGCAACAGCGTCCCCTCGATCGTGGTCCGTGGTCGACCCCGCCATCTAAGACGACCATCGCCGGGACCGCATGGCGGGCCCCGCCGGGAGCGGCGACTAGACTGTCGTCCCCGTGGCCCTCACCATCGGAATCGTCGGACTGCCCAACGTCGGCAAGTCCACCCTCTTCAACGCACTGACCAAGAACACCGCCCTGGCGGCGAACTACCCGTTCGCCACGATCGAGCCCAACATCGGGGTGGTGCCGCTGAAGGACTCCCGGCTGGACCGGCTGGCCGAGATCTTCGGCAGCGCCCGCACCCTGCCGGCTCCGGTCAGCTTCGTCGACATCGCCGGTATCGTGCGCGGCGCCTCCGAGGGGGAGGGACTGGGCAACAAGTTCCTGGCGAACATCCGCGAGGCGGACGCCATCTGCCAGGTGGTGCGTGCCTTCCAGGACGACGACGTGGTGCACGTCGAGGGGCAGGTCAGCCCCAAGGACGACATCGAGACCATCAACACCGAGCTCATCCTCGCCGACCTGCAGACCCTCGAGGCCGCCGTGCCGCGGATCGAGAAGGAGGTCAAGGGCAAGAAGACCGACCGCGAGGTGCTCGACACCGCGCTGTCGGCGCAGCGGGTGCTCGAGGCCGGCGACACCCTGTACGCGGCCGGTGCGGCCGCGGGGGTGGACCGTGGCATCGCCCGGCAGCTGGGCCTGCTGACCACCAAGCCGTTCCTCTACGTCTTCAACCTGGACGAGGACGGGCTCACCGACGAGGGGCTGCACGCCGAGCTCGCCGAGCTGGTCGCGCCGGCCGAGGCCATCTACCTCAACGCCAAGCTGGAGTCGGACCTGGCCGAGCTCGAGGCCGGGGAGGCCGCCGAGCTGCTCGCGTCGGTCGGTGTCACCGAGCCCGGGCTCGATCAGCTCGCGCGCGTGGGCTTCCACACCCTCGGGCTGCAGACCTTCCTGACGGCGGGACCCAAGGAGTCCCGCGCGTGGACGATCCGCACGGGGTGGACCGCCCCGCAGGCAGCCGGTGTCATCCACACCGACTTCCAGCGTGGCTTCATCAAGGCCGAGGTGATCTCCTTCGAGGAGCTGGCGGCGCTCGGCTCGATGGCCGAGGCCCGCGCTGCTGGCAAGGTGCGGATCGAGGGCAAGGACTACGTCATGCAGGACGGGGACGTGGTGGAGTTCCGCTTCAACGTCTGACCGGGTCGCCGCCCGCCGGTCCACGGTCCAGTCGTGGCTCGACGACGGCCGCCTCGGCTGGGACGCCGGTCTCGACGTCCTGGAACCGGTCAGCGCCGGGGGGCAGCTCCCGGTAGTGGCGGAACCGCAGCGGGACACCGTGGCTCACGGCCCAGTCCACGCTGTCGGTGACCTGGACGTGCACGTGGGGTTGCGTCGAGTTCCCGGAGTTGCCGCACTCGGCGAGCTGCTGGCCGGCGGACACCTCGTCCCCCACCCCGACGCGCAGGCTCCCGGACCGCAGGTGGACGAGGGTGACGACGGTGCCGGTGTCACCGTGGGTGACGGTCACGTAGTTGCCGGTGATGGCGTGCAGCCCCTGCCGGAGCCGGGCCGCCTGGCCGAGCGCGTAGGGCACCAGTGCCAACGGCGACCGGCGCGCGGCGTGGTCAGCCTCTCCGTCGTGGACCGCCACGACAGTCCCGGAAGTGGGAGCCAGGATGGGGCGGCCGAAGGCGACGAACCGCTCTGGTGGCTCGGTCGCGAGGACGGTCCGCCAGTCGCGCAGCGGGGCGGTCCGGTGCTCGTCGTCCACCCCGACGAAGTCGATCGCGTAGCGCGTCCCCAGCCGGTCGGTGCCATGGCTGGGCACCCGGCGCGCCGGGCTGTTCTGCACGGACCACCGACCCGTGAACGGGAGGTCCAGCACGGCCACCTGGCTCACGCGGACTCCGCGCCCGGTCCCTCCAGCGCCCCCCGCAGTGCCGTCGTCTCGCGCCGGAACGGTTCGCCCATCACAGCCTCCTGCCCTGCTTGTCGCGGCTGCCGGGCCAGGCGTCAGCCAGCGTTGACCCCGCCGCGGCGTGTCCACCGTAGTCGACGCAGGTTCCGGGGCCGGGCCCTCCGGCACCGGCCACGAGGTCGCCCGCACCGAAACCAGTTGACGGGGGTCGCCAGGACCAGCAGCGTGACGGCATGGACCAGCCGAAGGACGTGCTGCTGCGCTACCTGCAAGGGCACCGCGACGCCGTGCTGTGGAAGCTGGAGGGGCTGGGCGAGCGGGAGGTGCGCTGGCCGGTGACTCCCACCGGCACCAACCTGCTCGGTCTGGTCAAGCACCTGGCGTGGATGGAGCTGGGCTACTTCGGGGAGTGCTTCGGGCGGCGCTGGCCGGACCCGCCGCCGTGGGAGGCCGACGGCGTGTCCGAGGAGGACAACACGGACCTGTGGGCCACGCCCGAGGAGACGCGGGCGGACGTGGTCGGGCTCTACCGGCGGGCCTGGGCGCACACCGCCGAGACGGTAGCGGCCCGCGCGCTGACCGACACCGGGCGCGTGCCGTGGTGGCCCCCCGGGCGTGACGAGCCGACGCTGCACACCCTGCTGGTCCACGTCGTGGCCGAGACCGCCCGCCACGCCGGGCATGCCGACATCGTGCGCGAGCAGCTCGACGGCCAGGCGGGGCTGCGGGAGGGGGTCAGCAACGTGCCCGAGCACGACGCCGCCTGGTGGGAGGCCTACGTCGGTCGGCTCCGGCAGGCAGCGGAGGAGGCGGCTGCCCGGGCGCGCTGAGGCGCTATCGGTCCGCCGCGCGGGGGCCGGCGCCCTGCCCCCGCCGGTAGCCGGCGGCCTCGGCCGCGCTCTCCGCGAGGGCGGTCCCGGCGCCGGCGTAGATCTGGAACACCGCGTCGGCGCCCCGGGCCGTGATCTCGGCCATCTCGTCGTCGTACTGGGCCACGGCCGCGACCGTGCCGTTGAACTCGCTGGCGGTGAGCCGGTCCACGGCCAACAGGTTGGCGCCGTGGAAGGGCATCGCCAGCACCACCAGCCTGACCCTGCCGGCGCGGGAGATCCGCTCCCAAAACTCGGCGTCGGTGGCGTCCCCCTCGACGACGTCCATCCCCTCCTCGCGCAGCCGCGCGACCCGGGTGCGGTTGCTGTCGATGCCCAGCACGGTCATGCCGTAGTCCTCGGTCAGGGTCCGGTGCACCGCCCGACCGACCCGTCCCATGCCGAGGACGACGGCGTGTGCACGGCCGATGTCGATCGGCCGGTCCTCGGGGTGCAGCCGCTGGGGGTCCTGGGCCGGCAGCCTGGCCGCGATCCGCCGCACCAACCCGGTCCCGCGGCGGTTGACCAGCGCCGAGAGCACGAAGCTGGCGGCCACGGCCACCGACAGCACCGCCACCCACTGCTCACCGATGATGCCGGTGCTGCTGCCGACCACGGCCACGATGAGCCCGAACTCGGAGTAGTTGGCCAGCGCCAGGCCGGCGAGCACCGAGGTGCGGTGACGCAGCCGCATGAGCGACAGCAGCAGCACGTAGCCACCGGCCTTCACGGGCACCACCAGCAGGAGTAGCAGCGCCACCAGCAGGTCCGGGGCCGGCGGCAGGCCGGTCATCCCGATGGAGACGAAGAAGCCGACCAGCAGCAGCTCCTTGACCGTGAACAGCGTCCGGGACAGCTCGTTGGCGGAGGCGTGGGAGGCGAGCAGCACGCCCACGACCAGGGCGCCCAGGTCGCCCTTGAGCCCGACCGCCTCGAACCAGGCGTAGCCGGGTACCAGCGCCGCGACCACCCCGAACAACGCCTGCATCTCACCGTGTCCGGTGTGGTCCCAGACCCGCCGCAACAGCCAGGCCACCAGAGGTAGCAGCAGCAGGGTGAGCGCCCACGGACTGGGCAGGGTGGCGCCGGAGGCCGCGATGAACACGACCGCCGCCAGGTCCTGGATGATCAGGATCCCGATCGCCGTCCGGCCGTAGAGCGACTGCGACTCGCTGCGGTCCTCCAGCACCTTGACGACGAAGACGGTGGACGAGAACGACAGCGCGAACGCCAGCAGCGCCAGGTCGTCGGTCTGGACGTCGGCGAGCAGCCCCGCCCCGACCCAGGACAGCGACAGCAGCAGGAGGGCGCCGAGGGCGATGCTGGCGGCCAGGTGCGTCAGGCCCGTCACCCAGACGTGGCGCTCGAGGAGGGAGCGGACGTCGAGCTTGAGGCCGATGCCGAACAGCAGCAGGGTGACGCCGAGGTCGGCGACGACGTCCAGGCCGGGCGGGGCGCTGACGCCCCCTGCGTGGAGGAGGAAGCCGGCCGCGAGGAAGCCGACGAGCGGCGGCAGCCGCAGCAGGACCGCGAGCAGGCCACAGGCGAGGGTGGCGCCCAGCAGCAGCGACACCGACGCCATGGTGACCTCCGGTCCGGTCAGGTGGGCCGGGGACCGGTCGGCCCGGGACCGGCAGCGCGGTCCCGGGCCGACCGGGCCGTCAGTCCTCGGTGATCAACGGGTACACGCCGTTCTCGTCGTGGACCTCCCGGCCGGTCACCGGCGGGTTGAACACGCAGGCGGTGCGGAGGTCCTCCTCGACCTTCACGGTGTGCTTCTCGTGACCGTCCAGCAGGTACATCGTGCCGGGACGGAGGTCGAACTCCTCGCCGGTCTCCCGGTTCCGCAGCGTGCCCTTGCCGGCGTAGACGTAGACCGCCTCGACGTGGTTGGCGTACCACATGTCGGTCTCGGTCCCGGCGCGCAGGTGGGTGTCGTGGAACGAGAAGCCGACGCGGTCGCTGGCGAGCACGAAGCGGCGGCTGCGCCAGTTGCCGTGGTCGACGTCCTGGTCGGTGTCGTTCAGGTCCTCGATGTGGATCACCTTCATGGCCCAGAGCCTAACGGGGGCGGCGCGGGCGCAACCGGCCGGCCGGGCGCCATACTGGCGGCACCGGGGACCTGGCGGGGCCCCCGACACCGATGAAGGAGTCGTCGTGGCAGCACAGCAGGGGACCGGCCGCAGGGTCGTCGTGGTAGGCGTGGACGGGTCGGGGACCGACCGGAGCGCCCTGGAGTGGGCGGCGCGCGCCGCGGTCCGGTACGGCACCGGGTTACGTGTGGTGCACGCCAGCGAGGTGCTGGCAGCCGGGGCGATCGAGGACGACCCCGTCATGGCCAGCCCGGCGGTGCTGGAGGCGCTCTACGCCCACGACGAGGAACGGGTGGCCCCGCGGCTGGCCGAGGAGGTCCGCCGCGACTACCCCGGGCTGGAGGTGACCGTGACCGAGGCCTCCGGCGCGGCCTCGGCGACGCTGCTCGACCAGCAGGACGACGCCCTGCTGCTGGTGGTGGGCTCCGGCCGCCGCGGTCGCCCCGGCGAGCAGGTGCTCGGCACCAGCGCGCTGAGCACGAGCATGCACGCCCACCGGCCCGTCGTGGTGGTGCCCCAGGGGGTTGAGACGGACCGGGAGGCGCCGGCGAAGGTCGTGGTGGCGGTCGACGGCAGCCGCGACAGCCGGGCGGCGGCGCAGGTGGCGATGGTGGAGGCCGAGCTGACCGGCGCCGCCGTCGTCGCGGTCAGCGCCTGGTACCTGGAGGTGGTGAACGGCTACGTCGTCACCGAGCCGGACAGCGAGGAGTGGCGGGCCATCGAGGCGCGGCAGACCGAGCGGGTCGAGGCAGCGATGCAGGCGTCCCGGGACCGCCACCCCGGTGTGCCGGTCACCGTGGCGGTCGTCCACGCCCCCAGCAGCCGGGCCATCCTGGAGCGCGCCGACGGCGCCGCGCTGCTGGTGGTCGGCTCCCGCGGGCGGGGCGGCTTCACCGGCAAGCTGCTCGGCTCGGTCAGCCAGAAGGTGCTGCGCGGCGCCACCTGCCCGGTGGCGGTGGTGAAGGCGCCGCCCGGCCACTGACCCCCACGGGGTCGTGACGGGGCGGCGCCGTGCCGTGGTGGCTCAGCGCTGCGGGCGGAGCCGGTCGATGACGGCGTTGAAGGTCGCCGACGGGCGCATCACGGCCTCGGCCTTGGCGTCGTCGGGCCGGTAGTAGCCGCCCAGGTCGACCGCGTTGCCCTGCGGCTCGACCAGCTCGCGGGTGATCGTGTCCTCCTGCTCGGTGAGCTCGCGCGCCACCGAGGCGAAGCCCTGCGCCAGCTCGGCGTCGTCGGTCTGCTCGGCCAGCGCCTGGGCCCAGTACAGCGCCAGGTAGAAGTGGCTGCCGCGGTTGTCGAGCTGCCCGAGCTTGCGCGCCGGCGAACGGCCCTCGGTGAGCACCCGCTCGGTCGCGACGTCGAGGGCGTCGGCCAGTACGGCGGCGCGCGGGTTGTCCTCCCGGGACGCCAGGTGCCGCAGGCTCTCGGCCAGCGCGAGGAACTCCCCGACGCTGTCCCAGCGCAGGTAGTTCTCCTGCTGCAGCTGCTGCACGTGCTTGGGGGCGGACCCGCCGGCGCCGGTCTCGAACAGCCCCCCGCCGTTCATCAGCGGCACGACCGAGAGCATCTTGGCGCTGGTGCCCACCTCCAGGATGGGGAACAGGTCGGTGTTGTAGTCACGCAGCACGTTCCCGGTGACCGAGATGGTGTCCTCACCGCGCCGGATCCGCTCCACCGAGTACCGGGTGGCCTCCACCGGCGACTTGATCGAGATGTCCAGGCCCTGGGTGTCCTCCTCGGCCAGGTAGCGCTCGACCTTGTCGATGAGGTTGGCGTCGTGGGCCCGCTCCCGGTCCAGCCAGAACACCGCCGGGGAGCCGGACGCCCGGGCGCGCCTCACCGCGAGCCGGACCCAGTCACGGATCGGCTCGTCCTTGGTCTGGCAGGCCCGCCAGACGTCCCCGGCGCGCACCTGGTGCTCGGTCAGCACCGCGCCGGAGGAGTCCACGACCTGGACGGTGCCGTCGGCGGGGATCTCGAAGGTCTTGTCGTGGCTGCCGTACTCCTCGGCCTTCTGCGCCATCAGCCCCACGTTCGGGACCGAGCCCATCGTGGTCGGGTCGTAGGCGCCGTTGGCCTTGCAGTCGTCGATGACGGCCTGGTACACGCCGGCGTAGCTGCTGTCGGGGATGACCGCGAGGGTGTCGTCCTCCTCGTCCGACGGGCCCCACAGCCGGCCGCCGTTGCGGATCATCGCCGGCATCGAGGCGTCAATGATGACGTCGCTGGGCACGTGCAGGTTGCTGATGCCCCGGTGGGAGTTGACCATCGACAGCCGAGGTGCCTGGCCGAGCCGCTCCTCGATCGCGGCGCGCACCTGGGCGCCGGTGTCACCGGGGAGGTCGTCCAGGCCGGCCAGGATGCCGCCGAGCCCGTCCTCGGGGCGCAGCCCGGCCGCGGCGAGGTCGTCGCCGTAGCGCTCGAACACCTCGGGGAAGAACACCCGCACCGCGTGGCCGAAGATGATCGGGTCGGAGACCTTCATCATGGTCGCCTTCAGGTGCAGCGAGAACAGCACGTCCGCCGCCGCCGCCCGGTCCACCTGCTCGGCGAGGAACTCCTCCAGCGCCCGCACGTCCAGGAACGTCGCGTCGACGACCTCGCCGGGCAGCACCGGGACCGACTCCTTGAGCACGGTGGTGCCCTCGTCGGTGACCAGCTGGATGCGCAGCGTGTCCTCGGCCTCGACCACCGTCGACTGCTCGTTGGAGGCGAAGTCGTCGTGGCCCATGGTCGCCACCTCGGTGCGGGAGTCGCTGCTCCACTCACCCATGCGGTGCGGGTAGGCGCGCGCGTAGGCCTTGACGGCGGCGGGGGCCCGGCGGTCGGAGTTGCCCTCCCGCAGCACCGGGTTGACCGCGCTGCCCTTGACCCGGTCGTAGCGGGCCCGGATGTCCTGCTCCGCCGGCGTCGCTGGGGCCTCCGGGTAGTCGGGAAGGTCGAAGCCCTGCTGCTGCAGCTCGGCGACCGCGGCCTTCAGCTGCGGGACGGAGGCGCTGATGTTGGGCAGCTTGATGATGTTGGCCTCGGGCGTCGTGGCCAGCCGCCCCAGCTCGGCCAGCGCGTCGGCCACTTGCTGGTCGGCGGGCACCCGGTCGGCGAACTGGGCGAGGATCCGGCCGGCGAGGGAGATGTCGCGGGTCTGCACGTCGACACCGGCCGCCCCGGCGAACGCCTCGATGATCGGCTTGAGGGAGTAGGTCGCCAGCAGCGGCGCCTCGTCGGTCTTGGTGTAGATGATCGTGGCCATCGGCCGGGCGCCTGCCTCTCGGTCGGGTGCGATGCGTCTGCGTCGTCAGCGGCCAGGCTACCCAACCGGTGCCACGCCGGCGGGGTGCAGCCGGGACGCCGAGCGGTTGCCGACCGGTGCGGCGTGCGGTGAGGTGGACCGGTGACCAGGATCGGATTCCACGCGTCGCACGAGCAGATCGCCCCCTCACGGCTGCTGACGGACGTACAGCACGCCGAGCGCGCCGGCTTCGACATGGCGATGTGCTCGGACCACTTGGCGCCCTGGAGCGAGCGGCAGGGCCACTCCGGCTACGCCTGGTCTTGGCTCGCGGCCGCGCTCGCCACCACCCACCTCGAGCTGGGGTGCGTGACTGCGCCCGGCCAGCGCTACCACCCGGCCGTGCTCGCCCACAAGATCGCCACCCTCGGGGAGATGTTCCCCGGCCGGGTCTGGATGGCTCCAGGCAGCGGCGAGGCCATGAACGAGCACGTCACCGGCGAGCGGTGGCCCGACAAGGAGACCCGTATCCGCCGGCTGGAGGAGTCGGTCGGCGTGATCCGACGGCTGCTGGCGGGGGAGCAGGTCAGCCATGACGGCCTGGTGCGGGTGGACCGTGCCCGGCTGTGGGACCTGCCGGCGCAGCCGCCGCGGCTGGTCGGCCCCGCCGTCTCCGCCGGGTCCGCCGCCCGGGTAGCGGCCTGGGCCGACGGGCTGGTGACGATCAACCAGCCGCTGGAGGTGCTGCGCGAGGTGGTCGCCGCCTACCGCGGGGCGGGCGGCCGGGGACGGCTGGCGATCCAGGTGCACCTGTCGTGGGCGCCGACCGAGCAGCAGGCCGAGGACTTGGCCTACGACCAGTGGCGCGGCAACGTCGTCGGCGCGCCGGTCACCTGGGACACCGAGATGCCGGAGGGGTTCGACGCGATCGCGGCGCACGTGCCGCGCTCGTCGGTGCACGGGCCGGTGCGCATCTCCGCCGACCCCGACCAGCACGCCGCCTGGCTACGGGAGTACGTCGAGCTGGGCTTCGACGACCTCTACCTGCACCACGTGGGCCAGGACCAGCACGACTTCATCGACACGTTCGCCGAGCGGGTGCTGCCGGCGGTGCGGCAGCAGCCCCGCCAGCCCGGCGGCAGCAAGGAGGCCACGGCGTGAGGATCACGGACACCAGCGACCTGTGGTGGAAGAACGCGGTCATCTACTGCCTCGACATCGAGACCTACTACGACAGCGACGGTGACGGGGTCGGTGACCTGGCCGGGCTGGCCCAGCGGATCGACTACCTGGCCGAGCTCGGCGTGACCTGCCTGTGGTTGATGCCGTTCTACCCCAGCCCGGACCGGGACGACGGCTACGACGTCAAGGACTTCTACGGGGTGGACTCCCGGCTGGGCAACCTGGGGCAGTTCGTGGAGGTGGTGCGCACGGCCCACGACCGGGGGATGCGGGTCATCACCGACCTGATCATCAACCACACCTCCGACCAGCACCCGTGGTTCGTCAACGCCCGCAGCGGCAAGGACGCCAGGTACCGCGACTTCTACGTCTGGCGGGACACGGAGCCCCCGGACACCTCCGACCAGGTCGTCTTCCCCGACGAGGAGGACTCCATCTGGGAGTACGACGAGCGCACGAGCGAGTGGTACCTGCACCACTTCTACGCCCACCAGCCGGACCTCAACGTCGCCAACCCGCGGGTGCGTGAGGAGATCATGCGCGTCGCCGGGTTCTGGCTCGAGCTGGGGGTGGACGGGTTCCGTGTCGACGCGGTGCCGTTCTTCATCGACGACGCCGAGACCCGGCGCGCCGAGGACCTGCCCGGGGACCCGCACGTGATCCTCAAGCGGATCCGTGACTTCGTGTCCCGTCGCAAGGGGACGGCCCTGATCCTCGGCGAGGTCAACGTGCCCCACGAGCAGCAGCGCAAGTACTTCGGCGGGGACAGCGGCGACGAGCTGCACATGCTGTTCGACTTCGTGTCGATGCAGGCGTGCTACCTGTCGCTGGCCAGGCAGGACGCCCGGCCGCTGGTCGCCGCGCTGGAGGACCGGCCACCGATCCACCCGAGCTGCCAGTGGGCGACCTTCCTGCGCAACCACGACGAGCTGACTTTGGACAAGCTCTCCGACCAGGAGCGCCAGGAGGTCTTCGACGCCTTCGGCCCGGAGCCGGAGATGCAGCTGTTCGGCCGGGGCCTGAAGCGGCGGCTGCCACCGATGGTGGGCGGTGACCCCCGTCGGGTGCGGATGGCCTACAGCCTGCTGTTCTCCCTGCCGGGCACCCCGACCCTCTACTACGGGGAGGAGATCGGCATGGGGGAGGACCTGGCGGCCGAGGGCCGGATGGCGGTGCGCACCCCGATGCAGTGGTCGGCCGAGGACAGCGGCGGCTTCTCCGAGGCCCGGCCCGGTGACCTGATCCAGCGGCTGGTGCCGGACGGCTACGGCCCGGCGCACGTCAACGTCGCTGAGCAGCGCCGGGACGGGGACTCGCTGTGGTCCTTCATCCGCACCCTGATCGGGACCTACCGGCTGTGCCCGGAGCTGGGCTGGGGGGAGTTCCGCGTCCTGGAGCAGCCGCACCACCAGGTGCTGGCGCACCGGTGCGACCTGGAGGACGTCGCCGTCATCGCCCTGCACAACCTGTCCTCCGACCCGGTCAGCGTCACCGTCCCGGTCGACGGCGTGCAGCAGGAACGGGAGCTGGTCGACCTGTTCGCCAAGGACGAGGTCCAGGTCGAGGACGGGGTGCTGGAGGTCGCCCTGGAGGGCTACGGCTTCCGGTGGCTGCGGCTACGCCCCGCCGGGGGGATGCAGCTGCCCTGAGCGGCTCGCCGCGCGCTGCCACCCGGCGGGGCGGGCTCAGCCGGCGGCGGTGCCGTCGGCGAGCACCTCGGCCGCGAACGCGTGCCCGAGCGGCGCCCAGTGCCGGCGCAGCCGGGGCTCGGCGTCCCGGACCCGCCGGACGGTCTCCGCCGGCTCCCCGTCCGGTGACCAGCGGGAGGCGGGGCCGTGGTCGTCCTCCAGCCAGGCGCGCACGATCGAGGCGTCCACCTCCGGGTGGCACTGCACGCCCCAGGCCCGTCGTCCCAGCCGGACCGCCTGGAGGGTGCCGTCGGGAGCGTGCGCGAGCGGGTCCGCCCCGTCCGGGAGCTCGGTGACGACGTCGCTGTTGTAGTGCAGCACCGGGGCCCCCTCGGCGATGCCGCCCAGCAGCCGGTCGTCGCGGCCCGCGGCGGTGGGCTGGAACGGCACCAGCCCGCGGGAGCGGGTCTCCGGGCCGGGCTCGACCGCCCCGCCCAGCGCGACGGCCGCCAGCTGATGGCCCAGGCACACGCCGAGGAAGGGCCGGTCGGCGCTCACCACGGTGGCGATGAGGGCGCGCACGGCCGGCAGCCACGGAGCCTCCCGGTCGTCCCGGGCGCCCATCCGGCCGCCGAGGACGAGCAGCCCGTCGTAGCGGCCCAGGTCCGCCGGGACGGCGGCGCCCTGGTCGGGCCGGACCACCTCGACACCGACGCCGGACTCGACCACCCACTCCCCGAGCCAGCCGGGCGGGGCGGACTGCTGGTGCTGGACCGCGAGCACTGTCGTCACGCGGTCATTGTGGCGGGGTCGTCAGCCGCCGTGGACGGGGGGGACGTCCTCGTCGGCCTCCGGGGGCGACGGGTGCTCGGCGACCGGGCCCAGCCCGTCCGTCTCGAGCGCGACGGTGTCGGTGGCCGTCACCCGCTTCGGGGTGATCTCGCCACGGAAGATCTCCTCCGCCCAGTGGCACGCCACCCGGTGCGGGCGGGCGTCCCCGGCGCCGGTCGCCACCGCTGCCACGTCCGGCACCCGGAGCTCGGGCCGCTCGTCGTCGCAGCGGGTCGGCTGCCGCCACGGGCAGCGGGTGTGGAACCGGCACCCGGAGGGCGGGTCCGCCGGGCTGGGCAGGTCGCCGGCCAGCAGGATCTGCTCCCGGGTGTCCTCCACGGTCGGGTCCGGGATGGGCACCGCAGACATCAGCGCACGGGTGTAGGGGTGCAGCGGCACCTCGTACAGGCTGTCCGCGTCGGCCTCCTCGACGATGGCGCCGAGGTACATCACGCCGATCCGGTCGCTGATGTGGCGCACGACCGCCAGGTCGTGGGCGATGACCAGGTAGGTCAGGCCGAGGTCCTCCTGCAGGTCCTCCATCAGGTTGATCACCTGGGCCTGCACCGAGACGTCCAGCGCGCTGACCGGCTCGTCGGCGATCAGCAGCTGCGGCTCCACCGACAGCGCCCGGGCGATCCCGACCCGCTGCCGCTGCCCCCCGGAGAACTCATGCGGGTACTTGGTGAGGGCGGCGCGGGGCAGCCCCACCTGCTCCATGAGCTCGACCAGCCGGGCGCGCACGTCGCGGCCCTTGGTGAGGCCGTGCGCCCGCATGCCCTCGAGCAGCAGCTGCTCCACCGTCTGCCGGGGGTCAAGGCTGCCCAGCGGGTCCTGGAAGACCATCTGCATGTGCCGCCGCTGCTGCCGCAGCTTGCCGCCCTTGAGGCCGGACAGGTCGGTGCCGTCGAAGTGCACCTCCCCGTCCGTGAGGGGCTCCAGCCGCAGCAGCGCCCGCCCCAGCGTGGACTTGCCGCAGCCGGACTCACCGACCAGGCCGTAGGTCTCACCGCGCCGGATCCGCAGGCCCACCCCGTCCACCGCGTACACGTACCCGACGGTGCGGTCCAGCACGATGCCGCGCTTGATGGGGAAGTGCACCTTGAGGTTGCGGGCCTCGAGGAGGATGTCGGTACCGACGGCCGTGCTGGTCATGCGTCCTCCTCGGTCCGGTCACCGGCCAGCGGGTAGTGGCAGCGCAGCAGCCGCGGGTCCCTCACCCCGCGGTCGGGGACGAGCGCGGGCGTCTCCGCCTCGCACCGGTCACCGGCGTTGGGGCAGCGCGGGGCGAACGCGCAGCCCTCCTCCCACGGGATGTTGTCGGCGACCGAGCCCGGCACCGGCACCAGCCGCCGGCCGCGCTCCTCGTCCAGCCGGGGGATGGAGGCCAGCAGCCCGCCGGTGTAGGGGTGCCGGGGGGTTGCGAACAGCGGGTGCCGGTCGGCGCGCTCGACGACCCGGCCGGCGTAGAGCACGTTGACGGTGCTGCACAGGCCGGCGACCACGCCCAGGTCGTGGGTGATCATGACCAGCGCGGTGCCGGACTCGGAGACCAGCTCGTTGAGCAGCGCCAGGATCTGGGCCTGGATCGTCACGTCGAGCGCGGTGGTCGGCTCGTCGGCGATGAGCAGCCGCGGCTCGCAGGCCAGCGCCATCGCGATGAGCGCGCGCTGGCGCATCCCGCCGGACAGCTGGTGCGCGTAGTCGCTCAGCCGCCGGGTGGGGTCGGGGATGCCGACCCGCTCCAGCAGGTAGGTGGCCCGTTTCCGGGCCGCGCCGCCCTTCATCCCGCGGTGGCGCTCCAGCACCTCGGTGACCTGGACACCGATCGGCACGACGGGGTTCAGCGAGGACAGCGGGTCCTGGAAGATCATCGCCATCTCGGCGCCCCGCTTCTCGGCCATCCGTTGCGGGGACAGCGTCAGCAGCTCCTCGCCGTCGAAGCGCACGCTGCCGGCGACCTGGGCGCCGCGGGCCGGGAGCAGGCCCATCACCGCCAGCGAGGTGACCGACTTGCCGCAGCCGGACTCGCCGACCAGCCCCACGGTCTCGCCGGGGGCGACGTCGAAGCTGACGCCGTCGACGGCCGTCACGGTGCGGGAGGTGCGGCTGCCGAACGTCACCCGCAGGTCCTCGACCGCGAGCAGCGGCTCGCGGCCGGACCGGCGGCCCGGCTGGGTGGTGGACGTCGTGGCGGTCGTCATGGGGGTGCTCCGTTCAGCGTCGCGACTTGGGGTCGAGGGCCTCGCGCAGCGACTCGCCCATGAGCGTGAAGCCCAGCGCGACGACGATGATGCACAGCGCGGGGTAGAAGGCCAGCTGCGGCTCGGTGTTGAAGTACTGCTGCGCGCGGCCGAGCATCTGGCCCCACTCCGGGACGCTGTCGTCGGGGTTGCCCAGTCCCAGGAAGGACAGCGCGGCGGCGTCGATGATCGCGACGGCCAGCACCAGCGTCGCCTGCACGATGACCGGGCCGATCGCGTTCGGCAGCATGTGCCGGAAGACGATCGCCGCCGGGCGCACCCCGAGGGCGCGGGCCGCCAGCACGTGGTCGCTGTGCCGCTGGGCGAGCATGGAGCCGCGCAGCAGCCGGGCGAAGATGGGCACCTGGATGATCGCGATGGCCAGGATCACGGTCCACTGGTTGGGGCGGGCGAAGACCGCCGCGATCGAGAACGCCATCAGCAGCGACGGGATGGACAGCATCACGTCGACGACGCGCATGACGGCCGCGTCCACCCAGCGGCCGATGCCCCCGGCGAGGGTTCCGAGGGTGAGCCCGCCGGTCAGCCCGAACAGGGTGGCCATCACCCCCACGATGAGGGTCTGCTGGGAGCCGACGAGCAGCCGGGACAGCATGTCCCGGCCGGCGTCGTCGCCACCGAGCGGATGACCCGGCTGCGGGTCGGGGATGGGGTTGGCCTGCCGGTTGATCTGGTCGATGAGCAGCCGCGCGGTCGGGTCGTGCGGCGCGATCCAGGGGGCGACCAGCGCGAGCAGCACGAACAGGACCACGATGGTGGCGCCGACCAGGAAGATCGGGTCGGTGCGCAGCCGGCGCCAGGCCGACTGCCACAGGCTGACGCCCTCGTCCTCGCTGATCCTGCCGGCAGCCGCCAGCCGGTCGATGCGGGCCTTCTTGCGCTGCCCGAGCGATGCGCTCTCTCGGTCGGTCATGACGGCCTCACCTCGTCCGGACGCGCGGGTCGATGATCGCGTAGGCGATGTCCACCAGCAGGTTGACGACGATGTAGATCAGCGCCGCCATCATGATGAGGACCTGCAGGACCGGGTAGTCGCGGCGCTCGAACCCGATCGCCAGCGCCTGCCCGATCCCCTGGAAGGCGAACACCTTCTCGGTGAGCACCGCGCCGGCCAGCAGCGCGCCGATCTGCAGGCCGATCATGGTGACGACCGGGATGAGCGCGTTGCGCATGACGTGGCGCCACCGGATGGTGTGGGCCCGCAGCCCCTTGGCCGCGGCGGTGCGCACGTAGTCCTCCTCGAGCACCTCGAGCACCGAGGCGCGGGTGATCCGGAAGATGACCGCGAACGGGATGGACGCCAGCGCGAAGGCCGGCAGGATCAGGTGCTGGAAGGCGTCCCACGCGGCGTCCCACTCGCGGGTCAGGATGCCGTCCAGGACGTAGAAGTTGGTGATGTGGGTGGCGTCGATGCCTGCGGTCTGCCGGCCCGAGGGCGGCAGGATCCCCCACCGGACGGCGAAGAGGTACTTGAGGACGTAGGCGAGGAAGAAGATCGGCACGGCCACACCGATCAGCGAGCTGATGACCGAGCTGGTGTCCAGCAGGCTGCCGCGCCGGCGGGCGGCGATGTAGCCCAGCGGGATGGCCACCGTGAGTGCGATGACGATGGCGAAGAAGCTCAGCTCGACCGTCGCCGGGAGCCGGGAGAGGAAGACGTCCATCGCGGGCTGGCCGATGTAGACGCCGTTCGAGATCCCGAAGTCACCCTGCGCGGCGCGCTCCAGGAAGCTCCAGTACTGCACCGGCAGCGGCTGGTCGAGCCCCAGCTGCGCGCGCAGCTCGGCGGCGGCCTCGGGCGAGCCACGCTCGCCGAGGAGGGCGGAGACCGCGCCGCCCGGCAGGGACCGGAGCCAGGCGAACAGCAGCACGCTGAGCGCGAACAGGGCCAGGAGCATCTGCAGCATCCGGCGCACGATGAAGCGCAGCACGAGGACCTCGTTCCGGTGCGGGGTCGGTGGGCGGGGTAGCGGAGCCTACCCAGCGGGAGCCGGGGCGGCGAGGGGACGACCGTGCCGGCCGCTACCCCCCGGTGGACCGCCCCGGCCCCGGCGAGCGGGCTCCCTGGCGACCCGTGCGGTCGCCAGGGAGCTCGGACCTACTCCGAGAGCGTGACCGGAGCGAAGTCCTCGTTGGTGAGCGGGCTGGCCACCATGCCCTCGACGTTGTCCGCGACCACGATGGCCGGCGGCGAGTGCGACAGCGGCGCGCCCGGGAGCCACTCCATGATGTTGGCGTTGAGCTCCATGTACAGCTCCTCGCGGGTGGCCTCGTCGGGCTCGCTGTCGGCCTCACGCAGACCGGCCTGCAGCTCGTCGTGCCAGTCGTACGCCGAGGTGCCGAACTGGTTGTCGTCACCGCAGAAGAAGGCGCACAGGAAGTTGTCCGCCGAGTTCAGGTCACCGGTCCAGCCCAGGAAGTAGGCCGGAGCCTTGGACTGGGTCGCGCCGTCGATGTAGCCGCCTGCCCACGGGCGGGAGACCGGGTTGACGGTCACGCCGACGGCCTCCCAGTCGGCCTTCACCGCGTCGTAGATGCGCTGCGGGTCCGGCATGTACGGCCGGGTGACCTCGGTGGGGTACCACAGGTCGATCGCCAGGTCGGACTTGCCGGCCTCCTCGAGCAGCTGCTCGGCCAGCTGGGGGTCGTACTCGTACGGCTCGATCGACTCGTTGTACCCGGCCACGGTGTCCGGCATGAACTGGGTGGCGATGGTGGCGCCGTCCGGCAGCTGGCTCTGCACGAGCTGCTCCCGGTTGATCGCGTGGTAGAGCGCCTGCCGGACCTTCGGGTCCTCCAGCTGCGGGTCGGCGATCGGGTTGAACGCCAGGTAGAGGACGTTGAACGGGTCACGGATGAGCACCTGGTTGCCGGCCTCCTCCAGTGCCGCCCAGTCCACCGGGTTCGGCAGGTCGTAGCCGTGGATGGTCCCGGCCTCCAGCTCCTGCCGCCGGGCGTTCTCGTCCGGGATGATCTTGAACACCAGCTGCTGGACGCCCGCCGGGTCGCCCCAGTAGTCGTCGTTGCGGGTCAGCGTGACCGTGCCGCCGGCGTTGTCGTAGGACTCGAACGTGAACGGGCCGGTACCGGTCGGGTGCTCCGTGGCGTACTCGGGGAAGACGAAGCCCTCGCCCTGGGTCTTGATCCCGTTGGCGTCGTACTCCTCCATCGCGGTCGGGGAGTGGATGGCGTAGGACGACTGGCTGAGCACCATCGGGAACTTGCCGGTGGGGCGGGTGATGGTCACCTCGGCGGTGTGCTCGTCCACCGCGGTGCAGGAGTCGTAGAGCGAGTCCTCGCCCCAGCCGAAGTCGTTGCCGTAGTAGTAGGCGGCCGCCGGGTTCATGCCGGCCTCGTTCTGGTCGGCCCAGCGCTCGAAGTTGGCGCAGACGGCCTCGGCGTTGAACGGCGTGCCGTCGTGGAAGGTCACGTCCTGCTGCAGCTCGAAGGTCCAGGTCAGCCCGTCCTCGCTGCCCTCCCAGCTGGTGGCCAGCTCGGGCACCCCTTCGGTGCCGCCCGGCTCGATGCCGATCAGGTTCTCGTAGATCTGGCGGGTGACCCGGAACGTCTCGCCGTCGGAGGCGTAGAACGGGTCGAAGGTGGTCGGGGCGCCCGCGGCGCCGAAGACCAGGGTGGCGTCGCTCTGGCCGCCCTGCGCGCCGCCCTCGGTGGCGCCACCACCCTCGGTCGCGTCCCCGCCGTCGGTCCCGCCGCCGCTGTCCCGCTCGGACTCGGCGCACGAGCTCAGCCCCAGCGCCAGGACCGCGGTCCCGGCCACAGCGGCAAGCTTGCGGTTGATCATGCTGCCTCCTCGTGTCGGGCCGCGCACTGGACACTGGCGTCCGGTTGTCAGGCCCATGTCTGGACCGCCGCACAGTAACCGCCCGCTCGGCCCGGGGGGAAGACGCGCGGCCAGGATGTGTCCGAAAGGTGACCCGACCGTGACGTGCCGGTGCCGGGCATACTGGCCGGGTGCGGACGGTGGTCGCGGCGGCGCTGGTGGACGACCTGGCGGCCCCGACCCGGCTGCTCGCCGCTCGCCGCAGCGCGCCGGCGGAGCTGGCCGGACGCTGGGAGTTCCCCGGCGGCAAGGTCGAGGCCGGGGAGGAGCCGGTCGCGGCGCTGCGCCGCGAGCTGCGCGAGGAGCTGGGGGTGGCCGTCGAGCTCGGTGCGGAGCTGCCCGGACCGCACGCCGGGCACTGGCCGCTGCGCCCGGGGCTCGGGCTGCGGCTGTGGTGGGCGCGGGCCCGTGCCGAGCCGGCGCCGCTGCAGGACCACGACCAGCTGCGGTGGCTGCCGGCGCAGGACCTGGCGGCGGTGCCGTGGCTGGCGAGCAACCGGGCGGTGCTGGCGCGGGTCGCAGCGGTGCTGGCCGGCGCGGCCGATGCCAGCCCAGACTGCTGAGACAATCGAGCCATGCCCTCTACTCCCGGCCCCTCCTCGCGGGCCCAGCGTCCCGACCTGCGCAACGTGGCCATCGTGGCCCACGTCGACCACGGCAAGACCACCCTCGTCGACGCGATGCTGCGCCAGGCCGGCGCGCTGGCCGAGCGGGGGTCGGGCGCGGACCTGGCGGAGCGGGTGATGGACACCGGCGACCTGGAGCGCGAGAAGGGCATCACGATCCTGGCCAAGAACACCGCGATCGACTACGCCGGCCCCTCGGCCCGCGAGGTCGCCGGGGTGGACCGGGTCGTGGTCAACATCATCGACACGCCGGGTCACGCGGACTTCGGCGGCGAGGTGGAGCGCGGGCTGTCCATGGTCGACGGCGTCGTGCTGCTCGTCGACGCCTCGGAGGGGCCGCTGCCGCAGACCCGGTTCGTGCTGCGCAAGGCGCTGGCCGCGCGGCTGCCGGTGGTGCTGTGCGTCAACAAGGTGGACCGCCCCGACGCCCGGATCGGGGCCGTGGTGGACGAGGTCTACGCCCTGTTCATGGATCTCATGGACGACGCCGGCCACGACAGCCAGGCGCTGGACTTCCCGATCGTCTACGCCTCGGCGGTGACCGGGCGTGCCTCGCTGGAGCAGCCCCAGGACGGCGAGCAGCCCAACTCCCCGGACGTCGAGCCGCTGTTCCGCACCATCCTGGAGTCGGTGCCGGCACCGACCTACGACCCGGAGCGGCCGATGCAGGCGCAGGTGACCAACCTGGACTCCTCGCCGTTCCTCGGGCGGCTGGCGCTGTGCCGGGTCCACGCCGGCACCATCCGCAAGGGCCAGCAGGCGGCCTGGTGCCGCCGCGACGGCAGCATCCAGCGCGTCAAGGTGACCGAGCTGCTGGTCACCCAGGGCCTGGAGCGCACCCCGGGCACCGAGGCCGGCCCCGGCGACATCATCGCGGTGGCTGGCATCCCCGACATCACGATCGGGGAGACGCTCGCCGACCCCGAGCGGCCCGAGCCGCTCCCGCTCATCACCGTCGACGAGCCGGCCATCTCGATGACCATCGGCGCCAACACCTCCCCGCTGACCGGGCGGGTGAAGGGGGCGAAGCTGACCGCCCGGCTGGTCAAGGACCGGCTGGACGCGGAGCTGATCGGCAACGTCTCGCTGCGGGTGCTGCCCACCGACCGGCCCGACACCTGGGAGGTCCAGGGCCGCGGCGAGCTGGCGCTGGCGATCCTCGTCGAGCAGATGCGGCGGGAGGGCTACGAGCTGACCGTGGGCAAGCCGCAGGTGGTCACCCGGCAGATCGACGGCACGGTGCACGAGCCGGTGGAGCGGCTCACCATCGACGCCCCCGAGGAGCACCTCGGCAGCATCACCCAGCTGCTGGCCGCCCGCCGTGGGCGCATGGAGCAGATGAGCAACCACGGCACCGGGTGGGTGCGCATGGAGTACGTCGTGCCCGCGCGCGGCCTGATCGGCTTCCGGACCGAGTTCCTCACCGACACCCGGGGCACCGGTATCGCCCACCACGTCTTCGACGGCTACGCCCCGTGGTTCGGGGAGATCCGGACCCGGCAGAGCGGGTCGCTGGTGGCCGACCGGGCAGGCGCGGCGACCAGCTACGCCATGTTCAACCTGCAGGAGCGTGGCACGCTGTTCCTCGAGCCGGGCACCGAGGTCTACGAGGGGATGATCGTGGGAGAGAACTCCCGCGCCGACGACATGGACGTCAACATCACCAAGGAGCGCAAGCTCACCAACGTGCGCTCCTCGACCGCCGAGGTGCTGGAGCGGCTGGTGCCGCCGCGGCGGCTCAGCCTGGAGCAGTCGCTGGAGTTCTGCCGCGAGGACGAGTGCGTGGAGGTGACGCCGGAGGCGGTCCGGCTGCGCAAGGTGATCCTGGACCAGACCGAGCGGGCGCGGGCCACCGCGCGCGCCCGTCGAGGGTGAGTGTGCGCGCGCCACTCCTCGCGGACGAGGCGCCGCCGGCCCGGGTGCTGGCGGTCCACGCCCACCCCGACGACGAGACGCTGGCCACCGGGCTCGCGCTGGCCCACCACGCCCGGCGCGGCGACGAGGTGCACGTGGTGACCTGCACCCTCGGGGAGGAGGGTGAGGTCATCCCCGCGGTCCTCGCGGACCTGGAGGGCGACCCGCGGCTGGCCGAGCACCGCCACCACGAGCTGCAGGCCGCGATGGCGGTGCTCGGCGCCCACCACCACTACCTGGGTGGGGAGCGGCCGCGGTGGCGCGACAGCGGGATGGCCGGCTCGGCGGCGGCCCGGCACCCCCGGGCGTTCGCCGCCGTCCCGGTGGTCGAGGCGGCCGCGGAGCTGGGCCGGCTGCTGGCGCGGCTGCGGCCCGCGGTGGTGCTGACCTACGACCGGCACGGCGGCTACCGCCACCCCGACCACGTGCAGACCCACCGGGTCACCGTCGCCGCGGTGGCCGCGATGCCGCTGCGGGAGCGTCCCCGGCTGCTGGCCGCGCTGACCCCCCGGTCGTGGGCGGAGGAGGACCGGGCCTGGGTGCTCGAGCACGTCCGGCCGCGGCCCGCCCGCGGCTGGCGGGACGGGTTGGCGCTGCCGGAGGCCGACGCGCCCTACCCGCCCTCGGTGGTCCCGGACGGGGAGGTGACGCACGCGGTCGGCGGCACCGCCGCGCTGCCGGAGGGCACCGTGGCGCTGCGCGACGAGGCGCTCGCCCACCACCGCACCCAGGTGGCTCTGGGGGAGGGCTGGTTCGCCCTCTCGAACCAGGTCGCGGCCCGGCTGCCCCGCCGGGAGGGCTATGCCGAGCTCGCTCCCGACGCGCTGGGCCACGACGAGCCGGAGCCGCCGCACCCGGAGGCGGCCCGGTGACCGTGGACCCGCAGCACTACCGCCGCGCGATGGGCCGGTTCGCCAGCGGCGTCACCGTCGCGACCACCTTCGCCGGCCGGCACGACCACGCGATGACCGCCAACTCCCTCACCAGCGTCTCCCTCGAGCCGGTGCTGCTGGTGCTGTCGGTGGAGCAGGACGCCCGCTGGCACGACGCGGTGCTGGAGTCGGGCGTCTGGGGCATCAGCGTGCTGGCCCGCAGCGCCCGGGCGACCGCGGAGTGGCTCGCCACGCCGGGCCGCCCGCTGCACGGCCAGCTGGACCGAATCCCGCACCACCGCGGTGCGGTGACCGGCGTGGCGCTGCTGGACGGGGCGCTCACCGCGCTGGAGTGCCGCACCCACGCCGTGCACGCCGCCGGAGACCACAGCCTCGTCGTCGGTGAGGTGGTCGCCGTGCATACTCCTGAGGAGACCGAACCGGCACTGGTGCACTTCCGAGGGCGCTACACCGAACTACCGTGACCGCAGACCCCGAGCGATGAGAGAGGCCATGCCCCAGCCCGAGCTGGTCGAGGAACGACCCCGTAGCGAGTGGTGGGGGATCCTGCTGCGGACCACCCTCGCCCTGCTGGTGCTGGGCGGGGTGTACGTCGGAGCCGCCTACTACTTCGGTCAGCGGGTGCCCAACGGCACCACCGTGGAGGGGGTGGCGATCGGCAGCCTCACCCCGGAGACCGCCGAGCAGACCCTCGCGACCCGGCTGGCGCACCTGGAGAGTGACCCGGTGGTCATCGAGACCGAGCACGACGAGCTGCGGCTGCAGCCGGAGGAGGCCGGGCTCACGCTGGACCTCGAGGAGACGCTGGAGGGTGTCGCGGGCATGACGCTGCACCCGGTCGAGCTGTGGCAGCAGGTCGCCGACGACGGGCAGGAGCTGCCGCTGCAGGTCGACGTCGACCGCGCCGCGCTGGAGGCGGAGCTGGCCCGACTGGCGGAGGAGTTCGACACCGAGCCGCAGGAGGGCCAGGTCCGGCTCGCCCAGGGGCAGGTGCAACGAACCGACCCGGTCGAGGGGCACCGCCTCGACGTGGCCGCGACCGCGGACGCCGTGCAGCAGGCCTGGCCGCAGCAGGTCACCGTCCAGGGCGCCGTCGAGCCGGTCCAGCCGCAGCTGGCCGCCGGGGAGATCGAGCGGTTCGTCACCGAGGTCGCCGAACCCGCGCTCTCCGGCCCGGTCGTGGTGCGGGCCCGCGGCGACGAGACCGTGGTGTCGGCCAACCAGCTGTCCCGGATCCTCACCGTGAAGGAGACCGAGCAGCACCGGCTCCGGCTCCGGATGGACCAGGCCCAGCTGCTGGAGGTGGTGCGCGGCGGCCTCACCGACGCGGTCGAGGCCCCGCAGAACGCCTCGGTGAGCCTCGAGGACGGCCGGCCCGTGGTGGAGCCGGCCAGCAAGGGCAGCGACCTGAACGACGACTCCATCATCAACCGGGTGCAGCGGGCACTGCAGCGCACCGGCGAGAAGCAGCGCACGGTGCGAGCCAAGATGGTCGAGGTCGACCCCGACCGCAGCCACCGCGGCTGGTCGGTCGACCAGGTCATGTCCGAGTTCCGCAGCGAGTTCCCCACCGGCCCGGCGAACGAGGCCCGCACCAGCAACATCCGGGTGGGGCTGGCGCACCTCAACGGCACCGTCGTGATGCCGGGGGAGCAGTTCAGCCTCGCCGAGTCGCTGTCCCCGATCAGCGAGGACCGGGGCTACGTCGACGCGGGGGTGATCCGGGACGGCCGGCTCGTGGAGGGCATGGGCGGTGGGCTGTCCCAGGTCTCCACCACGGTCCTGAACACCGCCTGGTTCGCCGGGGTCCAGCTGGACGAGTTCACGCCGCACTCCTACTACATCTCGCGCTACCCGGTCGGTCGCGAGGCCACCATCTCGGTGCCGGTCATCGACAACCGGTGGACCAACGACACCGACTCCCCGATCGTGGTGCAGACCTGGATCGAGGGCAACGACATCGTCATGCGGTTCTGGGGCGACCGGCAGTACCGGGTCGAGACGGTCACCGGCCCGCGCCGGGAGGTGGTGCAGCCGGAGGAGCGCGTGGACGACAGCGCGGACTGCCTCCCGCAGAGCCCGCAGGAGGGGTTCCAGATCACGGTGACCCGCGTCCTGTACCGCGGTGGCCAGGAGGCCGCCCGAGAGTCCTACACCACCCGCTACCAGCCCTCGCCGCAGGTCACCTGCACCCACCCGCAGGCGCCGTGACGGCCGCCGCGTGCTCGCCGGCCCCGCCCGACGGCCCCGGAATTCGGGGTGCGGCCACGGAGCGGCATACTAGGAACAGTGGTGCACGCGACCGGGGCGCGGTCCTCGGGCCGGTCCCGGTCCCTGCGTCCAGGTGGAGACCGGAGAGCCGGAGACAACGAGTGAGCAGGAGCCGTCCATGACCTACGTGATCGCCCAGCCGTGCGTCGACCTCAAGGACAAGGCCTGCATCGAGGAGTGTCCGGTCGACTGCATCTACGAGGGCGAGCGCTCGCTGTACATCCACCCCGACGAGTGCGTCGACTGCGGTGCCTGCGAGCCGGTCTGCCCGGTGGAGGCCATCTACTACGAGGACGACGTGCCCGAGCAGTGGGCGGAGTACTACAAGGCCAACGTCGAGTTCTTCGACGACATCGGCAGCCCGGGCGGCGCAGCCAAGATGGGGCTGATCCCCAAGGACCACCCGATCATCGCCGACCTGCCGCCGCAGGAGCACGACGAGAGCTGACCGCACCGCCCGCCGCCGGCCGGCGCCGAGCGGCGGCTCACCACCCCTGAACCCCCCGGTCCGACCGGGTAAGCAGCCCGCGACCGGGCAGGAGGAGGAACCCCATGAGCGACCAGACGAAGACGGCGACGACGGCGGCGACGCTGCGGCACGGGGACCAGGAGCTGGAGCTGCCGCTGGTGCCCGCGGTGGCGGGCAACAACGGCCTGGACATCTCCCAGCTGCGCAAGACCACCGGTGACGTCACCCTGGACGTCGGCTTCGCCAACACCGCCAACTGCTCCTCGGAGATCACCTACATCGACGGGGAGGAGGGGGTGCTGCTCTACCGCGGCTACCCGATCGAGCAGCTCGCCAAGCAGTCCAGCTTCCTGGAGACCAGCTACCTGCTCATCTACGGTGAGCTGCCGACCAGCTCCCAGCTGGAGGAGTTCGACCAGAAGCTGCGCCGGCACACCCTCCTCGTGGAGGACATGAAGGGCTTCTTCGACGGCTTCCCCCGCGACGCGCACCCGATGCCGGTGCTGTCCTCGGCCGTCTCGGCGCTGGGCACCTTCTACCAGGACAGCCTCTCGCCGTTCGACCCCGAGCAGGTGGAGATCTCCACCATCCGGCTGATGGCCAAGCTGCCCACGATCGCCTCCTACGCCTTCCGCAAGAGCCTGGGCCAGCCGTTCCTGTACCCGAACAACGACCACAACCTGGTCGAGAACTTCCTGTGGATGACGTTCGGCATGCCGACCGAGCGCTACGAGGTCGACCCGGACTTGGCCAAGGCGCTGGACCTGCTGTTCATCCTGCACGCCGACCACGAGCAGAACTGCTCCACCTCCACGGTGCGGCTGGTGGGCTCCTCCGAGGCCAACCTGTACGCGTCGGTCTCCGCGGGGATCCACGCGCTGTCCGGCCCGCTGCACGGCGGGGCCAACTCGGCCGTGCTGTCGATGCTCGAGGGCATCCGCGAGGACGGCGGGGACGTCAACGAGTTCGTCCGCAAGGTCAAGGACAAGGAGGCCGGCGTCCGGCTGATGGGCTTCGGGCACCGGGTCTACAAGAACTACGACCCCCGCGCGGCGATCATCAAGGAGACCGCCCACGAGATCCTGTCCAAGGTCGGCAGCAACCCGCTGCTGGACCTGGCCATGGAGCTGGAGCAGACGGCGCTGGAGGACGACTACTTCGTCGAGCGCAAGCTCTACCCGAACGTCGACTTCTACACCGGCCTGATCTACGAGTCGATGGGCTTCCCGAGCAACATGTTCACGGTGCTGTTCGCGCTGGGCCGGCTGCCCGGCTGGATCGCCCAGTGGCGCGAGATGGTCAACGACCCGCAGACCAGGATCGGCCGCCCGCGCCAGCTCTACACCGGGTCGCCGCAGCGCGACTACGTGCCGGCCGAGCAGCGCTGAGCCCAGGCGTCCCCGCCCCTCACGAGGCGGGGACGCCCACCTCGATGACCACGACGCCCTCGGCGAGGTCGTCACCGCCCGCGGGCCAGGTCCTCGGGTCGCCGTGGCGCTCCCAGCGCCGGCCGTCGACGGTGACCGTGCTGACGTCCCCGGCCTCGGCGTGCGCGACCGCCCAGGACGCCACCGCCCACGCGGCCGTGCGGGAGCCGGTCGTCAGCACCAGCCGCTGCTGGTCCGCCACCGTGCCGTCGGCGGCGCCGCCGAACTGAGCGTCCGCCTTGCCGAGCAGGTCGGTGGCTGTCCGGGCCGCTTCCGGGTCGACCTCGGGGAGGTCACAGCCCAGTCCGGCCGGGGTCTCACCGGTCAGCACCGAGGCGAGCACCCGTCCCTCCCACTCGTGCTGGGCGTAGGCGGTCGGGTACGCGCTGCGCTGCACCTGCTGGGCGACGTCGGTGATGACGCCGTCCTCCCAGCCGGAAACCTGCTCCAGCGCGTCGTAGAAGGCGTGGCTGGCGTGGACCGGGTCCAGCACCTGCTCCTCGGTCCCCCACCCCTGGCTGGGCCGCTGCTGGAACAGCCCCAGGCTGTCGGCGTCACCGTAGGTGATGTTGCGCAGCTTGGACTCCTGCAGCGCCGTGGCCAGCGCGACCGAGGCGGCCCGGGGCGGCATGCCCCGCTCGACCGACACCAGCGCGATGGTCGCGGCGTTGGCGGTCTGCTCCGGCGTGAAGGTGTAGCTGCGTCCGGCGGCGGTGACCGAGCACTCCGGCTCGTCGAGCCAGCCGGTGAGCCACGCCGCCGCCGCGACCCCGCCCCCGCCGGCCAGGCCCAGCAGGACCAGGGTGGTCAGCAGGCGGCGCACCCGCACCCGGGACCGGCGTCCGGGACGTGCAGGAGGCCCCGAGCGCGGGTCCGAGGGCATGCCCGGATCCTACCGGCGCGCAGCGGTGGGCCCGACGGACCCGGGGGCCGTGTACTAGGTTCGGCAGGGTGAGTCAGTCCTCCCGGCAGACCCCCGACGTACCGCGGCCCGACCGCCCGCTCAGCGAGCCGCCGGAGGGGCAGCGCCCCGGTGACCCGGCACCGTTCACCGGTCGCCCCGGCGACTACCACAAGGGGCCGGTGACGCTGCGCGGACGCAAGGTGCCGGCCAGCACGACCGACCAGCACCTGCTGGACGAGCGGGGACCGGCCGACTGGGTGCACACCGACCCGTGGCGGGTGCTGCGGATCCAGGCGGAGTTCGTCGAGGGGTTCGGGGCGCTGGCCGACGTGGGGGACGCGGTCAGCGTGTTCGGGTCCGCCCGCACCGGCCCAGGCACCCCCGCCTACACCATGGCGGAGCAGCTGGGTCAGGCGCTGGTCGCGGCCGGCTACGCCGTCATCACCGGCGGCGGCCCGGGGACGATGGAGGCGGCCAACAAGGGGGCCAGCGAGGCCGGGGGTACCAGCGTGGGACTCGGCATCGAGCTGCCGTTCGAGGCCGGGCTGAACCCCTACGTCAACCTCGGGATTAACTTCCGGTACTTCTTCGCCCGCAAGACCATGTTCGTCAAGTACGCCTCCGGGTTCGTGGTGCTGCCGGGCGGGTTCGGCACCCTCGACGAGCTGTTCGAGGCGATCACCCTGGTGCAGACCGGCAAGGTCACCCGGTTCCCGATCGTGCTGCTGGGCAGCGACTTCTGGGGACCGCTGCTGGAGTGGGTCCGCGGCACGCTGCTGGAGCACGCCACCATCAGCGAGCGGGACCTGCAGCTGGTGCGGCTGACCGACGACGTCGACGAGGCGGTGCACCACATCCAGCAGGCGCGCACCAGCAGCTGACCCTCGACGTGGCACCATCGTGCCGTGGTGCTCCTGCTGCTCCTGCTCGCGGTGCTGCTGGCCGGGCTCGCGCTGGCGGCGCTGGCCGGCCGGCTGCCGGTGCCCGGTGTCCCGCCGCCGGTGACGACCGAGTCCGCCCCACCGCCCCCGTCCGGGTCGGTCCGCGCCGAGGACCTGGCGCAGGCGCGGTTCGACCTGGCGCTGCGCGGCTACCGGATGTCGCAGGTGGACGCGCTGCTGGAGCGGCTGCAGCACGAGCTCGCTGAGCGGGACGCCGAGATCGCCCGGCTGCGCGGCGAGCACCGCGAGGCCGGGCCGGGCGCACCCGAGGCGGAGCCGCGGTGACCGGTGCGACGACCGGGCCCGACGGGGTGGCGCGCTGCCCGTGGCCGGGACTGCAGGACCCCCTGTACCGCCGCTACCACGACGAGGAGTGGGGACGGCCGGTGCGCGGGGAGCAGCCGCTGCTGGAGCGACTGTGCCTGGAGGCGTTCCAGTCCGGGCTGTCCTGGCTGACGATCCTGCGCAAGCGGCCCGCGTTCCGGGAGGCGTTCGCCGGTTTCGACCCGGAGCGGGTCGCCGCCTTCACCGCGGGAGACGTCGAGCGGCTGCTGGCCGACGCCGGCATCGTGCGCAACCGCCGCAAGATCGAGGCCACCATCGGCAACGCCCGCGCCACGCTGGCGCTGCGCGAGCACGGCGGGCTGGATGCCCTGGTCTGGTCCTACGCCGACCCGGAGCGGCCACGTCCGGCCAGCGTGGAGCAGGTGCCGTCCCGCACCCGCGCCTCCACCGAGCTGGCCGCGCAGCTGCGCGGCTACGGGTTCGCCCACCTGGGGCCGGTCACGGTGTACGCCGCGATGCAGGCCTGCGGCCTGGTCGACGACCACCTGGTGGGCTGCCACCGCAGTCGCGCCGCGTGAGCGGGCGGCACGACTGGCTGGCCGGCCGCCGGTTCTGGGTCGCCGTGCTCGTCGGCTGGACGCTGGCGCGGCTGGTCACGACCGGCATCCTGCTGTGGATCACGCACGCCGAGCAGCACCCGTCGATCTTCACCGACGGCTACCCGCGCTACTTCGACGTCGCGACGCTGTGGGACGGCCAGTGGTACCAGCGGATCGCCACCGAGGGCTACCCCGACCACGTGCCGCGGGACGAGACCGGCGCGGCCCGGCAGAACGCCTGGGCGTTCTACCCGGTGTTCCCGCTGGCGGCCCGGGTGCTGATGGTGCTGACCGGGCTCCCGTTCGCCGTCGTCGCCCCGCTGCTGGCCACCGCCCTCGGGTACGCGGCCGCGGCGCTGCTCGCGCTGCTGCTGCGGGAGCGGGTGGGCCCGGCGCCGGCGCTGGCCGGGGTGCTGCTGGTGGCCACGTTCCCGGCCTCGCCGACGCTGCAGGTGGCCTACACCGAGTCGCTGGCGCTGGCGCTGCTGGTCGTGGTGCTGTGGTTCCTCGGCCGCGAGCGCTGGCTCGCGGCCGGGGCAGCGGCCCTGGTCACCGGTTTGGCGCGGCCGATCGCGCTGCCGCTCGGGCTGGTCGCGCTCGCGCTCGCGCTGCGGCGGGCGCGGCGGCACCGCGAGCAGCCGGTCACCCCCGGGGAGGCGGGCCGGATGCTGGTGGCGCTGGCGGCCTGCGGCGCCTCCGGGCTGCTGTGGCCCGGGATCGCCTGGCTGGGCACCGGGCAGGCCGACGCCTACACCGAGACCATGGGGGCCTGGCGTGCCGGCGACCAGGTGGTGCCGTTCGCGCCGACGCTGCACCGGGTGCAGGAGCTGGCCGGGCCCATGCTGGGTCCGGTGCTGCTCGTCGGGGGAGCGGCGCTGCTGGCGGTCGCGGTGCTCGGCCCGTGGGCCCGCGGCCTGGGGCCCGCGCTGCGGGCCTGGAGCCTGGCCTACCCGCTCTACCTGGCGGCGGTGCTGGACCCGTGGACGAGCCTCTACCGGTACCTGCTGCTGCTGTTCCCCGTCCCGCTGCTGCTGGTGGGCGGCGGGCGCGCCACCGGCAGCGCGGACCGGCCGGGCGGGTCCGGGTGGCGGCAGCCGCCCTGGCTGCTGTGGGTGCGGACCGGCGTGCTGGTGGCGCTCTTCGTGGGCTGGCAGGTGTGGTGGAGCTGGGAGCTGTTCCGGTTCGAGCCGCCCCGCGACGACCCCCCGTAGCCGTCCCGCCTCGTCAGCGGCCCCGGAACGCCGGCTGCTGCTTGCCGAGGAACGCGGTGACCGCGTCCTGGTGGTCCTGGGTGGCGCCGGTGCTGGCCATCAGCTGCGCCTCCTGCTCCAGCGCCGCGTCCAGCCCGGTGCCGGCCGAGTGCAGCACCGCCCGCCGGATCGCGCCGTAGGCGCGGGTGGGGCCCGCGGCCAGCTCGGCGGCGACCTCGGCCGCCCGGGCCGGCAGCCCCTCGTCGGGCACCACCTCGGTCGCCAGCCCCAGCTCCAGCGCCTCCTGGGCCGGCACCGTCCGCGGGCGCAGCAGCAGCTCCTTGGCGCGGGCGGTGCCGACCAGCCGCGGCAGCGACCACGAGGTGCCGGAGTCGCAGGACAGGCCGATCGCCGCGAACGCCAGGTTGAACCCGGCTGAGGAGGCCACCACCCGCAGGTCGGCGGCGAAGGCGAACGCCGCCCCCGCCCCGGCCGCTACCCCGTTGACGGCCGCCACGACCGGCTTGTCCATGCCGGCGAGCAGCCGCACGACCGGGTTGTAGTGCTCGGTCACGGTGCTGCCGAGGGAGTAGTCGCGGGCCTGCAGCGCCTCGGCGTGCTCACGCAGGTCCTGGCCCACGCAGAACGCCCGGCCGGTACCGGTGAGCACCACGCAGCGGACCGCCTCGTCCTCGGCCACCTGCCGCAGCGCGGCCAGCAGCGCCTCCTTGGTGGCGGTGTCCAGGGAGTTCATCGCATCCGGACGGGCGAACCGCACGGTGGCCACGGCGTCGTCGCGCTCGACGACGACCGGCGCGGCCGGGTCCGCCGGGTCGGTCCGGACGGCCGGGTGCTGCTGCGCCTCAGCTGGGGTCATCGGTGTCCTCCTCCCGCCGGCCCGCGGCACGAGCCAGGCTCTGGTCGACGAATGTACGCGCCGGTGGCAGCAGCGTGTCCGCCACCTCCAGGAACAGCGCCCGGGCCCGGGTGCCGGGCCAGGCCGGCGGCAGCACCGCCGACGGCAGGTCCGGGTCGGCGAACAGGAAGGTGCGCCACTCGTGCACCAGCAGCGTCCGCTCCCGGTAGGCGGTCCCCGGGTCGGTGGCGGGGCCGAGCGGCCGGAGCGGCTCGGCCCGCCTGGCGAAGTCCTCGTAGCGCGCCGCCAGCGCCGACAGGTCCCACACCCGGCGGGCCAGCCCCACCGGGTCGCCGTCGTGCTCGGCGGTCAGCTCCTCCCACCGTGCGCCCAGCGCCTGCAGCGCGGCGTGCCGCTCCGGGTGCGGCCACGGCGAGACCCAGGTGTGCGGCGCCAACCGGCCGTAGCCCAGGAACCCCAGCGTCGCCGCCAGCCGGTCCCGTGCCGCCCGGTCCCCCGGGGGAGAGGTCACCAGCAGCCGCCACCGGCCGTCCCAGTCCCGCGGCTCGCGACGGTAGACCCGCGCGTGGGTGGTGGACAGCCGGGTGCGGGCGGCCGCCGAGGCCCGGTAGCCGCGTACGCCCCCGGCCGTGGTCGGCTCCAGCCAGCCCTGGGCCACCAGCCGGGAGATCGCGGTCCGGGCCGCGGACCCGGAGACGCCCACCGCCGCCAGCAGCGTCACCACCGCCCCGACCGGCGCCTGGTACCCGCGGGCCGACAGGTGGTCCCCGTAGAGGTCGAAGACCGCGGATCTGGCGTGCACGGGCCCAGTGTGCCGGAGCCGGGTTCGGTCCCGTCGGAGCCGAGGGGGATAATGGCGCCGGAGATGAGCAGTCAGCCGACGCGGATCCGCGCCGGCAGCCGCGGCAACCGCGCCACAGGAAGGGTTCAGCATGGCAGCCATGAAGCCTCGTACCGGGGACGGCCCCCTCGAAGTGACCAAGGAAGGGCGCGGCATCGTGCTGCGCATGCCGCTCGAGGGCGGCGGCCGCCTCGTGGTGGAGATGAACGCCGAGGAGGCCGGCGCGCTCGGCGACGCCATCAAGGACTGCCTGGGCTGACCCGCCCACGGTGTCGACGCCCTGCTGGCCACCGGCCGGCGGGGCGTCGGCCGTTCAGCGGCGGACCGCGGCGAACAGCCCGTCGCCCACCGGCAGCAGCGCGGGGACCAGCCGCTCGTCCTCACGCAGCTGCTTGCCCAGGTCGCGCAGCAGCGTCGTGGTCTCGTCCCGGGCCGCGGGGTCGGCGACCCGGTCGTGCCAGAGCATGTTGTCCATCGCCAGCACCCCTCCCGGCCGCAGCAGCCGCAGCGCCTGCTCCACGTAGACCGGGTAGCTCTCCTTGTCGGCGTCGACGAGGACCAGGTCGTAGCCGCCGTCGGTCAGCCGGCCCACCACCTGGCCGGCGTCGCCGGCGATGACCCGGGTGCGCTGCGTGGGCACCCCCGCGGCGGCGAACGCCTCCTTCGCCGCGCGCTGGTTCTCGGCCGAGATGTCGATCGTGGTCAGGATGCCGTCGGGGGCCATGCCCTCCAGCAGCCACAACCCCGAGGTCCCGGCGCCGGTGCCGATCTCCACGACGTGGGAGGCGCGGACCGAGGCCGCGAGCAGCCGCAGCGCGGCACCCACTCCGGGATGGACCGGCACGCAACCCAGCTCGGTGCCGCGAGCGGCGGCCCGCTCGATGACCTCGGTGGGGGTGACGAACTCCTCGGCGTAGGACCAGGAGGCCAGTTTCGCTGCTGACATGCGCCCCACCCTACTGCCGCCCTGCTGTCAGCGATCTCCCAGGAAGCCCTGCCACCCTGGCAGGGTGGCAGGGACCCAGCAGCAGCCAGCCGGGGTGGCCGCGGGCACGCCGGAGTGGCAGCCCCCGTCCTGGGAGGACGTGGTGCGCGAGCACTCCGCCCGGGTGTACCGGCTGGCCTACCGGCTGACCGGCAACCCCCACGACGCCGAGGACCTCACCCACGACGTGTTCGTCCGGGTCTTCCGGTCCCTGGACAGCTACCGGCCCGGCACCTTCGAGGGGTGGCTGCACCGCATCACGACCAACCTCTTCCTGGACCGCGCCCGCCGCAAGCAGCGGATCCGGTTCGACGCCCTCGGCGAGGAGGCCGCCGCCCGGCTACGCAGCCGCGAGCCCGGGCCGGAGGAGGCCTTCGACCTGGCCCACCTCGACGACGACGTGCAGCAGGCGCTGGCCGCGCTCGCCCCGCAGTTCCGGGCCGCCGTGGTCCTCAGCGACATCGAGGGGCTCAGCTACGAGGAGGTCGCGCAGACCCTGGGGATCAAGCTCGGGACGGTGCGCTCCCGCATCCACCGTGGCCGGGCCCAGCTCCGCCGCGCGCTCGCGCACCGGGCCCCCGCCAGGTCCGGGCAGGAGGCCACCGCCGGCGACCGGCCTCGGGGCGTGCCGCGCCCGGCCCGCCCGGCCACCGCACTCGGCTGATCAGGCACAATCAGGGCCATGACCCTGGTTCCCGTCAAGGCTGCCACGCGCCGCCGCGGCGGCCTCATCGCGGCGGGCGTGGCGCTCGTGCTGCTGCTCGCCCTGCTGCTGGGGATCGTGGGCGGACTGCTCGGCAGCTACCTGGGCTGGCGGCTCGCCGGCGGTGACAGCCCGGAGGTCGTGGAGCCGATGGCCGTGGGGAGCGCCAGCAGCGGCGGCGGCGGCGATGTGGCACCGGTCACCGAGATCGCCCGCACCTCGCTGCCGTCGGTGGTGCTCATCTCGGCCGGGGAGGGCCGGGCGGCCGGTGTCGGGTCGGGGTTCGTCATCCGCGAGGACGGCTACATCGTCACCAACGCCCACGTGGTCTCCGGCGCCGGCGCCGAGGGGCTGACCGTCGAGTTCGCCGACGACAGCGTCCACGACGCCGAGGTGGTCGGCCAGGACACCTCCTACGACATCGCGGTGCTGCGGGTGGACGTCGGGGGGCTGCCGGCGCTGCCGTTCGGGGACTCCGACCGGCTCGAGGTGGGTGAGCCCGTCGTCGCGGTGGGGGCGCCGCTGGGGCTGGACAGCACAGTCACCTCCGGCATCGTGTCGGCACGGGACCGGCCGGTCAGCGCCGGCGACCCGCAGAACCCGTCCTACATCAACGCCATCCAGACCGACGCGGCGATCAACCCGGGCAACTCCGGCGGCCCGCTGCTTGACCACCGCGGCCGGGTGGTCGGCGTCAACTCCGCGATCGCCCAGCTCCCGGACGGCATCACCCGGTCGGGCAGCATCGGGCTGGGTTTCGCGATCCCCTCCAACCAGGTCCGGCGCACCGCCGACCAGCTCATCGAGACCGGCCAGAGCCAGCACCCGGTGATCGGCGTGCTCGTGGACCTCAGCTACACCGGGCAGGGGGCCCGGGTGCTGCCGGAGTCCACCAGCGGCGACCAGCCGGTCGTGCCGGGCGGGCCGGCCGACCAGGCCGGCATCGAGCCCGGCGAGGTCATCCTGGCGATCGACGAGCAGCGCATCGACGACAGCAGGCACCTGATCGTGGTGCTGCGGTCCTACTCCGTGGGGGACGTCGTGGAGCTCACCGTGCGCGGCGAGGACGGCACCGAGCGCACGGTCGAGGTCACCCTGCAGGGGTCCTCGCAATGAGCAGCCGGCGTGCCGGCGCGACCGGCCGACCGCGGCGGCGGGGAGCGGCGTCGTGATCGGCAACCTGCACGGCGGCGAGCTGCTGCTGCTGGGCCTGCTGGCGATCCTGCTGCTCGGTCCCGACCGGCTGCCGGAGTATGCCGCGAAGCTCGCTCAGCTGGTGCGCTCGCTGCGCGACATGGCCGAGGGCGCCAAGGGCCAGCTCCGCCGCGAGATGGGCCCGGCCTTCGACGAGATCGACTGGCAGCAGCTGGACCCGCGCCAGTACGACCCCCGGCGCATCGTCCGGGAGGCGCTCACCACGCCCGGTAGTGGGCAGCAGGGCGACTCCGCTCCAGCGGTTCCCACCCCTCCGGCCGCGGAGTCGGGTGGCGCCGCCCCTCGCCGCCCGCGGCATCGACGTCGAGAACGTCACCCACGTCATCAACTACCAGTGCCCCGAGGACGAGAAGGGC
>NZ_WIQI01000029.1 GCF_009602535.1 Ornithinicoccus halotolerans | reverse complement strand
CCGCGGGGCGGCGGCGGCCAGCTCCCGGGCGTCGCCCGGGGCCGCCTCGCGCAGCACGGCGGTCGCGCGGAAGATGTCGCCCTCCAGCTCCAGGTCACCGGCGACGTAGGCCCGCGCCAGCCCCAGCTCGTCGGGGGACCAGGCGATCCGGCGCACCGCCTCGGGCCGGCGGAAGTGGATGGTGCAGGCGGGACTCGGGTGGTCCCGCACGCTCCCGTCCCAGAACGTGAACCTGATGGGCACCCGCGGCCCGAGCAGCCGGTCCAGCGCCGGCCCCATCGTCGCGGCCACCGTCGAGTCCGTCGCCTCCGGCGAACCCGTCGGGCCCGCCGGACCCGTCGAGCCGCCCGAGTCGGTCGGCTCCGTCGCCCCCATCGAGCTGGTCGACCTCGTCGACACCACGTCTCACCTCCGGCCGGTCCGGCAGCGGGGCGCGACGCCGCGTCACACCCCGACGCTGACGCCCCCGATCCTGACAGACCCGGGCGCCCGGGCACAGCCCGTGCCCGGCGGGCCCCGACGGTCTACCGTAGGAGCAGCCGCTACCGGAGCCGACGACGAGGAGACCCCATGCTGCGCAAGATCGCCCGACCGCTGCTCGCCAGCGCCTTCATCGCCCACGGGGTGGAGGCCCTGCAGCGCCCGGGCAGCCGGGTGCCCGTGGCGGAGCGGTTCACCCGCGACGTCGCCGAGCCGCTGGGGCTGCCGGACGACCCCGAGCTGCTGGTGCGCGTCAACGGCGCCGTCATGGCCGGCGCCGGCGCCCTGCTCGCGATCGGGCGGATGCCGCGGCTGGCCGGTGCCGCGCTGGCCGTCAGCCTGCTGCCGTCCACGGTCTACGAGCACCGGTTCTGGGAGGAGACCGAGCCGGAGGCGCGGGAGGCCGCCAAGAAGCGGTTCTACACCAACCTGGGCCTGGTCGGCGGGGTGCTCCTCGCCTCGGTCGACACCGGTGGTCGGCCGGGGCTGGTGTGGCGCTCCCGCAACGCCGCCCGGATCGGCCGGCTCGAGTCCGAGCTGGCGGCGAAGCACACCATGCGGAACCTGACCGACAAGCTCCCGTTCTGATCCGGTGACCGGCCTGTGGGCGGCGCCGCACGCCACGCGCCCCGTCCGCGGCAGCGTCACCGTGCCGGCCAGCAAGTCGCTGACCAACCGGTACCTGCTCCTGGCCGCGCTCGCCGACGGCCCGAGCCGGGTCGCCAACCCGCTGGTGTCCCGCGACGCCGAGCTGATGCTCGGCGCGGTGACCGCCCTGGGCGTGGACGTCCGCCGAGAGCCCGCGGACCGTGCCTGGGTCCTCACCCCGCCGCCGCGGCTGCGGGGTGGTGCCCAGGTCGACTGCGGGCTGGCCGGGACGGTGCTGCGGTTCGTGCCCCCGGTGGCCGCCCTCGCGGCGGGGCCGGTGACCTTCGACGGTGACCCGCAGGCCCGGGTGCGCCCGCTGGCACCGCTGGTCGGGGCGCTGCGCGACCTCGGCGTGCGGGTCGAGGCGGCGGCCGGGGACCGGCTGCCGATCACCGTGCACGGCACCGGCCGGGTCAGCGGCGGTGACGTGGCGATCGACGCCTCGGGCACCTCGCAGTTCCTCAGCGCGCTGCTGCTGCTCGGCGCCCGGTGCGAGCAGGGGCTGCGGGTGCGCCACACCGGCGACCGGCTGCCCAGCGTGCCCCACGTCGCGATGACCGAGCAGGTGCTCACCGAGGCCGGTGTCCGGGTGGAGCGCGCCGGTGACCGGGAGTGGCACGTGGCGCCCGGACCGGTGCGCGCGCTGCATCTCGCCGTCGAGCCGGACCTCTCCAGCGCCGCCCCGATGCTGGCCGCCGCCGCCGTCACCGGCGGCACCGTCACCGTGCCCGGGTGGCCGCACCGCACCACCCAGGCCGGTGACCGGATGCGGGAGGTGCTCAGCCGCATGGGCGTCGCCGTCGAGCAGGGCGAGTCCGGGCTGACCGTCCACGGCCCCGGCGAGCCGGGCCGGCCCGGGCTCGCCGGGGTGGACCTGGACCTGCACGACGCCGGGGAGCTCACCCCCGTCGTCGCGGCCCTGGCGGCGCTCGCCGACGGGCCGTCGGTGCTGCGCGGGGTCGCCCACCTGCGCGGGCACGAGACCGACCGGCTGGCCGCGCTGGAGACCGAGCTGCGCCGGCTCGGCTGCGGCGTCCGGCAGACCGAGGACGGGTTGGCCATCGACCCCGCGCCCCTCACGGCCGGCACGCTGCGCACCTACGCCGACCACCGGATGGCGATGGCCGCCGCCGTGCTCGCGCTGGCGGTCCCCGGCGTGCTGGTCGAGGACGTCGGTACCACCGCCAAGACCTACCCCGGCTTCGCCCAGGCCTGGGAGGAGCTCGTCGGCTGATGGGCCGCTACGACCGGTACGACGAGTCGCAGGTGCGGGTCCGGCCGGCGCGGCGCGGCAGCCGGCCACGGACCAAGGACCGCCCCGAGCACGCCGACGCCGAGGTGGGGGTGGTGGTCGCCGTCGACCGCGGCCGCTACACCACCCGGCTGGACGGGCGCACCGTCGTGGCGATGCGGGCCCGGGAGCTGACCCGCACCGCCACCGTGGTCGGTGACCGGGTCGCCATGGTCGGTGACACCAGCGGCCGGGAGGGCACCCTGGCGCGCATCGTCCGGGTCGAGGAACGGCGCACCGTGCTGCGCCGCAGCGCCGACGACACCGACCGGGTGGAGCGGGTGATGGTCGCCAACGCCGACCAGGTGGGGATCGTCACCGCCCTGGCCGAGCCGGAGCCGCGGCGGCGGATGATCGACCGCTGCCTCGTCGCCGCCTACGACGCGGGGATCGACCCGCTGCTGGTGCTGACCAAGGCCGACCTGGCCGACCCGGAGTCGCTGCTGGCCGACTACGCGGCACTGGACGTGCCGTCGGTGGCCACCGCCGGCATCGACGGACCGGACCCGCAAGGGCTGCAGGAGCTGCGTGACCGGCTCGCCGACCGCACCACGGTGCTCGTCGGGCACAGCGGCGTCGGCAAGTCGACGCTGGTCAACGCCCTGGTGCCGGACGCCGACCGCAGCATCGGGGTCGTCAACGTCGTCACCGGCCGGGGGCGGCACACCTCGACCAGCGCGGTCGCGCTGGCCCTCCCCGGGGGCGGCTGGATCATCGACACCCCCGGGGTCCGTTCGTTCGGCCTCGGTCACGTGGACCCCCACGGGTTCGTCGACGTGTTCCCCGACCTCGCGCCAGGCACCGCCGGCTGCCCACGGGCCTGCAGCCACGACGAACCCGGCTGCGCACTGGACGCGTGGGTCAGCTCCGGGGGTGCGGGACCCAACGGCGCGGCCCGGCTCGACTCCCTGCGGCGGCTGCTACGCAGCAGGCAGTAGGTTGCCTCAGGTGGTGACCTTCGACGACGACCTCCGCCTGGCCCACGTGCTCGCCGACGCGGTCGAGCGTGCCACCCTGCAGCAGTTCGCCTCCTCCGACCTGCAGGTCGAGGTCAAGGACGACGGGACGCTGGTGACCCAGACCGACCGGTACGTCGAAGAGCTGCTGCGCCACCAGCTCTCCCGCACCCGCCCCCGGGACGTGGTGCAGGGCGAGGAGCTGGCGACCACGGGGCACGGGAACCGGCGTTGGGTGCTGGACCCCATCGACGGGACCGTCAACTACATCCGCGGCGTCCCGGTCTGGGCCACCCTCATCGGGCTCATCGTGGACGACTCCCCGGTGCTGGGGTTGGTCGCTGCCCCGGCGCTGGCCCGTCGCTGGTGGGCCGCCCGCGGGTCCGGCGCGTGGACCGGGCGCACCCTCAGCCGGGCCAAGCGGATCCACGTCGCGGACACCTCCAGGGTCGAGCACGCCTCGCTCAGCTACTCCGACCTGGACCGGTGGCTGACCCATCCGCAGCGGGCGGGCTTCCTGGACCTGGCCTCCCGGTGCTGGCGCACCCGCGCCTACGGCGACTTCCTCAGCCACGTCCTGGTCGCCGAGGGCGCGGTCGACATCGCGCTCGACCCGCACCTGGACCTGCACGACATGGTGGCGCTCGCGCCGCTGGTGAGCGAGGCCGGTGGCCGGTTCACCGACCTGGCGGACAACCCGGGCCCGTTCGGGACCAGCGCGGTCACCACCAACGGCACCCTCCACGACGACGTGCTGGCGCTGCTGGCCGGCGCCGCCGCGGCCCGGGCGTGAGCCGCGACCGGCACGCTCGCCGGGCCCGCGCATTGCTCGCCGCCGCCTGGGCGGCGGCCCTGCTGGCCGTCCCGGGCGGTGACGCCGCGGTCGCCGACCACCGCACCGAGCTGGAGCGCGCCGACCTGCAGCGGCTGACCGTGCTGGTCACCAAGGAGCAGCCGCTGCGACCGCCGGAGTACGAGCCGCCGGACCTGGTGGGCTGGCGCGACGAGCCGTACCAGGTCCGCGCGGAGGTGAGCACCCAGCTGGAGCGGCTCTTCACCGCGGCCGAACGGGACGGCGCCCCGCTACGAGTGGTCAGCGGCTACCGCTCGTTCCAGACCCAGGCGGAGGTGTTCGACTACTGGCGGCGCCGGCACGGCGAGGAGGTGGCCGAGCGGCGCAGCGCCCGCCCGGGCCACAGCGAGCACCAGACCGGGCTCGCGGTCGATGTCGACGGCAGCTCGGGCGGCTGCTACCTGCGGCAGTGCTTCGGCGACACCGAGGCCGGCCGGTGGGTGGCCCGGCACGCCCACCGGTTCGGGTTCGTCCTCTCCTACCCGCCGGACACGCTGGAGCGCACCGGCTACGCCTACGAGCCGTGGCACCTGCGCTACGTGGGCCCCCGGCTCGCGGGGGCCATGCGCGAGCAGGACATCGCGCTGCTGGAGGACGCCCTGCGGGGCCCGTTCGGCTCCGCGCTGTGGGGGGCGCTGCTCGGTCGGGGTCACTGACCCACGGGCACCACCTGCACCGGACCGCGGCCCAGCGCCGCCAGCTCGTCGACGCGGTCGGTGAGGTCCCCGACCAGCACCATGGTCCAGTCGCCGGGCCGGTGCGCGGCCCAGGCGCGGCGAGCGTCCTCGGCCTCCAGGGACCGCACCCGCTCCACGGTGCGGGTGACGAAGTCCAGCGGCAGCTCCTCCATCGCCAGCCCGAGCGCCTCGTCGGCCACCACGTCGGCGGTGGCGTAGCGGCCGGGCGCGGTCCGGGCGAGGAAGTCGGCACTGTGCCGCAGCTCCTCCTGCGTCAGCTCTTCCGGCTCGACCTCCAGCACCGACAGCAGCTCCTCGAGCGCGGGGACGGCGGCGTCGCCGCGGACCGCACCGGTCGCCAGGAACTGCCCGCCCCGGCGACGCGGCCGGAACCCGGCCCGGATGCCGTAGGTGTAGCCGCGCTCCTCGCGCAGCACCCGGTCCACCCGGGCGGTGGGCGAGCCGCCGAGCGCGAACGACAGCACCTGGAAGGTGCCCCAGCCCAGCGGGTGGTCCCGGCCCGGTCCTGGGGCTCCCAGGTGCAGCTGGGCCTGCACCGAGTCGGGCCGGTCCACGACCACGATCCGGGCGGCGTCCTCGGCCCGGCGCCCGGGATCGGGCTGCGGCCGTTCGGCCGCACCGGCGGGCGCCTGCCAGCGGCCCAGCGTCGTGCCCACGAGGTCCCGCACCTCCTCCGCCGGCAGGTCGCCGGCGACGACGAGGACGGCGCCGCGCGGGTGCACCACCTGGGCGTGGAAGTCCCGCACCGCGGCGGGGGTGACGGCCGCGACCGTCTCCCGGGACCCACCGGCCGGGCGGGAGGCCCGGTCCGCGGGGTGGAAGTAGGTGCGCTGGAACTCACGCGCCGCCCGCCCGGCCGGGTCGGCCAGCTCGTGGGCGATGTCGGCCAGCCGGGTGCGCACCTGGCGAGCGACCTCCGGCTCGGGGTAGCTGGCCTCGGCCAGGCACTCGGTCAGCAGCGCGAGCGCGTCCCCCAGGTGGTGACCGACGACGTCCAGGCTGGCCACGATGCCCCGCTCGCCGGCGCCCGCGCCGAGCGCGATGCCCCGGCGCTCCAGCTCCTCGGCGAGGTCCTCGGCCGAGCGGCGGGTGGTGCCCTCGTCCAGGCACCGGGTGAGCAGCAGCGCGACGCCCTCGCGGTCCTCGGGCTCGGCCGACAGCGGGACCGGCAGCCCGAGCCGGCAGGCGAGCACGTGCTGGCCGGGGATCCGGTAGTGGTGGACCGTCAGCCCGTTGTCCTCCTGCCAGCTGACGGGCAGCGGGAAGCTCCACGGCCCGGGTGGGGCGACGTCCGGCACCGTGACCGGCCCCGGGGTCATGCGGCCCCCTCCTGCCCCGGCCCGACGCCGTGCCGGTACGCCACGGTGGCGCGCTGCTCGGGCCGCAGCCAGTGCGCGGCGGCCCGGCGCACGTCAGCGGGGCGCACCGCCGCGATGTCGTCCAGGTGCTGGTTGAGGTAGTGCGGGTCGTCGTGCAGCAGCGTGAAGTGGCTGAGCAGGTCGGCCCGCTCCTCCTGGGCCCCGGTGGCCTCCAGCCAGGACCGCTCGGTGTCGGCCAGCGAGGCAGCCAGCTCCAGCTCCGTCGGTCCCTCGTCGGCGAACCGTGCCAGCTCCTCGTCCAGGACCTCCTCCACCTCGTCGGGGTTGACCCCCTCCGCCACGTCCACGCCCACGAAGCCCAGCGAGGAGCCCCCGACCAGGCCCATCGCGGCGGCTGAGCACCCGGTCGCCAGGTCCCGGCGCCGCACCAGCGTCCGGTGCAGCCTGCTCACCGTCAGCCCGCCGAGCGCGTCGAGCGCGACGGAGGCCGCGGTGAATTCGGGCGTGTGCGCCACGGGCAGCCGGAAGCCGACGTAGAGCCGTTCGGTCGGCACCCGCTCGCTGTGCTCCTCCCGAGGACGGTCCGCCAGCGGGGGGAGCGGCTCGGCCGGCGGCGGCACCGCGCGCGCCGCCGGCTCCCAGTCACCGAAGTGCCGCTCCACCAGCGTGAAGGCCTGCTCCGGGTCCACGTCGCCCACGATCCCGATCACGGTGGCACCCGGGTGGTAGTGGCGGCGGTAGAAGGCGTGCACCTGCGGCAGCGTGGCCGCGTCGAGGTCGGCCATGGAGCCGATCGTCGGGTGGTGGTAGGGATGGCCCTCGGGGAACACCAGGCCGATCAGGTCGGTCACCGCGGTGCCGTAGGGCTGGTTGTCGTAGCGCTGCCGCTTCTCCTCCTTGACCACGTCCCGCTGGTTGTCCAGGTTGGCCTGGGTCACCGCCGGCAGCAGCCGCCGGTGGCGGTCGGCCTCGAGCCACAGCACCAGCTCGAGGGCACCGGTCGGGACCGTGGCGAAGTAGGCGGTGCGGTCGAACCAGGTGGTGGCGTTCAGCTGCCCACCGGCGGACATGATCCGCGAGAAGTGCTCCCCCTCGGCCACGTTCTCCGACCCCTGGAACATCAGGTGCTCGAACAGGTGCGCCAGCCCGGTCGCCCCCGCCTGCTCGTGCCGGGAGCCCACGTCCACCCAGATGTTGACGGTGACTGTCGGCACCAGGTGGTCCTCGCTGACGACGACCCGAAGCCCGTTGTCCAAGGTCCGGCTACGGATCGGATAGCTCAACGGCACGCCTACTCGCGCCTCCTGGGTGGCCGGCTGTCCTCGGGGTGCTCGGTGGGCCCGGTGGCCAGCCACCGGTGCACGTCCGGGGTCTCCTGCAGCGCCAGTCGCGCCAGGACCTGCTGCTGGGTGATGGTGCGCTCGGCACGGCCGCGACCGATGAAGCTGACCGCCCACCGCAGCAGCGTGGTGACCTGGGACTTGAAGCCGATGATGTAGAGCAGGTGCACCACCAGCCACATCACCCAGGCCGTGAAGCCGGTCACCTTGATCCTGCCCACCTCGGCGATGGCCCGGAACCGGGAGATGGTGGCCATGTTGCCCTTGTCCTTGTAGTGGAACGGCTGGCCGGTCCGCTCCCCCCGCAGTGCCCGCCGGATCTCCGCGGCGGCGTGCCGGCCGCCCTGGATCGCCACCTGGGCGACCCCGGGCAGGTTGTCCAGTGCCATCATGTCGCCGATCACGTGCACCTCGGGGTGACCGGGGAGGGTCAGGTCGCGTTCGACCGGGATGCGGCCCTGCTTGTCGACCTGCAGCCCCACCTGGTCGGCGAGCACCTTGGCCAGCGGGCTGGCCGCGACCCCCGCCGCCCAGACCTTGGTGAAGGCCTCGATGCGGCCGCGGTTCCCGTCGGTGTCCTCGACGTCGAGCCCGTAGGCGTCCACGCCCACGACCATGGCGCCCAGCCGGACCTGGATGCCGAGCTGCTCCAGGGAGCGCTCGGCCTTGCCGCGCAGCGACTCGTGGAAGGTCCCAAGCACGGTCGGGGCGGCGTCGAGCAGGATGACCCGGGCGTTCTCCGGGTCGATGTGCCGGAAGTCGCGCCGCAGCGTGCGGCGGGCCAGCTCAGCCAGCTGCCCGGCCATCTCCACGCCGGTGGGGCCAGCGCCGATGACGACGAAGGTCATCAGCCGGCTCAGCTCCTCCGCCGACCGGCCCTCCGCGGCGGCCAGCTCGGCCAGCTCGTAGGCACCGAAGATCCGGCCCCGTAGCTCCAGGGCGTCGTCGATGCTCTTCATCCCGGGCGCGTAGTCGGCGAACTCGTCGTGACCGAACCAGGACTGGTTGGTGCCGGCCGCCACGATCAGGTGGTCGTACCGGTGCCGTCGCCGCAGCCCGAGGGTGTCGGTGTGAACCTCGCGGGCGGCCAGGTCGATCTCGATGACCTCGCCCAGCAGCACCTCGGCATTGCGCTGCCGGGAGAGCACCTCGCGGGTGGGCGGTGCGATCTCCCCCGGGGAGAGGATTCCGGTCGCGACCTGGTAGAGCAGCGGCTGGAACAGGTGGTGGCTGGTGCGTGCCACCACGGTCACGTCGACGTCGGCGCGCTTGAGAGCCTGGGCGGCGAACAGGCCGCCGAAGCCGGAGCCGATGATGAGCACCCGGGGACGGGGCGAGGCGGTGGACGCCATGTTGCTCCTTCACGCTCGGGGATTGCCGGACGGTCAGGCACCGACCCCGCCAGTATGGGGCTGCCCTCGCCCGCTCGCGCGGGCGGGGACGAGACCGCTGGTCAGCCCCATACGCAAGGGTGCGTATACCAAGCCGGCGGTTCTGGCGCGACAGTGGAACCGGCCGCCCACCAGCACGCAGTAGCCGGGGGCGGGAGGCAGTGGCCGGTGCTCACTCTGCGGGCGCCCGTTCACGACCGGTCCGACAGCGCCCCGGACCGGTCCGCACCATCGCTGTCGCCGGCGCGCTCCCCGAGGAGGAGCACTCTGATGGACCCCACGCTGCTGTACCTGGCCCACTCCCGCCATCCTCGGCGGGACGCGGAGTACCTGTCGACCCGCAAACGTGACCGCGGCCTCCCCCACAAGGCCATGAAGCCCGCCACCGGCTCCCCGGCCCTCGGCACTGAGCCGCTGTCGCCGGCTCCGGCCTGGTCCGGGTTGCGTGCGCTGCTGCACCTGCACCCGCGGCACGCGGTCCGCTGACCTCAGGCACCGGCCCCCCTGCGCAGAACTGTGCTTGACACCGGTCGGGCCGCTCACGACGCACACCGTATGAACCGAACCACCGAGAACGGAGATCTCTCATGACGACGAGCCCACGCACCCGCCGCGGTGCCGGTGCCCTGATCGGGGCGGCCGCGCTCACGCTCGGCGCGGTGACAACGACCACGGCCCCCGCCGCATCCGACCAACCTGCCTGCACCTACGGCGACGCCCGCTCGGTGCTGGAGGCCGGCGTCGTCGGACACGCCAAGGCATTCACCAACGTCGGCACCGACCACGGCATTGCGTACTCGGACGCCAACTGCCAGGTGCAGCTGTCCCTCGAGGACGCCCACTACACCTTCACCGACGAGGACGTGTTCGCCTTCCAGCAGACCTGGTTCGGAGCCGTCCGCTGCTGGTTCGACTCCCGCAAGGCGGCGGTCGCCGACTTCGAGCTCCTCGAGGACCGGGCCTGGCTGGCACCGGTGCTGGAGGACGGCACGCTCGGCGCGGCGACCGAGCTCGAGCTGCGCGAGACACCCGTCAAGTACGCGGTCTTCCAGGAGTTCCCGTTCGACGACAGCTGTGACACCCCGACCCAGATCGTCTACCGGCGGGCCGGCACGATCATCGATCTGGCGCCCGGAGAGTACGTCACCACCTGGGTGGCCACGTTCGCAGGCGACGAGATCGCCATGGCAACCGTGCGGGTCACCATCCTGGACGACTGAGCTGCCCCGCCTGGCCGGCTGCACTTGTCACCACCGCAGCCGGCCAGCCGGTCTCAAACCAGATCCTCGGCCGCCACCGCTGCAGCGGTACGTGAGGAGACGCCCAGCGTGGCGTGGATGTGCTCCAGATGCTTGCGGACCGTTCCTTCTGCGATGCCGAGCCGGTGGGCGATCGCGGCGTTGGTGGCGCCGTCCCGCACGAGCGCAAGGACCTGTCGCTGGCGTGCGGTCAGTCTGCGGGCCTGCGCGTCCCGGACGCCCGTGGTGGTGGACGTCTCCCACAGCCGGTGGGCCTGCGCACGCCGGTAGGCCGCGCCGATGTGCGGACGGAGCAACTCCATCAGGAAGCGCTCCTGCTGGGAGAAGTCGTGGCCACGCTCCCGGAACGCCACCAGCCGCAGGGCACGTCCGGGCCCGCCGTCGGGCAGGGCCAGCCGGACCGCGTAGAACCGGGTCGGCCCCAGGTGGTCGATGTAGAGCGGGTGCGCGCGCCACTGCCGGTCAGAGAGGAAGTCCGAGCGCAGCACGACGGCGGTCACGTCTCCGGTTCGGTCGTGGTAGCTGATCGACGGCGTCGTCCAGCAGCCGCCGCAACCCCTCCAGCAGCGGGAGCGGCAAGCCCACGCCAGGTCCCGACTCCTTCAGGACCTCACGCAGGTCCCACAACTCATCCAAGCCGCGCAGTCGGCGCCCGGTTGACGTGACCATGGCCCTCCACCTCTCCGACCCCATCGTCCACCCGACACCACCCCCCGCACCAGCCTCCCGCTGCTGGCAGCGAGGCCCGCCGCGGCCACCGCTCGGACAGCGCGCGGTCGGCGCGGCGCCGCGCTATGGTCCTGCCCTACCCCAAGGAGGCGCCGTGACGCTGTCCGCTCCTCGACTGGCCAGAGGCGGTGTCGTGCGGCTGGCCGTGGCCGCCCTCACCGCCGGTGCTCTCGGGGGTCCGACGGCCGCCCTCGGCTCCGAGACCGCTGCCTCTCACCCGGCCGCCGCCCCCGGCGCGACCCGCACCGACGCAGGGGCCCCGGCGCCAGCGAGCCGGGACTCCCTGCAGGTCTCCCCCCCACTCCTCGCGGCGACCGGCGCCTCCGGACCGGTGGTGCGGCTGCGCGTCCCGGACAGGCTGAGCCGTGGCACGGTGCTCACCGCCGCCCGCCAGATGGGCACCGCCGCCATCCGTACCGACGTGGTGACCGCCAACGGGGGGCGGCTCCGCGTGGGAATCTCCCGCACCGGGGAGAAGGCGATGGACTTCCCCGCCTTCTCCTGGGCCAGGCAGGGACCCCGGGCCGTGGTCCGGGTGCGGTCAACCGGGAGCGGGGACCCGCTGGCCCCCCGGCGCGCCAGCTTCACCTTCGGCGCGGACTTCCGCAAGGACGGGCGCTCCTCAGGGAGCTCGACCGACGACGGGGACAACCTGATCCAGCGCGGACTCTACGGGCAACGAGGCCAGTACAAGATCCAGGTCGACAACGCCCGGCTGAGCTGCCGCATCAAGGGCACCGCCGGCGCTGTGCTGGTCAAGTCTCCAGTGAGTGTGCGCGATGACCGGTGGTACCGCGTGCGCTGCTCGCGCACGGACAGCCGGGTGGAGCTCGTGGTCGTCGAGCACCGCCCCAACGGCTCCAAGGTGCACACCCGGACCACCCGGCACGGCCCCATCGGCTCCGTGGCCTGGCACGACAGCAACACACCGCTGTCCGTCGGGGGCAAGCTCACCCGCCGTGGGGCGCTCACCTGGGGGTCCGTCGACCAGTTCAACGGCATCGTCTACGACCCCGTGCTGGTCATCCGCTGACACGGCGGCCATCAGGCCTGGGCCCGCGACAACGCGAGATGGCGGGGGACCAGTCAGGTCTGCGTCGTGTCAACGCATTAGGGGCAGATCGGCGACAAGACCGCCCCCGAGTACGGCCGCCTCGCCCAGGAAACCGCCAAGGCAATGAGACTCCTCGACCACATTGCCGAGCTCGTCGCCTGCGGCAGCCCCAACCGGCACATGCCCACTTTCAAACTGTGGGAAGCAACCGTCCTGGACCACTGCTTCGACGACGTCGACCCCATTTCACTGCACGCCTACTACGACCCCCAAACCACGCCCAACGGCGACCCCGACCCGCCAGCTACCTCACCGCCGGGATCGACATGGACGCCTTCAGCCAAGGCGTCATCGCCACCGTCGACCACATCCGCGCCAGGCGCCGGGCACGCAAGACCAATGCACCTGTCCTTCGATGAGTGGCTGGCTCCCTGAGTGTTGGGCATCCGGACGGTGCCGGGACCGCGAGTCGGCCAGGGCGCAGCTCCTCATGTGACAGCGCGGATGTCGGAGGCCAGGGCGATCAGCGCCCAGATCCCGATGGCGGTCACGAGCGCTCGAGCGGTCCAGGTCAGACCGGTCTTGGCGGCCTTGGAGGTCCGGGCATCGATCTGACGCCAGAGGACGCCGGTCGCGAGTGCCGCAACGAGAAGAAGGAGGAGGGGGCCTGAGGCGATCCAGACTAGGAGCACGGCGGCTGTCTTGGGCAGGGGTGCAGTGGCGAACCAAGAGTCGGCTGCGAGCCAGCGCTCGACCAGAAGACAGAGCGGCACCACGAAAACCGCCGGGATGAGGAGGAACAGGGCGACCGGCAGCCATTCGGGGCCAAGAGCGGTGAAGTCGACCCCGTCGGGTTGGATCACTACCGCGCCGAAGGCGACCGTGCCGAGGGCGGTGAGTACAGCGATGCGCAACCATCTTGGACCCCTGGGCAGCCCGCGTAGGACAACGTAAACCAGCCCGGCAAGGAGGCCCAGTTGCAGGGTGCCGCCGAGCAGGTGGATGGTTCCGGCAACGGTGAACTGGCCGATCGGGAACCCATCGTCGGTGAGCGCCCCGGCGCTGTCGGGGTTCTGCGCCGCCAGCAGTGCCATCGCCAATCGCCCGCCGACTCCCCCGACCAGCAGGCCCAGCAGTGCGCCGGCGGCCGATGCTGCGGCGACTGTCCGCACCACCGACTCCACGGTGGTCCGCCTCGAGGTGGCCTCTGCCGTGGTGGCACGTGCCGGGGAGGCACGGCCAGGGGAAGCGACCGAGTCGCCCACAACACAAGGCTACTGCTGCCAGCAGCGTCGCCGCGGGCCTGGCGTAGGCCGCCGACGGCCCAGTTGCCTCCACCCGGTTGACTCCTCCCTTGGAGTTGGCCGGCAGTGAGGGGGTGCGCTGGCGGCGCCGGTTGCGCGCCATCGTCGAAGGCCCCCTTGGCTGGCATCGGGTCCGTGAGGCGGCACCGGTGCTCGGCACCGCCATGGCGTCCAGTGGGAGCTGACCGGCGGAGGCACCTTCCACGATGGTCCTCCCGGCGCGGGGACGATTGGTCCGTGGATGGCCGAAACTCTGCTGCTGGTGGAGGGGACGCAACCGGTGGTGGTGGCGCGGGCCGTTCTTTCCTGTCGCTGGTAGCCGCCCTGCCGTTCGTCTGGTCGCTCACCTGCCTGGTGCCTTCGAGGCTGGCGCCGTCCCTTGTCGGCGCCAGGATCGGGGCCCGGCGCCCACCTGGGACGGCACCAGCTCGGACCTCCACGGCTGGAACAAGGACATCTGGGTCATGGACGCCAACAGCGACAAGCCCCGGAGAATCGTGGACTCCCCCGGGAACGACCACTTGCAGGCGGCTGCACCAAACGACCCGTGGTAGGAACTCCTCGGCCGGGCCACAGGTTAACTCCCGGATCCACGCCTCAGAGAGCGGGGAGCGGAGCTTCGGCCTCCAGAACGATGCCCTCCGCAGCGAGCATGGCCGCGACCTGGACGGCCGCCACCCGGCCACTCACACCGAGCTTGCGGTAGATGTGCTCCAGGTGCTTTCGGGCCGTGCCGGGCGCCATCCCGAGTCGATGGGCGATCGCCGTGGTAGTCAGCCCCTGCGCGGCCAGCGCCAGGACCGCGGCTTCCCGCCCGGTCAGCCCGGCCCGCCGGAGTTCCTCCACGCTCACCATCGACATCGCGCCCAGCACTCGCACCTGCGCGTGCACCGCCTGGAACAACCGCTGCAGCCGCCCGGCCAACACCAAGTCGGCATCGGAGAAGTCGTCGACGGATCGCGCCAGCACGAACGCCCGGTGCGTTCCGGGCTGCAACACGTAGGGCATCGACAGCTGCTGCTCGGCACCGACCGGCGCGAGGAGCTCTGCGACGGCAGCCTTGTCCCGGTCGGGACTGATCTGTGTCGGCACCCGCCCGACCGTCTGCGGCCTGGGATCCCCAGTGGCACCGAACCACTGGATGAGCGGATGCCGGTAGTAGGCAAACCGGTGCTCGAGCGGCACGAGCCCGGGACCCCAGCCCCCGACCGGCGGGTCGAGGTGGAAACCCATCGTGGACCCGTCCGCCCAGTTCCAGGAGACGGTGCGCACCTCGAAGGTGGCCCGCAGCTCGCGCTGTACCAGCTCGTGCGGGAACCGTGTCAGTGGCCGCTGCAGCAGCTCGGCAGTGACGTCCAGCCAATGGTCGGCGGCCACGGCGCCGTCCATCCCACCAGGGTGCTCCCGGTCCGGCGCCGACCGCTACCCCCGAGCGCCAAGAGGCGAGCCCTTCCGCGGCCTCGGTGCCCCGTACGCGAGTGTGCGTATACCCCGGTGTGCCCCGGCGGCGCGACAGTGGAACCAGCCCGTCCACCACCGGCACCCCCGGGAGCCGGCGGCGGTCTACGGCAGCACCGGTTGGCACCTACCCGTGCAGGTGCCCGTCCACGACCGGCCCGGCAGCGCCGACGGACCGGTCCGCACCACCCCTAACCACCTGGCGCGCTCCCGAACAGGAGCACCCCGATGGACCCCACACTGATGTACCTGGCCCAGTCCCGACACCCGCGCCGGGACGCGGAGTACCTATCAACCCGCGAGCGGGACCGCGGCCCCGCCCGGCGGGTTGAGGAGTCCCGGCCCACGACGCTTGGCGCTTCGCCGGCGGCTCCGAGCACCGCCTGGCCCCGGTTGCGCGCGTTGCTGCACCTGCATCCGCGGTCAGCAGCGCGCTGAGGTTCCAGTGCCTGGCGAGGCTCAGGACGCGGGTAGACGGCACGACACCTCCTGACCCGGCTAGCTTCGATACAGCACACCCATGCGGGGGGCGCCGTAGACCGTGCTGCGGCGTCACGTCCACCAGGAGAGAACGATGCGCACCCACATCCACATCCAGAACCGAACCCCCACGTTGCCCGGCACCGGTCACGGCCCCGACTCCACAGCTTCCACTCTTGGTCGCGCCGCCCGGATTTGGTGCGCCGTCATGGTGCTCTTCTGGTCCGTCTTCCCCGGTTTCGGGCTGATCGATCTGGAGGTCATGTTCTACGCCCAGTCCGGCGACGGATGGGAAGTGGGCCTCGAGGCCAGCTGGGGAGTGCTGTTCACTTTCCTTGTCGCGCTGCCCTACGCCGTCGTCGCCGCCCGCCCCCAGCAGCTGCAGCCCGCGCTGGCGATGCTGGCCATCGTTGCCGCCGCCCTGCTGCTAGCGGCACCGCTGAGCGGCAAGGCCAGCCCGCTCCTTGCCGCGGCGAGCCTCACGCTGACCACCGCACCACTCCTCCCCGCCGCCCGCCGTACCTGGACGTCCCCACGGGTGCACGCCCCCAGCCCCGGTCTCGGCGCACTCACAGCCGTCATCACCACCGGCGCCCTCTGGTACGCCGCCATCGCCTTCACCCAGTCCCGCACCGGCGCCCCCGACGACACCACCATCGTCTTCCACCACTGGCCCGTCCAAGGCGCCCTCGGCCTGACCGTCGCGGCCGCCGCGATCCTCCTCGCCACTTGGCGCCCCGCCGAACGCCTCTTCCAGATCACACTCGCGGCATCGCTGGTAACGCTCGCACTCGCCTGGGCCATGCACCCCCACACCCTCGGCAGCGTGAACCACCGCCTCCTCATCGCCGCCACCCTGACCGCTGGCCTCCTACTGGCGCTCCACCGGCCGCGATGCCCTGGTTACGCACGGCCCGCAGCTGGGCTACCCAGGGAGGTAGACCAGCCGTGAAGTCGCGGTAGAGGGCCAGCACCGTCGGCGCGCACGGGCCGGTGGGTCGGGGGCAGCTGCAGTAAGGAGCCCGCACGCTGGCAGGGCCGATTGGAGGCCTACTGGACCGAGGACGGCTCCACCTGCAGGCCGACCATGCCGAGGCGGTGACGGCGGTGGCGGTGCGGACCGACCGTCCCGGCCGGCGTGGCCAGGTCTGACCACGGCGCTCCGTGCTGACCGGCGTCAGGGACTCACCTCACGCAGGATCCGCAGGTTGACCTGGTGCTCCTCCGGGCACTGCCGGTAGTCGACCGGGCAGACTCGCTCGTCGCTTCCCAGGAAGCCCGGCACGCGTTCCTCGATGTACTCCACGCACATCGTGCACAGAGTCTCGGCTGTGACGTTGATGTGGCCGCCGTCCTCACCGCAGAACGCCACCTTCCACTCCGGGTCGCGGCAGCAGACCAGGTGCAGGATCTCATCCGGGTTGTTCACCAGCTGATGCCGCGGACCGGTGACGGTCGCCGAGGTGGAGTGGCTGGTGGCGGTGCGCTGGTCGGCCATGGGCTGAGTATGGCCGCAAACCGACGCGCAGCGGGAGTACCTTGCGGGGCCGGTCTCCGGTCGATGCTGCAGGCGGCCGTCCGTCACTGGACAGTGATCGAACAGATTGGTCAAGAAAGTCCCAAGGAATGCTTGTGCTTTAGTCAAGATTACGTCAGTGTTCTGCTACCTGCTCACCGCGGGGGCCGGGGCGGCGCACCGCACCCCCGGGAGGAGGCCCCGCGGGGGCTGGAAGCACGGGAGACGCGATGAAGCGAATGTGGACGGTGGCGGCAGCGGCGGGGATGGTTCTCGGGACCGCCGTGCCCGCGCTGGCGAACGAGACCGGCGACGAGGAGTTCCAGCCGGCGACCAACCCGAACAACTGTGCCGAGGTCGAAGGCACGTGGTGGGACAACGGCGAGCAGGGCAACAGGCGGGTGTCCACCTGCGCGGTCGGCGCGGAGGGGTGGCTGGAGGAAGGCGTCCCGGCGTCCCACCCGCGCCAGGCCTGGACGGTCGACGTGTGGCACCCCGGCGGGCTGACGGTCTACACCTTCGCCCCCGGCAACGGGACGGAGACGCACACCGTGGAGGTCGTCGAGGCGGGTGGTGACCCGGCCGTCGTGGCGTGCTGGAACCACCAGGCGCGGGCCGTCCAGGACTTCCAGGACAACCCGCTCTGCGTGCCGGCCGGCTGAGCCGGCGCCCTCGAGCGTGCGGCGGACGCGGGGGAGGCCCTCCCGCGTCCGCCGCTGTACTGGAGCCGGCCCTGCCCGCCGCCGGGACGCTGCGGCCGCGCAGGACGGGGCTCCGGCGAGCTGGTCCCTGCTGACGACGTAGTCGTCGGACTGGCCGATGACCAGCCAGACGGGCCGTCGTCACGTGCCAGCGCCAGGCCATCGTGCATGTCAGCGGCCCGGCGGAATCGGAGCAGCGACTCGATTCCCGGGGTATTTCATCGGCAGCCGGGGTTGTGTCCGTGCCGGCGTTTGCCGCTCCCATACTGCCCCGGCTGCCCTGGGCTGGGTTCACGCGACATGGACGGTGTTTAGCACGACGTGGATGTCGTCATCGCCGTTGTCGTAGACCTCGCCTTCCATGACGAGGTCGCTCAGTCCCTGGTGTTCGGTCCACATGTGGAGCCACACCGAGTACACGTCCGGGCCGGCGTAGGGCGGCACATGGCCCGACCACACCCAGGCTTCTTCGGGCAGGTCCACGAGCCGGTCGGGGTAGTCATCGATCCAGGTCTTGACCATGTCCCGCCGTGGATCGTCGATGTCGAAAACGATCCCGTCGCGCTGCAGCCCCTCGTAGTCACCGATCACCAGCCGGTGTACCGCGTCGCGGATCAGTTCTCGCCACCGTTGCGGTACTGGGTTCTCTCCCGGTGATGGTTGGGGATCGCGTGGCGCGGGCGGGCCTGGTGGCGGGCCCGGCGGGAGGGAGGCCCAGTCCGGCGTTGGGGTGACGTCCTCGAACCCGAGGACCCGGTAGTGGTAGACGTCCTCGAAGCCGGTGTGGAAGAACCGGACCCGTATCCCCCGGTTCGCCATCCCCCGGTCGGTCCAGATCGGGACGACTGCCTCATAGTCGGGCGGGTCGGTCCCCGGGACGGGGACGAAGTCGACCCGCTCCAGTCGTTGGTCCCGCACCTGATCTGGTGGCGGGCGCAGCGGTGCGCCGACGGCGTCCAGCTCGCGGGCGATTGCCTCCTCGGGCAGGTCACTGCCATTGGCCAAGGCCAAGGTATCTCGGCTCACAGCCATGTTCATGACGATCGACAGCGGGAGCAGCATGCTGTCCAACTCCGCGGCTGTTGGCCCCCCTGCCTGTCCGCGCTCGTTGCTCATCGGCCTAGGAGTTCCTCGTCGGGGTGTGGTCGGTGACACCGAGGGTGCCCCTGAAGTATCCGTCAGTGTGCCGCATAGCCCGATCAAGCCACGGTGCCATGTTGGCGGCGAGGAGAGCCTCGACCGCCACGCGCCTTTCTTTGGCGTACGTCCCACGGCCCGGCCACGCCGCGCGACGCTGCACGTCGCTGGCCTTCTCGTGGTCGGGCTTGGTGACGATGATCGCGGACGCGTCGCCGTAGGAGTATCCGGGGATGTAGCCGTTGACGGCTGCGTGCTGGATGATGTGGTGGGCGTTGCACAGGTGGCCGGTGCCCTTGTTGGCATTCGACAGCTCGCGGTGGGTGCCGACCTTTCCGACGGGGGCGTTGCATTCCCGTTGGCCCGTGGTGGTGGTCGGGGGCTTCGGCGTCTCGTGCTCATCGGGTTCCGGCAGGGGCGGCGGGTCGGTCCGCGGCGGACGTTGCGGCCTTGCCGGCGTGCCGTCGGAAGAGGGGTTGCTGGAGGAGCTGGATCGCTGCGTGACCATCGTGATGGCGACCACTGCGAAGATCCTCGCCAGGACTTTGCCCAGGGAGTAGCGGGCGGTGGCCGCGGCCGCAGGGACCGCGACGAGGCGAAGCGTGGAGGCGTACTCGCCGGCGACCAGCTGGCCGGTCGGGTCGTCCCAGGTGGTGGGGTTGTTTCCGACGTAGGTGTACTGGTTGTAGCCGACCACGCCCGGTGCGCCTGGGCGCACCGGGTCCACGGACAGGAACCGGCCGGTGGCCGGGTCGAGGTCGCAGGCGCGCAGGTTGCACGAGCCCGGTGGCGTCTTGGACCTGCCCGGTGAAGCCGAACACGGCCTGGTTGCCGGTCGTGGCGGTGCGGGCACCGAACGGGTCGAACGTGGCGGTCCCGGTGACCGCTCCGGCCGCGTCGGTGGTGGCCCGGACCGAGCCGAGACCGTCACCGAGCAGGTAGGAGGTGGATTCACCGGACGCTGCGAGCGGTCCGGTCGCGGTGTGCAGGTACGTGTCCACCCTGGCGAGGGTGTCGTGGCTGGTCGGCGGGGCGTGACAGGGGGGTGACTGTCAGGGCGGTGCCCGGCCCTGGCATGCCTGCTGGCATGGCAGAGCGGTCGGCGGGCCACTGCGCGGATCCGGTGGCGCGGACGGCCAGCGGGCCGGGAAACGCCGTTGACCTGGGAATACGCAGATAGGGCCCGCCAGGTTTCCCTGGCGGGCCCTCCGGCAAGTCCGTGTTCGCGGACTTGCATAGTAGCGGGGGCAGGATTTGAACCTGCGACCTCCGGGTTATGAGCCCGGCGAGCTACCGAACTGCTCCACCCCGCGGCGACACCTCCACTGTACGCGAGCGCCACCGCGAGGCCAAATCGGCGCTAGGGGGCCTCCGTCTGCTCGGCGTCGTCCCCGCCCGGGAGGCTGACCGAGCCCTCCGGCTGGGACTGGATCGCCCGGTCGATGGCCTCCTGCAGCCGCTCCTGAGCCTCGGCGTAGCCGCTCCAGTCGCCCTCGCGCAGCGCCTCCTTGCCGTCCTGGTAGGCCTCCTCGATGTCGGCGATCGCGCCGGCCAGGTCACCGGTGGGCTCCCCTCCGGGCTCCTCGGTCTGCTCATCGTCGTCCGCTGGTGCACCGTCGTCCCCGGGCTGGCCGCCGGGCGCCTCGCCGGGGTCAATCGGCTCCTCGGCACCGGTCCCCTCGTCGGGGGCCGTAGCACCGGAGTCGCCGCCGAAGAGCTCGTCCAGCGCCCCGTCGAGGGTGTCGGACCAGGCCAGGTCGTTGCCGAACGCCACGACGACCACCCGCTGCAGCGGGAACGAGGACCCCGTGGCGGCACTGACGTAGACCGGCTCCACGTAGAGCAGGCCACCGCCCACCGGCAGCGTCAGCAGGTTGCCGATCTGGACGTTGGAGCCCTGCTGCCGGTTCAGCGACAGGAACTGCGACAGCGTCGGGGAGAACGCCTCGGAGTTGACGTTGCTGGACTCGATCTCGTTCTGGAACTGGCCCGGTCCCATGACGGTGGTGTCACGGGGCAGCTCCAGCATCCGGACCTGCCCGTACCCGTCCCGGCGCTGCCCGGACTGGTCCCCGGCATCGGCATCCACCGCCATGTAGCCGACCAGGTTCTGCCGCTCCCCCTGCGGGATGAAGGTGCTCGTCAACGAGAACGTCGGTTCCTCCTGACCCGGCATGGCGATGCTCAGGTAGTACGGCGGCATCGACACCTGGCTGTCGCCGGAGGCGCTCGGGTCCTCCGAGACCTGCCAGAAGTCCTGCCCGCCGAAGAACGCCGCGGCGCTCTCCACGTGGTAGCGCGACATGATCTCGCGCTGCACCTTGAACATGTCCTCCGGGTAGCGCAGGTGGCCCATCAGCTCGCCGGAGATCTCGCTCATCGGCTGGACGGTGCCCTCGAAGGCCGACGACCACGCCTGCAGGATCGGGTCCTCCTCGTCCCAGGCGTACAGGTCCACCGAGCCGTCGAAGGCGTCCACGGTGGCCTTGACCGAGTTGCGGATGTAGTTCACGTCGCCCCCGCCGATCGAGCGCACGTTCTGCGCACCGGTGACCAGCGCGTCAGTGGTGACGGTACCGAGCTGCTGCATCTGCGAGTACGGGTACTCCGCCGTGACGGTGTAGCCGTCGACGATCCACTTGATCCGGTCGCCCACCACCGCCGGGTAGGGGTTCCCGTCCAGCCGCAGCCACGGCGCGACGCGCTCGACGCGCTCCCGGGGCTCCCGGTGGTCCAGGATCTGGGACTCGGAGTTCACCTGCTCCGAGAGCAGGATCTCGACCTGGCGGTACTTGATCGCGTAGGCCAGCTGGCGCAGCGTCGACCCGATCGGGACGCCGCCGTCGCCCTGGTAGGTGTTCCGCGTCTCACCGGTCTCCGACTCGCTGTCGGGGTAGTCCAGTTCCTGGGGGGTCGCATCCTCCGGCGCACCGACGATGGAGTAGGTCGGCGAGTACTCCCCGAAGTAGATCCGCGGCTCGAAGTCGCCCAGCTCGCCCTCCGGGGGGATGTTGCGCTGGTAGAAGATCGGTTCGCCACCGCTGGAGCGCTGGTTGCCGTAGGCCGCGACCAGGCCGAAGCCGTGGGTGTACACGGTGTGGTCGTTGACCCAGTTGCGCTGTCCCTCGGACACGCCGTCCAGGTTGAGCTCGCGCACGGCCACGACGGTGTCGACGGTCTCGCCGTCGAGCTCGTAGCGGTCCACGTCGAGCGCGTCGGGGAACTGGTAGTAGTTCCGGACGCCCTGCAGCTGCCGGAACGTCGGCGAGACGATCGAGGGGTCCACGATGCGGATGCCCGGGATGGTGGCGGCGTCGTCGCGCAGCTGGCCCGGTGTTGCCTCGGTCTCGGCGTTGTACGGCTGCACCTCGGAGTCCTCGAGCTGGTAGGCCTGCAGCGTGGCGTCGATGGCGCGCTGGATGTACGGCTCCTCCAGCGCGGCCTCGGAGGGCCGGACCCGCAGCGACTGGATCAGCGAGGGGTAGATGCCGCCCACCACGACCGCGATGACCACCAGGCCGACCAGGCCGATGATCGGCAGCCGCCAGGCCTTGGTCCAGATGGTGGCCACGAAGAACGCCGCGCAGAGCAGCGCGGCGATGGCGAGCACCCCGCGCGTGGGCAGCACCGCGTTCACGTCGGTGTAGGTCATGCCGGTGATGCGCTCGTGCTGCGTGGTCATCAGGGTGTAGCGCTCCAGCCAGTAGGCCACGCCCCGCACCGCGATGAGCAGTGCCAGCAGCACCGCCAGATGGACCCGCGCCTGCGGGGTGGTGCGCTGTCCCGGCCCCTGCAGCTGCAGCCCGCCGTAGACGTAGTGGGTCAGCAGCGCCGCGATGACGGCCAGGCCCAGCACGAGGGTGGCGAAGCTGACCAGGACCTCCAGCCACGGCACCGTGAAGACGAAGAAGCCGATGTCGATGCCGAACTCCGGGTCGGTCTGGCCAAACGGCTGCCGGTTGAGCCACAGCAGCACCGTCTGCCACTGGGCGGCCCCTGCCGACCCGGCGAACAGCCCCAGCACGACCGGGACGCCCACGAACACCAGCCGCCGGACCGGCTCCAGCGCGGCCCGGTACCGGTCCAGGTTCTCCTGCTCCGGGCTGGCCGGGGCGTAGACGGGCCGGTGCCGGTACGCCAGCCACAGGGAGCTCCACACCAGCAGGCCGGACAGGCCGCCGGCGATGACGAACAACGCCGCCTGGGTGAGCAGCCTCGTCGTCAGTACCTGCCGGTACCCCGCCTCGGTGAACCAGAGCAGGTCGGTCCACAGCGTGGCCAGGTAGCCGGCCGCCATCAGCAGGCCGATGACCACCAGCACGGTGGGCCCGATCCGGCCGCCGCCGAACATGCCGCCACGGGTCGGCGGCCGCCCTGAGGGCGGAGTCCCCCCGGGACGCGGAGCCCCGGTGGGCGGGGGCCCGAACGGCGAGTGGGGCCGTCCTTCCGGGCGGTCGGGGTCGGGCTCGTTCTGCTGGGTCACGCTGGTCCTGTCGTCGCGGTGCTCGGCCCCCGGGGCCGGCCCCCGTCGCGCCGCGGCGGGCGCCGGTGCCGGTGGTCCGGACGACCATCGTATAGACGAAGTCTGGGCCCACCGTCCCCGGGAGCCGCCCGGTAGGAGCGGCCGGGGGCAGGTGCGACGATTGGGTCATGGCCAGCGACCCGACCGACGCCGACCTCGACCGCGTGCTCACCGACGCCGCCGCCGACACCGAGCGACACGTCGCCCGGGCTGGCTGGGACCAGCCGCCGCGGTTGTTCTCCCTCGTGCGGACCGCCACCCTCGTGGAGCGCGAACCCGCGCTGGCCGACCAGCTGCGCCGGGGTCACCCGGAGGGGTTCACCAGCATCGAGCAGGAGGGACTGCCACGCACCGCGCACCTGGAGTCGCTGCTGGGCCGGATGGCCTGGCCGCCGGAGGTGGACGGGGTCGCGCTGGCGATCGAGCGGATCGTGGTGCCGCCCGAGGCCGAGCGGGACCTGCCCGATGACCCCACCGAGGCGACCGAGGCGCTGGCGGCCCACCCGGGCCGCAAGGACGTGCGACTGCTCGCCGCGGTGCTGCGTACCGGCGAGGCGGTGTGCCTGCTCCGGCAGCGGGACCATGACCGGGACGACGCGGTGGCCCGCGGCGAGGACATCGCTCCCGGCCTGGTGCACGCGCTGCGGGCGACGCTGGCGGACTGAGCCGGCGCCGGCCGGGCGGGCACGGGTGAGGGTCAGCAGCGGGGCAGCTCCACGTCCTCGCCGGCGCCGACCGCCTCAACCACGTCACGGGCCTGCTCGAAGGACTCCACCCTCAGGACCTCCAGCCCGTCCGGCTCGTGGCCACGGACCTGCTCGCAGTTGTCCGCGGGGGCCAGGAAGTACTCGGCGCCCGCGTCACGCGCCCCGATCATCTTCTGCCGGATCCCGCTGATGCCGCCGACTTCCCCGGTCTCCGCCCGGGCCATGGTGCCGGTGCCGGCGAACTCCTTGCCCCCGGTCAGCTGCCCGGGCGTGATCAGGTCATAGACCGCCAGTGAGAACATCAACCCGGCCGAGGGCCCACCCACGTTGCCGGCATCGATGGTGATCTCGTACGGCAGCTCGTAGTCGGAGGCGAGGTAGACCCCGACGACGGTGCGGCCCTCCGTCTGGCCCGAGCCCTCGCCGGTGGGCACCTGCAGCGAGGTGGGCTCGCCGTCACGGACGACGGTCATCTCCACCTGCTCGCCGGGCTCATAGGCCTGCAGCGCGTCGCTGACGTCGGTGGGAGCGGCGACCGGCTCCCCCGCCACCTCGGTGATGACGTCGTCGACGTGCAGCACGCCGGCCGCGGGGGCGTCCTCGATCACCTGGGCCACGACGATGCTCTCGCTGACCTCCTCACCGGCGGCGCGCAGCGCCACGACCGCCGCCCCCTGCTGGGAGTGCGCCATCAGCTCGGCGTTCTGCTCCCGCACCTGCTCGGCCGTCACGTCCTGGGGGTACACCTGCTCCTCCGGCACCACCTCGGCGCGGGGGTCCACCTCGGCCAGCAGCCAGTCCCAGGCCGTGACCTCGCTGCGCGGCCCGCCGTGGAGCACCACGGTGGTGAAGTCCAGCGCGCCGGAGGTCGGGTAGGTCTCAGTGCCCTCGATGCTGACGACCGGGTGGCCATCCATCTCGCCGAGCGTGCTGTAGACCGGCCCCGGCCGGTAGACGACCTTGGCCACCGTCACCAGGTTGGCCAGGGCGATCGCGGTGACGATCACCACGACCGTCACCAGCGCGGCCGCCGTGCGGCCGGTGATCGCGGTGTGCGCCGGGCGGCGCCGCCGGGCGGGGGACGGGAACCCCCGGTAGTAGCCGCTCCCGTCGCTCGGGCTGCTCACAGGCCCACCCACTCCAGCGTCCCGTCGGCGAACCGCTGCTCCTTCCAGATGGGCACCTGCTGCTTCAGCTCCTCGATCAGCTCCCGGCACGCCTCGAACGCCGCCGCGCGGTGGGCAGCCGAGACCGCGCAGACCACGGCCAGGTCACCGACGCGCAGCGTGCCGCTGCGGTGGTGGGCCGCCGCCCCGATCACCCCGTCCTGCCCCGCCACCCGGGCGACCAGGCCGGCGAGGGTCTCCGGCGCCGAAGGATGGGCCGAATAGTCCAGCTGGACCACCCCGTCCCTTCCCCCGTCGTGGTCGCGGACCACGCCGGCGAAGACCACCACCGCTCCGGCCCGCGGGTCGCGGACCGCGGCGACGGCCGCGTCCAGCGACAGCTCCTCCCCGGTGATCAGTGCGCTCGGGGTCCCCTCGCTCGGCATGGGGCCATCTTCACCCATCGGCCTGAGCGGTCGCTGCACGTGGCCTCAGCCGCGGCGACGGCGACGGCGCATCAGGGCGGCGGTGGCCACGGCCGCCACGGCGGCGCTGGCCGCGCCGGCCCCGAGGGCGGCGTCGCGCCGCTGCAGCCGTCGAGCCATCACGGCTCGGTGCCCGCGCACCCCCTCCAGCAGCACGCTCAGCGCGGTCGCGTTGTCGTACGCGGCGAACCAGCCCACGCGGGACAGACTGGTCGGCGCGACCGCCCACGGCTGTGACACGTAGGCCAGGTCGGTGGCCGGGAGCGGGAGCACCCCGAGCCGGTGCAGCCGGTCGGCCGCCCCCTGCGCGGCCGCAGCGGAGAGCTCGACGCGGCGCATCCCGGCGATCTCCTCCACCTCGGCCTGGGTGAGGGTGTCGAGCGCACCGACGGCCACGACCGGCGGCAGCGACTCGTGCAGCACCGTCACGATCGCCCGGGCCAGGTCCTCCACGTGGCAGAACTGCCAGGCCGGGTTGCCACCGCGCAGCGCCAGCAGCCGGGGTGCCTCGAAGTGACGGGTGATGATCGTGTCCACGCCCGGGCCCACCAGGGCTGCCGGCCGCACCGACGTGATCCGCAGCCCTGGGTGCACCTGCCGCGCGGTGTCGAGGATCGACTCCACCTCGAGCAGGTCGGCGACCAGCCCCTCGGCGTCATCGGCGCGGCGCGGGCTGTCCTCCGGCAGCGGCACCGGGTTCTCCGGGCGGGCCCCGTAGACCATGGCGCTGGAGATGACCACCAGGTGGGACACGCCGGCGGCCGCGGCGGCCGTGCTCAGGCTCTGCACCTCGCGCACCAGCCGGGTACGTCGCGCCTCCGGGCCCTCCTCGAGGGCGCCCCCCAGGTCCGCCTCGTAGGCGGCGTGCACGACCACGTCCACGTCCTGCAGCGCGTCCACGACGGCGGGGGTGGCGATGTCGGTGAGCCGCCACTCGACGTCACCGGCCACGCCGGTGCGGGCGTCCAGACCGACCACCCGTTCCCCGGACGCGGCGATCTCGCGGGCGATGGTGGCCGCGAACTCGGAGGCGGCACGGGTGACCGCCACCCGCAGCGGCCCTGGCTCGGGACTACGCCGAGAGCGAACCGGGCTCGAGTGGGAACTCACGGCCACCTCCACGTGGTTGGGATGATGAGGCCATCCTGTCAGCCAGACCGGCAGGATGCGCAGCCCGTGCCGTCACCGTCCCGAGGAGGCACCATGTCCGAGCAGTTCCCCCCGTCCCGCGAGCCCGGAGACGGCGACGACGAGGAGCGCCCGGACCCGCTGTCCCAGCTCTTCGGCGGGCAGCTGCCCCCCGAGCTGCGGGAGAGCATGCGGGCGATGGGTCTGGACAAGATGGACCCGGCGATGCTGCAGATGGTTCAGGCCCAGGTGCAGGCGATGATGACCGGCGGCACCGAGGCCGACGGGCCGCTCAACGTCACGCTCGCCACCGACACCGCGCGTCGGGTCGTCGCCGAGGGCGGGGATCCCAGCGTCCCGGACAAGACCCGGCAGGACGTCGAGTCAGTGGTCCAGGTGGCCAGCCTCTGGCTGGACGAGGTCACCGACCTGGCACCCCCGGAGGGACCGGTCCGCGCGCTGAGCCGCGCGGAGTGGGTCGAGCAGACCATGCCGGTGTGGCGCAGGCTCACCGAGCCGGTCGCCGCCGGGGTGAGCGCCGCGATGACCCGCGCCATGGAGGAGCAGCTGGGCGCGCTCGGTGAGGGCGGTCCGGCCGCGGCGGCCATCCCAGGGCTCCCGCCGGGCATGGACCCCTCGGCGCTTCTCGGACAGATGGAGCCGATGATGCGCCGGATGAGCAGCGCCATGTTCGGTGGCCAGGTCGGCCAGGCGGTCGGCACGCTCGCGGGCGAGACGGTCAGTGGCACCGAGGTCGGGCTGCCGCTGCTGCCCGGCGAGACGGTGGCGCTGCTGCCGCACAACGTGGCCGAGTTCGCCGATGGCCTGGGCCTGGAAGCCGGGGAGGTGCACCTCTACCTCGCCGTCCGGGAGGCCGCCCGCGTCCGGCTGTTCGCCGGCGTCCCCTGGCTGGGCCCCCAGCTGCTCACCGCGGTGGAGGACTACGCCCGCGACATCACCTTCAACACGGCCGGGATCGAGGAGGCGATGCGCACCCTCGACCCGCAGGACCCGCAGGCGATGCAGGAGGCGCTCTCCGGCTCGCTGTTCTCCCCGGAGCCGAGCGCCGCGCAGCGCTCCGCCGTGAACCGGCTGGAGACCTACCTGGCGCTGGTCGAGGGGTGGGTGGACCTGGTGAGCGAGCGCGCTGCCGCGCCGCACCTGCCGAGCACCGGCGCCCTCGCCGAGGCGGTGCGCCGCCGGCGCGCCACCGGGGG
>NZ_WIQI01000028.1 GCF_009602535.1 Ornithinicoccus halotolerans | reverse complement strand
CACCGTTCGCGGACTACGGCCTCACCCGCCCCGTCGGCATCCGTGGCCTGCTGCCAGTCGAGGTGCCCCGCGCCACCGGCCGGGACCGACTGCGGGCGCTGCGAGCCGCGCGGACCCTGCTCACGGAGCAGAGCTCCGCCCATGACGTGGTGCTGCTGCACGACCCCGAGCTGCTCCTGGCGACCGCCGGCGCCGACGTCTCCCGCACGGTGTGGGACGTGCACGAGGACACCGCCGCGGCGGTGGCCGTGCGGCCGTGGCTGCCGAACACCCTACGGAAGCCTGCTGCCTGGGCGCTGCGACGCCTGGAGCGCTGGGCCGAGAGCCGGATGCCGCTGCTGCTCGCCGACCACGAGTACTCCGCCCGGTTCCGGGGGGCCCACCCCGTCGTGCCCAACACCACCCGCGTCCTCGAGCAGCCGGTGCCGGCGGCGACCCCGGGACCGGACGGCACGCAGCGTGCCGTGTACCTGGGCTCGGTCACGATGGAGCGCGGCGCGGTCGAGATGACCGAGCTCGGCGCCAGACTGCGAGACATCACCGCTGGCCGCGTGCAGGTCCACGTGGTCGGACCCGCCCACGGCCAGGCCGAGGAGGTGCTGGCTCGGGCGCACCGGGAGGGCACCGTCCGCTGGCACGGGTTCGTCCCCAGCGACCAGGCGCTGCCCATGCTGGACGGCGCCCTGGCCGGGCTGTCGCTGCTGCACGACGAGGCCAACTTCCGCCCCTCCATGCCCACCAAGGTGATCGAGTACCTGGCTCACGGCATCCCGGCCGTCAGCACGCCCCTCCCGGTACCGCGGGCACTGCTCGAGGAGCACAGGGCCGGGGTCGTCGTACCGTTCGGCGACGTCGAGCGGGTGCTCGCGCAGCTGCTGGCGTGGGACGCCGACCCGGCGACCGCCCGCGAGACCGGGCAGCGCGGGCACCGGGTCGCCGCCGCCGAGTACGACTGGGCCCATGTCGCCCCGCGGTTCGTCGCGGCGCTCGATGAGGTCGCCGCCGGAGCTCGCCCGGTCTAGGCATCCGGGCGTAGCGACGGGAGGGAACCGATGCCGAACTCTCGTCCCAGAAGCCGGCGAGCCGCGTGCCAGCCCGACATGCCGTGGACCCCAGGACCCGGTGGCGTGGAGGCCGAGCAGAGGTAGACGCCGTGGGCCACGCGGTAGGGGTCCCACTGGGCGCCCGGCCGCGCCACCATCGACCACAGCCGCGTCGAGCCACCGGAGATGTCCCCACCCGGGTAGGCGGCGTTGTGCGCGGACAGCGCGGCGGCGGGGAGAGCGCGGGCGCCGACCACCAGGTCCGACACGCCTGGGGCGAACCGCTCCAGCTGCCGCAGCGCCTCGCCGGTGATGTCCCTGCCGGAGTCCCAGGGCACGTGGGCGTAGGCCCACACCGGGTGCAGGCCGCCGGCGCCGAGTCGGCCGGGGTCGTGGCGGGCGGGCTCGCTGACCAGCATGGTCGGCCGCGCTGCGTGGTGCCCGTCCGCGGTCGTCGTCTCGGCGGCGCGCAGCTCGTCGACGTGGCCGCCGACGTGCACCGTGCCGGCTCGTCCTACCTCCGGGTCCGCCCACGGGACGGGGCCGGAGAGTACGAGGTCCACCTTGCACACCGCCCCGCCGGGGGGCAGCCGTCGGAGCCTGCTGCGCCACGGGTCACGGAGCATGTCGGCGAGGACGTGGGCATGGGTGTCCATCAGGTAGGCACGGGCAGGCGGGAGGTCCGCCCTGGAGGACACGGGCCGGTCGGTCTCCAGGCGCCCACCGTGGGCGCGCAGATCCTCGACCATGGCCCGGGTGACCTCACCGATCCCGCCGGCGACGAGTGGCCAGCCATCGGCGTGGGCGACCCCGGCGAGGTAGGCGGACGCGCCGGCCGCACCGGCCGAGGGCAGCGGGAGGATGGTGTGGGCCGCGACGCCGGTGAGCAGGGCCGGTGCCTCCGGCGTCCGCCACAGCCGGTCCATAACCGGGTGTGCCAGCGCCGCGGTGGCGACTCCCAGCGCCAGCCCGGCCCGGGCGTGGCGCGGTGACGGCCACCACGCCCGGTCCGTGGGATCGGTCGGGAGGCTGCGCTTGTCCGACAGCGCCACGTCGGCCAGCGCGGCGCCGTCGACCGCCAGCGGACCCAGCAGCTGGCGCCACCGCTGACCGTCCGCGCCCAGCCCCTCGGCGGTCCGCTCCAGGTCACGCCAGGCGAGCGCGGCGCGGCCACCGGGCAGCGGATGGGCGTAGGAGACCTCGGGAGTGAGCAACCGCACGCCGCGGGCGGCGAGATCGAACTCGCGGAAGAAAGGGGAGGAGACGCCCGCTGCGGGCACGGCGGCGCACACGTCGCGCAGCAGGCCGGCCTCGGGGCCGATCTCGTCGGTCACCAGCGGGAGGGTGCGGGCACCGCCGCCTGCGGAGTCCTGGCCCTCGAGGACGAGCACGTCGAGACCGGACCGGGCACACAGCACGGCGGCAGCCAGTCCGTTCGGTCCCGATCCCACCACCACGACGTCAGGCATGCTGCCCACTGTGCCCCACCGACCCGGGTCGGTGCAGCGCCGCACGGCCGCCGGCGGCGACTGACGGACGTTCACGGTCGTGACAAGATGACTGGCCATGACGCAGCAGATCGCCTCGGAGCTGGTGGCCAACGTCGCTCAGGTGCATGTCACGGTGGGCCAGCGGGTCGACCCGGGCGAAGAGCTGGTCCTGCTGGAGTCCATGAAGATGGAGATCCCGATCCTCGCGGAGGCCGGCGGGACGGTCACCGACGTGCGGGTCTCGCCGGGGGATGTCGTGCAGGACGGCGACGTGCTCGTCGTCCTGGACTAGACCGGCGCACCGAGCAGACACCGCGTGATGGTGTTCTCCGGCTACCGGCGACGGCGCCGAGCCCGTCAGCTGGCCCGCCGGTTGGTGGAGCTGGACCAGTGGGACGCCCAGCACGGTCTCGGTGCCCCGCTGCCGCCGCCCCCGACCCGGCGGCGGACCAGTGTGCTGCCTGCGCTGGTGATCGTGCTGGTGCTGGCGGCCGCCGTCGTGCTGCATCCGACGCTGCTCCCGCACTCGTGGCGGGAGACGGTCGGGGTCGTCACCGACCGGTTGGCTGTCCCCGAGGTCGTCACCGGGCAGGGGTCCTACGCCTTCCTGGCGACGCAGCCCGGATCGGAGGCGCCAGTGGGCTATGACCCCTGCCGGAGCGTGGAGGTCGTGGTCAACCCCTCCGGCGCCTGGGAGGGTCACGAGGAGATGGTGGCCGCGGCGGTGGAGCGCACCCGGCAGGCCAGTGGGATCGACCTGCGGCTGACGGGCACCACCGACGACCGCGAGCACGAGCGCCGCGGGCCGGGTGACCCCGTGCTGGTCATGTGGGCCGACGAGGACGAGGTGGCGGAGCTGGCCGGGGACGTGGCCGGGCTGGGCGGCAGCACCGCCGTCGAGGTGCAGCCCGGCCTGCGCCACTACGTGACCGGCATCGTCGTGCTGGACACCGACGTGCCCGGGACCGCGGGCGGACGCGGGCGGCAGGCGGTCATGGACCACGAGTTCGGGCACCTGGTGGGGCTCGGGCACGTCGATGACCCCGGTGAGCTGATGCACCACGCGGGAGGCCACCGGCTCGGTTACGGTCCCGGCGACCGGGAGGGGCTGGCGCGGCTGGGCGCCGTGCCCTGCCGGTGAGTGGAGGTGCCGACGGGCGGGTCAGTCCCGCCCGTACAGGTCGCGCGTGTAGACCTTGTCAGCCACGTCCTGCAGCGCCTCGGCGCGGCGGTTGGCGACGATCACGTCCGCACGGCGCTTGAACTCGGCCAGGTCCCGCACCACCTCGGACCGGTAGAACTCGCGCGACTCGAGGGTGGGCTCGTAGACGATGACGTCCACGCCCTTGGCCTTGATGCGCTTCATGATCCCCTGGATGCTGGAGGAGCGGAAGTTGTCCGACCCTTCCTTCATGATCAGCCGGTAGATGCCCACGGTGCGGGGCTGGCGGCGCAGCACGTCCGCGGCGATGAAGTCCTTGCGGGTGGTGTTGGCCTCGACCACCGCGTGGATGAGGTTCTGCGGCACCTCCTGGTAGTTGGCCAGCAGCTGGCGGGTGTCCTTGGGCAGGCAGTAGCCGCCGTACCCGAAGGAGGGGTTGTTGTAGTGGGACCCGATCCGCGGGTCCAGCCCGACGCCCTCGATGATCTGCTTGGAGTCCAGCCCGTGGGTGGCGGCGTAGGTGTCCAGCTCGTTGAAGTAGGCCACCCGCAGCGCCAGGTAGGTGTTGGCGAACAGCTTGATGGCCTCCGCCTCGGTGGGGCCGGTGATCAGCACGGGGACGTCCTTCCGCTCGGCACCTTCACGGAGCAGCTCGGCGAACTGGCGGCCGTGCTCGGAGTCGTCGCCGACGATGATGCGGGAGGGGTGGAGGTTGTCGTGCAGCGCGCGGCCCTCCCGGAGGAACTCCGGGGAGAAGATGACGCGGGTTCCGGGATGTGCCGCCCGCATCCGGGCCGTGAACCCCACCGGCACGGTCGACTTGATGACCACGGTCGCGTCCGGCTCGATCTCGTGCACGGCCGCGATGACGCTCTCCACGCTGGCGGTGTTGAAGTAGTTGGTCTTGGGGTCGTAGTCGGTGGGAGTGGCGACCACCACGTACTCGGCACCGCGGTAGGCCTTCTCCGCGTCCAGCGTCGCGGTGAGGTCCAGATCGGCGGTGGTCAGGAGATGCTGCAGCTCGGGGTCGATGATCGGTGACGTCCGGGCGTTGATCAGGTCCACCTTGGCCCGGTCGATGTCGAGCGCGACCACCTCGTGGTGCTGGGCCAGCACCACGGCGTTGGACAGGCCGACGTAGCCGGTGCCGACGACAGCGATCTTCACGACGAACCTCCCGGTCTGGGGTGGACGGTGGCAGAGGGGACGGGCACGCCGCTGCGGGCCGCCTGGTCAGTATCCCTGCAGCCCCGTCACCGTCAACCACCGGGCGACCATGGCCTCGACCTGCTCGGGCACCTCGAGCTGGGCGAAGTGGCCGGCGCCGACCACCCGCCCATCGGTCCACGACACGTGCTGCGGGATCTCGTCGAGGACCGCCTCGGGCTCCTCCGCGTCGATGCGCAGCACCGGCACCGACAGCTGACGGAGCCCCCCGAGGCCGTCGAACCGCGCCATCGCGCGGGCCGCCCCGGCGGCGACGGCGGCAGGCGTCCCCGCCATCAGGTCCACCACCCTGGCATGGTCCCGGTAGCGGCCCGCGGCGCCGTGCTCGGGGAACATCCCCTCGGCGAAGCTCCGCCGCCAGCGGCCGTCGAGGTCCCGCGCGCTCTGCTCGGCCGCCCGCAGCCAGAAGCCCGCCGCACGCGCGCTCGTCAGCGGCGCCGGGTCGAGCAGCACGAGGCCACCCGGACTGTGCCCGGCGCGCGGTCCGGCCGCGGCCGCTACCGCCACCAGCGCCCCCATGCTGTGACCGATGACGACCGGAGCGCGCAGGCCGGCGTCGTGGCAGGCCTGCCGAAGGTCGGCGGCGTAGTGGTCGATGGTGACCGCGGAGAGCCCGGCGGGCAGCACCTGGTCCTGGTCGAGGCGGCGGCCCCAGCCGGCCCCCGCCGCGCCGTCGTCGTCCCACTCCAGGCTCGCCCCGTGGCCCCGCAGGTCGATCGACAGCACCCGGTGCCGGCGCACCAGCCGCTCTCGGACCGGGGCCATCGTCGAGGAGTCGCAGCACCAGCCGTGGACGAGGACCAGGTCGCGTCCGGGACCGACCTCGGTGCCGCCGGCCTCGGTCGGCCCGGAGACCGAGTACGACACCGGCCCGCATGGCGTGGAGAGGGTGTGTGCAGTGCTCACCAGCCAGATGGTGCCACGGTCCCGTGCCAGGACCCTGCCCGCGGACCCGAGCGGACGCTCGCCGCCGATTAGGAGAGGAGCGGATGCCGCCGGTATCGTGGTCGGGTTCACCGTGCGTCCGGCGCCCGTCCTTGCGGGCGCGTCCCGGCTGTGGACGCTCCCGGACCCGGATGGGTGGGGCGTGGCAGGCTGGGGCCGCGGGCTCACGGTGGGCGATGCAACCCTCCTGTCACGGAGAGACCGTGACCGCTGAGACCGAAGGAGGTGGGTTACCGCATGCGTCAGTACGAGCTGATGATGATCCTCGACCCCGAGGTCGACGAGCGCACCCTCCAGCCGCAGCTGGAGAAGATGCTCGCCGTCGTCGGGAATGAGGGCGGCCGCATCGACAACCTGGACATCTGGGGGCGTCGTCGGCTGGCCTATGACATCAACAAGAAGTCCGAGGGGATCTACGCCGTGGTCACCATGACCGCGGAGACCGCCACCGCCCAGGAGCTCGACCGGCAGCTCGGCCTCAACGAGACCGTGCTGCGCACCAAGCTCATGCGCCTCGGCGCCTGATCCGGCCCCGACCCAGGGAGGACCCCCATGGCTGGCGAGACCCCGATCACCATCGTCGGAAACCTGACCGCAGACCCCGAGCTCCGCTTCACCCCCTCGGGCGCGGCGGTGGCCAACTTCACCGTCGCCTCCACGCCCCGCACCTTCGACCGGCAGACCAACGAGTGGAAGGACGGGGAGACCCTGTTCATGCGCTGCTCGATCTGGCGTGACGCGGCCGAGAACGTCGCCGAGTCCCTGACCAAGGGCACCCGCGTGGTCGTCTCCGGCCGGTTGGTGCAGCGTTCCTGGGAGAACCCGGAGGGGGAGCGTCGCTCCGTGGTCGAGATGCAGGCCGACGAGGTCGGCCCCTCGCTGCGCTACGCCACCGCCAAGGTCACCAAGGCCCAGCGCGGCGGCGGCGGTGGCTTCGGCGGCGGCCAGCAGCAGGGCGGCCAGCCGGCCCCGCAGCAGGCGGGTCAGGGCGGCTTCGGCGGCCAGCAGGGCGCCCGCCAACCCGACGCCGACCCGTGGGCCTCCGGCGGCCAGCAGGGCGGCCAGGCCGGCGGCTGGGGTGGCGGTCCGTCCTACGACGAGCCCCCGTTCTGATCGAGTACCTGCTCCACCACACCTGAACAACCACCATCCCGAGCGGCTGCACAGGCACGCTCGGGCTCTCGAGAGGAGAGCACCACGATGGCCAAGCCCGTTGTGCGCAAGCCCAAGAAGAAGGCCAACCCGCTGAAGGCGGCGAAGGTCGAGTCGATCGACTACAAGGACACCGCGCTGCTGCGCAAGTTCATCTCCGACCGGGGCAAGATCCGTGCCCGTCGCGTCACCGGCGTGACCGTGCAGGAGCAGCGCCGCATCGCGACCGCGGTGAAGAACGCCCGCGAGATGGCGCTGCTGCCCTACTCCAGCTCGGCTCGCTGAGCCGGACCCGCGAGAGGAGAGACGAGATGAAGGTCATCCTGACCCAGCCGGTGTCCGGCCTCGGCGCCGCCGGAGACGTCGCGGACGTCAAGGACGGTTACGCCCGCAACTACCTGCTGCCCCGCAAGCTGGCCACGCCGTGGACCAAGGGCGGGCAGAAGCAGGTCGACGCGATCACCGCCGCGCGCGCCAAGCGCGAGCTGCGCACCGCCGAGGAGGCGCAGGCAGCCAAGTCCGCCATCGAGGGCAGCACCGTGATCGTGACCGCACGGGCCGGCTCCTCGGGCCGGCTGTTCGGCGCGGTCACCCCTGCCGAGATCGCCCAGGCGATCGCCGAGGCCGGTGGCCCGCAGGTGGACCGTCGCCGGATCGAGGTCCCCAGCCCGATCCGCAGCACCGGTGAGCACACCGCTCACGTGCGCCTGCACGAGGACGTCTCCGCCACGGTCACCGTCCAGGTGGTGGCTGCCTGAGGCGCCGCAGCCGGTTGCGCCGCGTGCGCTGACAGCACTACGAAGGCCCGCCGGGGTTCGCCCCGGCGGGCCTTCGTCACGTGAGCGTTGGACCAGGAGCGCCGCCTCAGTCAGTTCCGCTGCTGTCACTCACCCAGTGGCCCACCTCACAGCGGCCGTCGCATACGATGCCGGCCATGCGACGCCTCTTGGTCACGGGTGGTGCCGGTTTCATCGGTGCGAACTTCGTGCACTACCTGGTCGAGGACACCGACGCGCGGGTGACCGTGCTGGACAAGCTGACGTATGCGGCCTCGCCGGCGGCGCTGGAGGGACTGCCGTCCGGCCGCGTCGAGCTGGTGGTCGGTGATGTGGCTGACGCTGCCCTGGTGGACCAGCTCGTGGCTGAGCTGGGCCCGGAGGGGGCGGTGGTGCACTTCGCGGCGGAGTCCCACAACGACAACAGCCTGCGGGACCCGGCGCCGTTCGTGGAGACCAACATCGTGGGCACCTTCGTCGTCCTGGAGGCAGTGCGCCGGCACGGGGTCCGGTTGCACCATGTCTCGACCGACGAGGTGTACGGCGACCTGGCCCTGGACTCCCCGGAGCGGTTCACCGAGTCCTCCCCCTATCGCCCCTCCTCCCCGTACTCGGCCAGCAAGGCCGGGGCCGACCACCTGGTGCGCGCCTGGGTGCGGTCCTTCGACGTGCAGGCGACGATCAGCAACTGCTCGAACAACTACGGACCCTGGCAGCACATCGAGAAGTTCATCCCCCGGCAGATCACCAACGTTCTCTCCGGCACGCGGCCGCGGCTGTACGGCACCGGGGAGAACGTGCGCGACTGGATCCACGCCGAGGACCACTCGGCCGCCGTGTGGAGGATCCTCACGCAGGGGCAGCTGGGACAGACGTACCTGATCGGCGCCGACGGGGAGCGCACCAACAAGGACGTGGTGCAGGCGGTGCTCCGGCAGTGCGGCCGGGACGAGGGTGACTACGAGCTGGTGACCGACCGACCTGGGCACGACCTGCGGTACGCGATCGACTCCACGCGGCTGCGGCAAGAGCTGGGGTGGGCACCGCGGTTCACCCGGTTCGAGGACGGCCTGGCCGCCACCATCGACTGGTACCGGGAGCACGAGGACTGGTGGCGGCCACACAAGGAGGCCGTCGAAGCCGCGTACGCCCAGCACGGGCAGTGAGGGGGTGGCTATGAGCCAGGAGCTGCAGGTCAGCCCGACCGCGATCCCTGGCCTGTTGGTGGTGCGGATGCCGGTCCACGGGGACGTCCGTGGCTGGTTCCGGGAGAACTGGCAGCGGGCCAAGATGACAACCCTCGGGCTGCCGGACTTCGGCCCCGTGCAGCACTCGGTCGCCTACAACCGCGAGCGCGGCGTCACCCGCGGTATCCACGCCGAGCCATGGGACAAGTTCGTCTCCGTCGTCGCCGGCCGCGCCTTCGGGGCCTGGGTGGACCTGCGGGACGGGGAGACCTTCGGCCAGGTGCACACCCAGGAGCTCGACGAGCACACGGCGGTCTTCGTGCCGCGCGGCGTGGGCAACTCCTACCAGACCCTGGCACCGGACACGGTCTACTCCTACCTGGTGAACGCCCACTGGTCCCCCGATGCCCAGTACACCCACCTCAACCTCGCCGACCCGACGGCCGCGGTGCCGTGGCCGGTGCCACTGTCGGAGGCGGTCATCTCGGACAAGGACAGGGGTCACCCTCAGCTGGCCGACCTCGACCCTGTCACGGCCCGCCGGGTCCTCCTGCTGGGAGGGAGCGGACAGCTGGGCAAGGCGTTGCGGACGGTCTACCCCAGGGCGCGCGTCCTGAGCAGGCACGACCTTGACCTCGCCGACCCGAGCGCCGTGAGGGACCTCGACCTGACCGACGTGGACACCGTCCTCAACGCGGCAGCGTTCACGGCCGTCGACGACGCGGAGACCGCCGACGGACGCCGGACCGCCTTCGCCGTCAACGCCACCAGCGTCGCTGCGCTGGCCGCCGCCGCCCAGCGGCACGGGGCGCGGTTGGTCCACTACTCCACCGACTACGTCTTCGACGGGACCGGAGGCAGCGGGCCGGAGGCCGCCTATCTGGAGAGCGACCTGCCCTGTCCGGTGAGCGTCTACGGAGCCTCCAAGGCCGCCGGGGACGCGGCCGTCAGCACGCTGCCGCGCCACCTGCTGCTGCGCACCTCCTGGGTGGTCGGCGAAGGGCACAACTTCGTGGCCACGATGCGGCGGTTGGCCGAACGCGGCGTCTCCCCGGCCGTCGTCAATGACCAGCAGGGGCGTCTCACCTTCGCCGACACCCTCGCGCAGGCCACCGCCCACCTGCTGGCAGACCCCTCGACCCGCGGCACCGTCAACGTGACCAACAGCGGGGAGCCCGGCACCTGGTACGACGTCGCCCGCGCAGTCTTCCAGGCCACGGGACGCGATCCCGCCGACGTCACGCCCGTCACCACCCAGGAGTACGCCGCTGGGGCCGGCCGGCCGTTGGCCCCCCGCCCCGCGACCAGCGTGCTCGATCTGGGGCGTCTGAGGGGCACCGGCTTTGCCGCCACCGACCAGTGGGACGCCCTCACCGACCACCTGTCAGGTGACTCCCGCTGAGGGCTCGCCCCTCCCGATGACCCGTCGTCACGACCACCATCCAGTGGTGGCTGCCGTCGTCACGTCGTGGAGGCCCGACGGGAGGCGGCTCAGCTGTTGTCGTGCAGGGGAAGGGTCTGCAGCCGGTTGCCGGCGTAGGCGGCCGCGGTGACGGTGACGAGGGTGAGCAGGGCCAGCCCGGTGCCGAAGCCGACGGCGGCCTCCACGCTGAGCCGTTGGGCGGTGTCGCCGAGCAGCTCCTGCACGACCGCCATCGACCACTGCTGGATGCTCAGCGTCTGCGCGCCGGGGACCACACCCCCGACCAGGGATTCCCAGATGAGTGCGTAGATGAGACCGATCACGACGGCGTTCCGGGTCACCACGGCGAGGGCCAGGAACACGGCGGAGTAGGCGCAGCCGGCGGCCAGGGCGCCCACGCCGTAGCCGAGGGTCACGGTGCCCAGCTCGCCGGTGAGCACGACACCGGCCACGGTGATCGGCAGTGCTCCGAAGAGCACGACCACCCCGATCGCCACGACCAGCTTGGTGATCGCGATCGAGTAGCGGTTCAGGGGTTTCGCCAGCAGGTAGACGATCGACCCCTCGTCGATCTCCGGGCCGATCGCACCGGTACCGGCGATGAGTCCGAGCAGGGGCATCAGGATCGCGATGCCGAACGCGGTCAGGAGGTTGGCCGCCAGCGGGCCGTTGAGCGCCTGCTCGATGTCGGGGTCGAGGCCGGCGAGCACGCGGGCCAGGGTGCACAGCCCGAGCAGCGCGGCCGGCAGGAGCAGCAGCACCAGGGTGCGCTTGCGCCCGAGGAGGCTGCGGCTGGTCAGGGCCGCCACGGTCGCGTTCATCGGGCCACCAGGTAGGAGAACACGCTCTCGAGGGACTCGTCGGCGGGCCGTACCTCCAGGAGCCGGATGCCGTGCCGGGACGCCAGCTGCGGGAGTGCGTGGACGAACGCGGAGAAGTCAGTGGCCTGCACGTGCACGGTGCTGGAGCCCAGCTTGTCGGTGACCAGCTCGACGCCGGAGGCACTCTGCTCGGCGATCACCGCCGAGGCGAGCGCCCGGTCGTCGCTGGAGCGGATCGTGTACTGGTGGGGCCGCTGGGTCATCAGGCGCCGGATCCGGCGGAAGTCGCCGGACGCGGCGTGCCGGCCGGAGACCATCACCTCGATGCGACCGGCGATCTGTTCGACCTCCTCCAGGATGTGCGAGCTGAACAGGATGGTGCGGCCCTGGTCGCCGAGGTCGTGGAGGAGGTCCATCAGGTGGAGCCGCTGGCGCGGGTCCATCCCGTTGAACGGCTCGTCGAGCAGCAGCACGGCCGGGTCGTGCACGATCGCCGTGGCCATCTTGATCCGCTGCTTCATGCCCTTGGAGTAGGTGCGGATGTCGCGGTCCTGCGCGGCAGCCATGTCGACGGTGCCGATCGCCCGTCGCGCGGCCGCGGCCGGGTCGGGCAGCTTGTGCAGCTTGGCGTTGGCGAGCACGAACTGCCACCCGGTGACCGCGTCGTACATCTCCTCCCGCTCCGGGACCAGGCCGACCTCCCGGTAGATCTCCTGGTCGCGGTACAGGGGCCGCCCGTCGAGCGTGACGCTGCCGGCGGAGGGCGCGAGGAAGCCGGCCATCATGTTGATCAGCGTCGACTTCCCGGCCCCGTTGGGCCCGAGCAGGCCGGTGACACCAGGGCCGATGTGCATGGTGACGTCGTTGACCGCGACGACGTTGCCGAACCAGCGAGAGACCTGCTCCAGCGCCACGGTGCTCACGAGAGAGCCTTCCGGTACCGGGCCACGAGCGCGCCGTAGCAGCCGAGGACGATCAGCACCGTGACGGCCACGAACACGGCGGTGCCCGTGACCCCGGGTGGCCCCTGGCCGACCGAGGGCTCGGCACCGAGGGCACCGGTGACGACCCCGTCCACCAGCGTGTACGGGGAGATGAGGCCGGTGTAGCCGAGGAACGTGGTGTTGCCGAACTCGAAGGCCATCTCGCCCACCGCGATCTGCAGGCCGGACAGCACCAGCAGGACGCCGACCACCGCGGCCACGCCCAGCCCGCGCCGCGGTGTCATCGCGGCCACCAGGAGGCCGATGCCGGCCAGGACAACCGCGTAGAGCACCGCCCCAGCCATCGCCCGGAGGTAGTCGGGCAGCTGGTCGCTGAGAGGCAGCTCGGCCAGCAGCGCGCCTGCGAGCAGCAGCGTGATGGGCAACCCCATGAGGATGAGCAGCGCGGCCGCCATGCCGGCGTACTTCGCCTGGACGTACTGCTGGCGGCTCAACGGGCGCGAGAAGTACAGCGGCGCGACGCGGAACCGGAGATCTCGCGACATCACCGCGGGCGACTGCGAGCCGAGGAAGATGGTGACGGCGATCTGCAGCAGGATCACGTACTCGGTGTATTGGACCGGCAGCGACGGGGCCTGGAAGTAGCCGGTCACGATGCCCATCACCACCGCCGGCAGCACCATCATCCCCAGCAGCAGGAACGGCATGATCTTCGATCGCGCGGACCGGCCCAGCCCGTAGCCGCCACGGAGGGTGTCGACGAACAGCGAACGCCGGATGTAGGCGGCGCCCAGGCGCCGGCCGTCGTAGCGGCGGTACCCGATGTCATGGATGGCGCCGGTGTGCGCGGCCGGGGTCGGCTCAGACATGCGCGTCCTCCGGCGCGGTGGGAGTCCCGGTGAACATCTCGGTCATCCGGTGGCGTTGGCGTTCCATACGCACCAGGCCCAGGCCCAGCGCCGCGACGGCGTCACGCACGCTGTCGTAGGCGGCAGGGTCACTGACGTCGACGTGCAGCAGCCGTCCCTCGCTGTGCACCGGAACAGTGGCGCGGCGCAGCCGCTCCAGCAGCTCGGTCTGGTCACCATCCACCTCGACGGTCACCACCGCGGTCTGCTCGGTGACCGAGGCGGTGGTGGAGTGCCGGGTCAGCCGTCCGCCGTCGATCACCACGATGCCGTCGCAGACCCGTTCCAGCTCGCCGAGCAGGTGAGAGGTGACGATGACCGAGATGCCGAACTCGGTGCCGATCCGACCGATCAGCCGGAGCATGTCGTCGCGTCCGACCGGGTCCAGCCCGTTGGTCGGTTCGTCCAGCAGCACCAGGCTCGGGTCGTGGACCAGGGCCTGCGCGAGCTTGACCCGTTGCCGCATGCCGGTGGAGTAGCCCCCCATCGGTCGGTACCGCTCCTCGTCCAGACCCACGTGCCGCAGCGTGTCGGCGGTGCGCTCGCGGGCGGCGGTGGTCGGTAGTCCGGACATCCGGGCCATGTGGACGACGAACTCGGTCGCTGACACATCCGGGGGCAGGCAGTCGTGCTCGGGCATGTACCCGACGCGTTCGCGGATCGCCGGTCCCTGGGTGGCCACGTCGAGGTCGAGGACGCTGGCGGTGCCCTGGGTGGCGGGGAGAAGACCGAGCAGGATCTTCAGCAGGGTCGACTTGCCGGCACCGTTGGCGCCGACCAGACCCGTGACACCCGGGGCCACCTCGAGGGTCAGTCCTTCGAGGGCGGTCACGGAGCCGAAGCGCTTGGTCAGCCCCTCGGTCTCGATCAACGCCACCAGCGGCCCCCTCGCCGGCCGCCGCCCCGGTAGCCGGTCATCAGGACCACCACCGGCCTCACCGTCTCGATGCCGGGCACCGCCACGCCGGTGGCTGTCCGTGGATCCGCCACGACTGGCCCCATGCGGTCGCCCCCTTCGCCTTCGGTCGATGGCTGATCGTCCCCCGCGGGGGCCCCGGACGCAAGGACCGGCGCGCCTCCGGGCGTCCGGCCGACCGCACCTCTCAGCGGACCGCGCCGGTGACCATCCAGCGCTCGCTGCGGGCCCGCAGCTGCAGCCCGAGCGCACGCACGACCATGAAGGCGGTGAAGGCGACCCACAGCCAGACCAGGCCGGTGACGCCGTCGAGGCCCACCAGCAGCAGCAGCCCCACCATGGGCAGGTAGGCGAGCAGGAACAGGGTCTGCGCCACCGCGAGCCAGCGGGCGTCGCCGGCGCCGATGAGCACGCCGTCCAGCACGAAGGCGATTCCCGAGACCGGCTGGCCGACGGCCACCACCAGCAGGGCGGCTGCCAGCGCGGCGCGCACCTGCGGGTCGGCGGAGAAGCCCAGCGGGATCAGCTGGTGGCCCGCGGCGACGAGGACTCCGAGCGCGGCGCCGAACCACACCCCCCAGCGCACCATGGTCGAGGTCGCCTCCCGGGTAGCGGCCCGGTCACCCGCGCCGAGGGACTTCCCGGTGAGTGCCTGCCCGGCGATCGCGAGGGCGTCGAGGGCGAAGGTGAGCGAGGTCCATACCGTCATGGCGACCTGGTGCGCCGCCAGCTCCGCCTCACCGAGCCCGGCGGCGTACCAGGTGGTCACCAGCAGCACCGCGCGGAGGCTGAGGGTGCGCACCAGCAACGGGACGCCGTCGGCCGCTGCTCGCAGCACCCCGGCGGGATGCGGTGTCATCGGGGCCGACTCGCGGCGGGCGCCGCGCACCAGGACGGTGCCGAGCGCGGCGGCCATGGCGGTCTGCGCGATGACGGTCCCCCAGGCGGCCCCGGCGATCCCGAGCCCCACCACGTGGACCAGCAGCAGCGAGAGCAGCGCGTTGGCCGTGAAACCGGCGACCGAGACCACCAGCGGGGTGCGGGTGTCCTGCAGACCCCGGAGCACACCGGTGGTGGCGAGCACCACGAGCATCGGCGGGACGCCCAGGGCAGAGACCCGCAGGTAGCTGCTCGCCTCGGCGGCCGCGTCAGGACTGGCGCCGAAGGCGGCGACCAGCCACGGGGTGGCCAGCGCCAGGAAGGCGGCGGCAGCGACGCCCAGCAGCACGGCCAGCCAGGTGCCGTCGATGCCGGCGGCCAGGGCCCCGCGGTGGTCGGCGGCGCCCAGGCGCCGGGCCACGACGGCGGTCGTGCCGTAGGCGAGGAAGACGAAGAGGTTGACCGCGGTCAGCAGGACCGCGGAGGCGACACCGAGCCCGGCCAGCGGGGCGGTGCCGAGATGACCGACGATCGCGCTGTCGGCCAGCAGGAAGAGCGGCTCGGCGACCAGGGCCAGGAAGGCGGGAACCGCGAGCCGGAGGATCTCGCGCCGGTGCCCGGGATCACCGGGCACCGGCGCGGGGTCCGGTGACGGCTCGGTCACTCAGCGGCACTGCCGGCCAGGGCGCGGCGGCCGCCGTCGTTCGACTCGTGGTTGACGCTGATCTTGCGCGGCTTGGCCTCCTCGGCCATCGGGATGGTCAGCGTCAGCACGCCGTCACTGTAGTCGGCCGCGATCTGGTCCATCGCGACGCCGTGACCCAGCGTCAGCTGGCGGGCGAAGGTGCCGGCAGGACGCTCGTGGGAGAGCCACTGGGCGCCCTCGGCCACCTCGTCGCGACGCTCGGCGCGGATGGTCAGGGTGCGGTCCTCGACGTCGATGTCGATGCTGCTCGGGTCAACACCGGGCAGGTCGATCCGGGCGACGAACTCCTCACCGGCCCGGTACAGGTCCATCGGCATCGGCGCCGCGCTCGGGGCGCGGAACGCGTCCATGAAGAAGCGGTCCATCTCCCGGAACGGGTCGAGACGGGTGTTCATGGTGACTCCTCCTTCAACGCTGAGGCTGGTCTGCTGGTGTGCTGTTGTGGGGAGGCTGAGTGGCTGGCACTCGCGCCTCTAGAGTGCTAAACGGCGGTGTGGCGGCGACTGTTCCCGGGGGCAGAAAAATTCTTCCGGTGCTGGTCAGCGGGCAAGTCAGCGCTGTCTAGGTGCCCTGCTCGGTCCGGCTGGAGTCCAGGAAGTAGGCGCCCAACGACGCGGCGAGCGTGCCGAACAGCCCGACGGACACGGCCGCCAGGAGCACCTCGGTGACCCGCGCGACACCGCCCTCGGCCGGCAGCGGCTCGCCGGTCATCGCCCCCAGGGCGGTCGCGTGCAGCGACGCCGCATAGCTGTCGAAGGCCGCGAACGTGTGCAGCAGCTGGCTGACGGCCAGCACCACGATCACCCACAGCGAGGCCAGCCAGCCGAGCCGCCCCCGCAGCACCGAGGCGCTCGACCGGGAGCCCCGGATCGCACCGGACAGCACGCGGCCGCCGCGCAGCACGCGCAGCGCCCGGACCAGCCGGAGCACCCGCAGCACGGGCAGCAGGATGAAGATCAGCTGCCACCAGTTCCGGCGGAGGAACCGGCTGGTGCTCGGCGCGAGGACCAGGCGCGCCACGAACTCCGCCACGAACACCACCCACAGCGCCCACCCGACGACGGTGAGCGCGGTCGACGCCGCGCTCCCCGGGCTGCTGAGCTGCTCCCCGAGGACCACCAGCACGAAGATGATGCCGAGCCCGCTCATCATCGGCGTGAGCCGGTCGAGCAGCCACTCCGCGAGGTGCTCCCGCTCCTCGGCCGGGCGCTGCAGGGGCGAGGTCACCGGTCGAGGCTACCCACGCGGTGGCCGGGCGGCAGGGTGTCCGGTGCGTCAAGGTGGTGCCCATGGCCGAGGTCCACCGCTATGCCGCCTTCACCACCGATCCCGCCCGGGGCAACCCGGCGGGCGTCGTCCTCGATGCGCAGGGCCTCCACGACACCCGCATGCAGGCGATCGCCGCCGAGATCGGCTACTCCGAGACGGCGTTCGCCAGGTCCGCCGGTGACCGGCGGTTCGCGCTGCGGTTCTTCAGCCCCCGCGCTGAGGTGGCCTTCTGCGGTCACGCGACGATCGCGACGGCGGTCGCGCTGGCGGAGCGCCTGGGCACCGGTGACCTGGTGTTCGACACCCCCGCTGGGGAGGTCGCCGTGGTGACCGCTGCGGACGGTGACCGGATCCGGGCCAGCATGCGCAGCGTCGCCACCCGCAGCCGGCCGGCGACCTCCGAGGAGCTGGAGCAGGCGCTGGCTGCGCTGCGGTGGCCAGCGGCGGACCTGGCTGACGCCTGGCCGCCGCACGTCGCGTCCGCGGGCAACGACCACCTGGTGCTGGTCGCCCGCAGCCGCGAGCGGCTCGCGCGCCTGGACTACGACTTCACGGCGCTGCAGCACCTGATGACCGGGCGCGGCTGGACCACCGTGCAGCTGCTCTGGGCGCAGGACGAGGAGGTCTTCCACTCCCGGAACCCGTTTCCCGTCGGTGGCGTCGTCGAGGACCCGGCCACGGGTGCGGCCGCGGCCGCGCTGGGCGGCTACCTGCGCGAGCTCGGGCTCGTGCCGGAGCCGCGGCGGCTGCTCGTCGTGCAGGGCGAGGACATGGGTCGGCGCAGCGAGCTGTGGGTCGATGTCCGGCCGGACGACGCGCACGTCCTCGTCACCGGGCACGCCGTCCCCATCCCGCAGCAGTGAGGCAGCCGGCCGGCCGCGCTGGGCGGCGGCGCGTCAGCGGGCCGTCACCGGGTAGGCGGGACGGGGGAGCTCGACGCCGGGCGGTGGCGTGGTGCGGCCGAGGCCGACCAGCACACCCGTCCGGTCGTCGAGTGCTGCTGGCAGGTCCTGGTCGGCGATCGCCTCGACAGTCCGCCGGGTCAGTGCCAGCGCCTCCGGGCCGGGTGAGGGCGAACCGGGGTCGAGATCGAGGTCGAGCTGGTGAACCGTGAGCTCCACGACCCAACTGGCCAGGAAGTCCCCGCTGGTCATCACCGTGCCCTGGAAGGCGACCGGCTCCTCCGGAAGCCGGTCCAGGGCGGGGGCGAGTCTGGCCGCGACGTCGTGCAGGTGCCGCACCGCGGCTGACGGCCGCCCGTAGGCCGAGGCCGTGCGCCGCAGCCACAGGATGTGCGGGACCGGGTCGTCGTCGCGCTCCACGGAGGCCGACCAGTAGGAGGCCGCGTCGTGGTCGGGGGCCCGACCGGTCTGCGCCGTGCACCCGCCGACCACCTCCTCCAGTCCCATCCGCACGTGCACGACCAGGTCGAGACGGCTCCACCCGTAGCAGCGTGAGCCGCCGAGCAGCTCCTGGTCACCCAGCTCGTCGACGGCCGCGACGAAGTCCCGTAGCTGGGAGCGGAACAGGTCGAGCGCGTCGACGTGGGGCACCGACAGTGGACGCATGGGCCCAACGTAGCCCGCGGGCGTCACTCCAGCCGCCCGTCACAGCCGTCGCCGGAGCAGCTTCGCCCCGGGCCCGCTCAGGTCGTCTAGCGCGGCGCCGCGCCCCGTGGCGGCCATGGCCAGCGCCTCCAGCGGGCCGCTGGCCTCCGCGCCGGTGCCGTGGCGCCAGTCGGCGTCCGTGGCGCGCAGCGCGATGCCGGCCAGGCGCCCGCGGGGCACGAGCGCCGGGACGACCCGCGGGGAGCTGAGGTAGTCCAGCACCGCCACCCAGTGCTCCGGTGGGACGTCGGCGTCGAGCCCGAGCGGCCGGGCGATGTCGCGCAGGTGCAGGCAGGTGTCGCTGAACGGGCCGATCGGACCGACGCGCGGTGGGTTCAGCCGGTCGGCCGCGTGCTGCCGCAGCAGGGCCACCAGCTCTGCCGGCCGGTGGCGGGCCAGCAGCCGGGTGAGGTGGTCGACGGTGGCGTCGGTGTCCCCGCGGTAGCGGAGCGCGGTGACGAAGAACCGCCCGAAGCCCACCAGCATCGGCTGCACGAGGTGGGCCGCCAGGTGCCGCACCGTCCAGCCGGCGCACAACGTGCCCGCCGCCCACTGGTCGGGCCGCAGGCCGTCCAGCACGTCGGCGGCCAGCAGCCGGTTCTGCTCGGTCCAGGCGTGGATGCGCTCGGTGCTCACCGCTCCTCCCTCGGTAGCCGCGCGCTCCCTCGGGCGCGGATGTCGCGGTGCAGGGCCGCCAGCACGGCCGTGGCGGTCGCGATGTCCCCGTCGGTGCAGTCGGGCGCCAGCTGTCGCAGCTGCCTCAGCTCGCGCTCCCGGAGCCGGCCGAACGTCTCCCGGCCGGCCTCGGTGACGGTGACGAGGTGCGAGCGGCGGTGGCGCGGGTTCGGCTGCGTCGCCACGTGCCCGAGCTCGAGGAGGTCGTCGACGTGACGCTGCACGCCCTGGCGGGGCAGATCGAGCCGGGTCGCCACCTGCGGCACGGTCGCCGGCCCGTCCTCGTAGAGCACCTCGACGACCGCGCGGCTGCCCACCGTCCAGCCGACCGCGCGCACCCCTGTCTCCACCACTCGCGCGGAGCCCAGCACGACCGGGCGCACGTGCCGCAGCAGCGCGTAGACGGCCTGGCCACGATCCTCCGACATGACAACAAGGATGTCATAAATGCCTCGGTCGACCCGCGCCGGCTCACGGCGGCGCGGCGACCACCCGGTTCACGATCCAGGCGTGCTTGCCGACCTGCCGGACCCGGGCGAAGCCGTACTCCTCGAACAGCTCGACCGTGGCGGTGTACAGGAACCGGCCCTGCGCCTGTCTGCCCGCGGTCACCTCGGGGATGGCCTCGACGAGCCCGCCACCCCGGTGGGCGATCTGGTCGAGCGCCCCCTCCAGCGCCGCCCGCGCGATGCCCTGCCCGCGGTGCTGCTTGTCCACGTAGAAGCAGGTGATCCGCCAGTCCGGCCGCGGCGGGGCGTCCTGCTCGTAGCCGCGGCGGTGCTTGATCTTCGGCAGCTCCGCGGGACTGCCGTACTGGCACCAGCCCTGCGCGAGTCCGGCGTCGTCAAGCACCAGCGCGGCGTGGGCACGGTCGGTGCGGACGCGATCCTCCTTCGTGGCCCGGTGGTCCACGCCCGGCTGCCCGCGCTCGGGGTGGAAGCCGATGCACCAGCAACCGCCGAAGATCCCGTTGTTGCGCTCGACCAGCTCGGCGAAGACGTCCCAGGTGGCGGCCTCGAGCGGGCGGACCGTGTAGGGCATCGCCTCCCCCTCAGGCCTCGTCGGCGGCCTCGGCCAGCAGCCGAGCCAGCTCGGCGGGGGCGGTGATCATCGGCCAGTGGCCGGAGTCGATGTCGACCAACGAGACCTGCCTGGCCCGGGCCAGCTCCGGGACGTCGCCCTCGTCGATCCACTGCCTGGCGTCCGCGGGGCTGAACTCCGGGCAGATGAGCACCACCGGCACGTCGTAGCGGCGCTCGTCGCCGAGCCGGACCACGCCTGTGGCCACGCGCTCGGGCACCGGGACCGCGCGGGAGCCGAGGCTCTCCTTGGCGGCCTCGTCGAGGTCGGCCGAGTCGGGGCCCTCGAACGGCTCCCAGCCGGGGAAGGGCATCGCGCCATCCCGGATCGGGAAGAAGTCGGCGTAGGCCGTGCCGTCGGCGGCCGGGAACCCCCCGATCATGGTGACCGTCGCGACCTTCTCCGGCCGGGCGTCGGCGGCCAGCCACGCCAGCCCGGCCGCCGCGGAGTGCCCGACCACCATCGGGCGACCGGCGGCCGCGTCCACCGCCGCGACGACGGCGGCCACCTGGTCGGCCAGCGTCGCGGCCCCGTTGCCGTCCCCCTGCCCCGGCAGCGTGACCGGCACGGCACGGTGCCCCCGCTCCGCCAGATGTCCTGTCACGTCCTCCCACACCGTCGCGTCCAGCCACAGCCCACCGATCAGCACCATGTCCATGCGCTGACTGTAGAAGTGGTTCTGGACGAACCGCAGCCCAGGCATCACCGACGGTGAGCTCGCGACCCGGCTGCAGGTGACCGAGCGGGCGGTTCGCCGCTGCATCGCGAGCACGTCGGCAGGCCGGCCGCGGTCATGCGCCAGCGCGCGCTACGTGCGGCCCTGGATGGGCCGCCTGGAGCCCATCGACGACCAGCGGTGCGTGCTGACCGGGATCACCAGCAACCCGCAGATGTACGCCGGCGAGCAGCTGGCGGCAATCCCGCTCCGGTTCCGCGTCGAGGGCGGCCCCGAGCTGCGGGACGCGGTGTCAGCCGTCGCGGCCAGGATGGGCGCCGCCCTCGAGCCGGGTCCATAGCGCGCGAGGTGGGCGGGGCGGTGTCTCGGGCCAGCACCGATCCGGCAGCGGCAGGCGGGGAGGCTCGCGCCCACCGGACCGGAGCAGGGCTGTCGGCGGGGTCTGCCCACCGCTATGCTCCGGGAACCGGTACTCTGCGCCGCTTCCTCCTCCTTGGGCCGGGCATACGAGACGGTTCGAAGGTGGAGCCATGACCAAGCCCACGATCCTGTCGGTCGATGACGACCGCATGGTGTCCGTCGCGATCGCCCGTGACCTGCAGACCCGCTACGGCGACCGCTACCGGATCGTGCGCACCGAGTCGGGGGAGCAGGCGCTGCAGGTCCTGACCACGCTCGCGCTGCGGGACCAGCCGGTGGCGCTCATCGCGGCCGACCAGCGGATGCCGGGCATGACGGGCATCGAGCTGCTGGAACAGGCGAGCACGCACGCGCCGGACGCCAAGATGCTCCTGCTCACCGCGTACGCCGACACCGACGTCGCCATCAAGGCGATCAACGACATCGGCCTCGACCACTACCTGCTCAAGCCGTGGGACCCGCCGCAGGACCGGCTCTACCCCGTCATCGACGAGCTCCTGGCCGACTGGTGGAGCGAGCACCCGGACCACACCTCCGACGTCCGGGTCGTCGGGCACCGGTGGTCCGACCGCGGCCACGACATCAAGACCTTCCTGGCGCGCAACCACGTCCCCTACCGGTGGTACGACATCGATCGTGACGCCGAGGCCGCGCGGCTGGTGGGCCTGGCGCAGGCCGCCACGACGGACCTCCCGCTGGTTCTCGTGCCCGACGGGGCGACCCTGCGCTGCCCGTCGACGATCGAGCTGGCGGACGCGATCGGGCTGAGCACCCGGGCGCAGCAGCCGCTGTACGACGTGTGCATCGTGGGTGGCGGACCGGCCGGCCTGGCCGCGGCCGTGTACGCCTCGTCCGAGGGGTTGAGCACCGTGGTGGTCGAGAGCGAGGCGCCCGGGGGGCAAGCCGCCCAGAGCGCCGCCATCGAGAACTACCTGGGCTTCCCCCGGGGCCTGACGGGGTCGGACCTCGCCCATCGCGCGGTGGCCCAGGTGTCCCGGTTCGGTGCCGAGATGGTCCTGGCCAGAGCGGTCACCGGCCTGCAGCAGCGTGGCCCCGTGCACGCGGTGCTCCTCGACGGCTCGGGTGACATCGAGGCCCGCGCCGTCATCGTGGCGACCGGCGTCTCCTACCGGAGGCTGCCGGCGGCCGGCGGGGACGAGTTCATCGGCAAGGGCGTCTACTACGGGGCCACGGCGAGCGAGGCGGGGCAGTGCCAGGGCGAGGACGTGTACGTCGTCGGTGCGGCCAACTCGGCAGGCCAGGCGGTGCTGAACCTGGCCCGGTTCGCCGCCAGGGTGGTGTTGGTCGTCCGGGCAGCGACGCTGGCCGACAGCATGTCGACCTACCTGATCGAGCGGATCGAGCGCGCCGAGAACATCACCGTGCGGTTCCGGTGCGAGGTCAGCCGGTGCCACGGGGACGGGCACCTGGAGGGGCTCACGCTGACGGACCGGGACAGCGGGGACACCGAGGAGGTCGCCACCAGCTGGCTCTTCGTGTTCATCGGGGCCTCGCCGCGCACCGACTGGCTCGGCACCGGGCCGGTGCGTGACGACAAGGGCTTCGTGCTCACCGGTCCGGACCTGCTGGGTGCCGGGCCGGACGGGCGCGGACCCTGGCCGCTACCGCGCGCGCCGTTCGCCCTGGAGACCAGTGTCCCCGGTGTCTTCGCCGCCGGAGACGTCCGGCTCAACTCGATGAAGCGGGTGGCCTCCGCCGTCGGCGAGGGCGCGATGTCGGTCTACCTGGTCCACCGCTACCTGGCGACCATCTGATGCGCGCCGAGGAGCTGCGACCACTGAGCCTGTTCGACGGGCTCAGCACCGAGCAGCTGGCGCAGCTCGTGGACGCCGGCGAGGGGGTCGCCATCGAACCGGGGGTGGAGCTGTTCCACGAGGGCGACCGTGCGGACTCTTGGTGGGTGCTGGTCGAGGGCTCCATCGAGCTGGTCCGGCACCTGGGCCGGGAGGACTCGGTGGTCGGTGCGCTGGACGTGCCGGGGCGCTGGGCCGGCGGCTTCCGCGCCTGGGACGAGCACGGGATCTACCTGGCCACCGGCCGGGGGTCGGTGCCCGGCCGGGTGCTCCGGGTCCCGTCGGCCGAGCTGCGCAGGCTGTTCGACACCTGGTTTCCCTTCGGCGGCCACCTGATCAAGGGTGTCTACGGCACCGCCCGCAGCATCGAAGCCACTGCCCGTCAGCGTGCCTCGCTGGTCACCCTCGGCACGCTGGCTGCCGGGCTGGCGCACGAGCTGAACAACCCGGCCGCAGCGGCCACCCGCTCGGTAGCGGCGCTGGAGGAGGCGCACGAGACCCTGCTCAGCTCGCTGGGCCGGCTGACCGGTGGGGACACCTCCGCCGAGCAGTTCAGCGCGCTGGACGACCTGCGCCGGGAGATCCGGCCGCGCGCGGCGGCGCTGGACCCGCTGGGCTTCGCCGACCACGAGCAGGCGTTGTCGGACTGGCTGCGAGCCCACGGCGTGGAGCGGGACTGGGCGATCGCGACACCGTTGGCCGCGGCCGGTGTCGACCTCGACTGGTGTGAGCGGGCCGCAGCGGTGCTGCACGGGGGCGACCTCGAGCCGGGCCTGGAGTGGGTGGCCAGCACGCTGTCGGTGACCTCGCTGCTGGGGCAGATCCGGGAGTCGACCGGCCGGGTGAGCGACCTCGTCGCCGCGGTGAAGTCCTACTCGCAGATGGACCGGGGGTCGATGCAGCGGATCGACGTGACGGACGGTCTGGAGAGCACCCTGGTGATGCTCGGCCAGAAGCTGCGCCAGGGCGTCACCCTGGTCCGCAGCTACGCGCAGGACACCCCGCAGATCGAGGCCTTCCCCGGGGAGCTGAACCAGGTCTGGACCAACCTCATCGACAACGCCGTCGACGCCATGGACGGCGCCGGGACGCTGCACCTCCGGGTGATGCCCGAGGGTGACACGGTGGTGGTGGAGGTCGGCGACACCGGGCCCGGGATGACGCCGCAGGTGGCCGCTCGCGCGTTCGAGGCGTTCTACACGACCAAGGACGTCGGCAAAGGGACCGGCCTGGGCCTGGACATCGCCCACCGCATCGTCGTCGACCGCCACGGCGGACAGATCACTATCCGGTCGGGGCCGGAAGGGACCGTTCTCAGGGTCGCGCTGCCAGTCCGTGCCGCGCGACGGTGACGCTCGAGGGCCGTCGTCCGGGCCTACGGAGACTCAGAAGTTGTTCGCCATGTTGGTGAAGCGACTGTAGTGCCCCTGGAAGGCCACCACGATGGTGTCCGTCGGGCCGTTGCGGTGCTTGGCCACGATGACGTCGGCCTCCCCCTCGCGGGGTGACTCGCGCTCGTACATGGACTCCCGGTGCAGCAGGATCACGACGTCGGCATCCTGCTCGATCGACCCCGACTCCCGCAGGTCGCTCATCTGCGGCTTCTTGTCGGTCCGCTGCTCCGGCCCACGGTTAAGCTGCGAGAGCGCGATGACGGGCACCTCGAGCTCCTTGGCGAGCAGCTTCAAGGCACGGGAGAACTCCGACACCTCCTGCTGACGCGACTCGACCCGCTTGCCAGAGCTCATCAGCTGCAGGTAGTCGACCACCACCAGCTTGAGGTTGTGGCGCTGCTTGAGCCGGCGGCACTTGGCCCGGATCTCCATCAGCGACATGTTCGGGCTGTCGTCGATGAACAGCGGCGCCCCGTGGACGCGACCCTGGGTCTCGGCGATCTTGGTCCAGTCGGAGTCGCGCAGCGAGCCCTTGCGCATGTGCTGCAGCGCGATCGAGGCCTCGGCGGACAGCAGCCGCATCGTGATCTCGGTGCGGCTCATCTCCAGCGAGAAGATGACCGTCGGCAGGTTGTTCTTGATCGCCGCCGAGCGCGCGATGTCCAGCGCGAACGTCGAGTTGTGGGTGGGGATCATGGACCGGCCGGCGAGGTACAGGTGGTCGATGCTGTCCACCTCGACGCAACGCACCGGGACGGAGGCGGTCGGCGCGATGGCCTCGACCTTCCAGGTGCTGGGAAAGCGGCGTCGGTCGATGACGTCGAGGACGGCACCCTCGGCTAGTCGGCGCCGCGCCTGCTCGGTGGTCAGCACCTGTGGCGCTGCTCCGTCCACGCCGAGTGCCCACTGGTGCTCCTCGTCGGCCACCAGGACGGACCCGTCCGAGAAGTGCACCTCATAGCACGGGCGGTCCTGCAGGATGTCAGTCGCGGCCGTGACGGTGGTGGGACGCCCGTCCGCACCGAGCAGTTGGTCGCCGACGCGGACCTCGCCCATCGTGGTCCAGCCAGTCGGGGTAGGCAGGGGCGTGTCCAGGGCGAGCGCCTTGCCCATCGCCGGCCGGGCCGCGACGATCACCATCTGGCCGGGGTGCAGCCCGTTGGTCAGCTCGTCGAGGTCGGTGAAGCCGGTCGGCACGCCGATCATCTCGCCCGCCGTGCCCGCGGCGTGCTCGATCTCGTCCATCGTCGGCTCGAGCAGCTCGCCGAGGATGGTGTAGTCCTCCCCGCCCCGCTTGTCGGCGACGCCGTAGACCTCCGCCTGGGCCAGGTTGACGATGTCCTCGACGTCACCGGCCCCCTGGGCATAGCCCATCTGCACGATGCGGGTCCCGGCCTCCACCAGCCGGCGCAGCACCGCGCGCTCGGCCACGATCCGGGCGTAGTAGCTCGCGTTGGCCGCCGTGGGGACCGAGGCGATCAGCTGGTGCAGGTAGGCGGTGCCGCCGATGCGGCCGAGCTCGCCCCGCTTGCTCAGCTCGTCGCTGACGGTGATCGCGTCGACCGGCTCCCCCCGGCTGTAGAGGTCGACCACCGCCTCGTGGATGGTCTCGTGCGCGGGCCGGTAGAAGTCGACCGGCTGCACGATCTCGGCGCAGTCGGCGATGGCGTCCTTGGACAGCATCATCGAGCCGAGCGCGCTCTGCTCGGCCGCGAGGTCCTGGGGTGGCAGGCGCTCGTCGGGCGGCCCGTCCGGCACATCCTGGTAGGTGCCGCGGTCCAGCTCGCTGAGCGACATCCGCCCCTCCTGTCCTCTCGTCTCGCCGTCCACGCAGGTCTCCGCCACCGGACCACCGTGGTCACACCAGTCCCACTGGTGCCCTCAGCACACCACGGAGCACTGACAGTCGCGGGTACCGTCCTGCCCCGGCGGCTGGGCCGCGGGGGCCGGTCCGCGCCCGTGATCGCCTCACGTTAGACCCGGAACCCGCGCCCCCCAAGCGGCCCTGTGGACAGCGGTGTGGAGGACCTGTGCACGCCGCGTGGACGCACTGTTCACACGCTGTGCACAGGCCTGTGGACAACACTCGGCAGGCACGCTGCGACCGGCGGTGACCAGCAAAGATGCCGTCCACCGGGTGTGGAGGAGAGAAAGTTCTGGCCGGTCGGCGTGTCGCCTTCCACACCGCCGAACCCTCCGGTCCGACCTCTCGGGTCGGGCTGTCGGCCCGGCTGGGCATGATGGCGTCATGACCGGACAGGAGCAGCAGCGGGTGCGCCAGCTGCGGGTAGTGGTCGAGGCGCAGGACTACGAGCAGGCGGTGCGGTTCTACCGCGACGTGCTGGGGATGACCGAGGAGGCCGCCTTCGCCGAAGGCGAGGACGACCGGGTCGCGATCCTGGAGGCCGGACGGGCCACCCTCGAGATCGCCAGCCCGCGCCACAAGGAGCTCATCGACGAGGTGGAGGCGGACGGGCGCCCCAGCCCACGGATCCGGCTGGCCTTCGAGGTGGACGACTCCGCCGCGGCCACCGAGGAGCTGGCGGCAGCGGGTGCCGAGATCGTCGCGGAGCCGGTCATGACGCCGTGGCGCTCGCTGAACTCCCGCCTCGACGCGCCGGCCGACCTGCAGATCACCCTCTTCCAGGAGACCGAGGACGTGGCAGAGCGGACCGCCCGGCCCGGCTTCGCCACCGACGCGGACCGTTGAGGCAGCCGGCCGGTCGGCCCGCCGCACTCACACCACCGCGAGCTCGAGCCTGCGCAGCCGGTCCGGGTCGGCCACCACGTCGATCTCGGTGATCCGGTCGCCGGCGAAGCCGAACCGCAGCGCGAGGAACAGCTGACCACGAGGGGCCATGACGAGGCCGACTGTGCCGTCGACGAGGGCCGGCTCGGCGGAGCGGGCGCGAGCGGAGGAGGCCATGGCTCCCTCCGCGACGGCCCCTGCGCCGGTGAGCACGACCGGCTGCCCGGTCGGCAGCGCCGCCGCGTCCGCGCGCAGCACCACGTCGGGGTCCAGCAGCGCCAGCAGCCCCGCGAAGTCGCCGTCCCGGGTCGCCGCCAGGTAGGCGTCCACCACCCGGCGCTGCGTCGCCAGGTCGCCGCCGGTCGGCCGGTCCTGGCCACGGACCCGGCGGCGGGCACGGCTGGCCAGCTGCCGCGCGGCCGCGGGCGACCGGTCCACGATGGGCGCGATCTCGTCGAAGGGCAGGTCGAACATGTCGTGCAGCACGAAGGCCAGCCGCTCCGCGGGCGCGAGCGTGTCCAGCACCACCAGCAGCGCCAGCCCGACCGAGTCCGCCAGCACTGCCTGCTCCTCCGGGTCGGTGCCCGGCCCGGCAGGTGCGGGTCCACCGGTCGAGGCCCCCGGCGGCGCCTCCTCCAGGGGCTGCTCGCGGCGGGTGCTGCGCGAGCGCAGCAGGTTCAGGCTCACCCGGGCCACCACGGTGGTCAGCCAGGCGTCGAGGTTGGTGACCTCGTCGGTGTCGCTCCGGCTCACCCGTAGCCAGGCGTCCTGCACGGCGTCCTCCGCGTCGTGGGTCGACCCCAGGATCCGGTACGCGACGGCCTGCAGGCGCGGTCGCTGGTTGCCGAACCGCTCCTCCAGCCAGGTGCGCTCGTCCATCGGTCACATCCTTTCGCGTTCAGGTGTCGACAGGGTGACCCGCGAGACGGCGCGGGTGTGACCGGCAACCCCGGTCCTGACTGCAACCAAGGAGCCATGATGTCCTCACTCGTCCTTGTCACCGGTGGCACCGGCACCCTCGGCCGGCGCGTCGTCGACCGGCTGCAGCGCGCCGGTCGCCCCGTGCGCGTGCTGAGTCGCCACGCCCCTGCGGAGGGACGTGGATCCGGTGTCGAGCACGTCATCGGTGACCTCTCCGGCGGTAGCGGTGTCGTGGCTGCCCTCGACGGCGTCGGCACGGTCGTCCACTGCGCCGGCTCCGCCACGGGCGACGAGGCCAAGACCCAGCAGCTGGTGCGGGCCGCGACCGACGCGGGCGGTCCCCACCTGGTCCTCATCTCGGTCGTCGGCGCCGACCGGCTGCCCGTCGAGACCGCCGTGGACCGCGCCCTGTTCGGCTACTTCGCCGCCAAGGGCCGCGCCGAGCGCGTGGTGGCGGAGTCGGGCCTGCCGTGGAGCACGGTGCGGGCCACCCAGTTCCACCAGTCCCTGCTCGCGATGGTCCGGACCATGACCCGGATGCCGATCGTGCCGGTCCCGGCCGGCTGGCGGTTCCAGCCGGTCGACGCCGGCGAGGTCGCCGACCGGCTGGTCGAGCTGGCGCTGGGCCCGCCGGCCGGGCTGGTCCCCGACGTCGCCGGCCCGGAGGTGCACGCGATGACGGACCTGCTCCGCGGCTACCTCGCCGCGACCGGCCGGCGGCGGCCGCTGCTGCCGGTGCCGCTGCCGGGCC